>NZ_JBIBJK010000009.1:0-408212 GCF_042958635.1 Streptomyces sp. NPDC007971
GGCGACGACGCGACGACCACGGAGACTGGCACGCAGCCGCCCAGCGCAACCTCTTCAACCGCATGCTCGGCCAGCTCTACCACTGCCTCCAGAACTGCAAGCTGTTCGACGAAGACACGGCCTTCCCAACCGCTCTCGCCGAAGCCGCTTGACATGTTGAGTGCCTGAGGTGTCTACAGTGCCGCCAAGGCCGGCCTCGGCTCGCTCGCCCGGACCCTCGCCGGGCACGCCGCCGCCCGTGGCGTGCGGGTCAACCTCGTCGCCCCCGGAACGGTCCGCACCTCCGCCTGGGAGGGGCGCGACGACGAACTCGACGCCGTCCGCGCCCTCTACCCGCTCGGCCGGGTCGGCGAGCCCGAGGACATCGCGGCGGCGGTCGCCTTCCTCGCCTCCCGGGACGCCGCCTGGATCACCGGCACCACCCTGGTGGTCGACGGCGGACTCACGGCCGTGCACACCGGGTTCCGTACGGCGCTCGGCAAGAGCTGACCGTCGGCCCGAGGCCGCCGCCAGGACGGCCTGCCTCACGCCCCGTCGTCATGCCGCCCGCGTCATGCCGCCCGCGTCATGCCGCCTTCGTCATGCCTCCTGCGTGAGGCCGGCTCCTCATGCCGCCTCGGCGGTGAGCCGGCCGATGGCCCGGATGACCTGCCGCCGGGTGGCCAGGCGGCGGGCGAGAAAGGCCATCAGCCGGTTCATGCGCCCTGCGATGACGCTGGGCGGCGGGTTCCTGCGGTCCAGGGCGGCCAGCGCCGTCCGGACCACATCGTCGGGCGTGGCGAGCTTTGTCCCGCCGGCGGCCTGGGCGGTGCCGACGACGTCGAAGAACTCGGTCCGGGTGGCGCCGGGGGACAGGGCGAGCACCCGCAGGCCGGTGCCGCGCGACTCCTCCCACAGCGCCTCGGTGAGGCTCAGCACGAACGCCTTGGTCGCCCCGTAGAGCGCCATGCGCGGGTTGGGCTGGTAGGCGGCCATGCTCGCCACGTTGACCAGGACGCCGCGCCCCTCCGCGCGCAGTTGCCCGATGAAGGCGCGGCTGATGTCGGCCACTGCGGTCACGTCGACGGCGATCTCCCGGCGCAGCCGATCCGGATCCGCTGCGTGGAAGGAGCCGAAGGTGGCGAATCCGGCGTTGTTGATCACGCTGGTGACGTGCAGGCCGAGCAGGTCCAGCCGCGCCGCCAGCGCCTGCCCGGGGTTGTCCGTGGCCAGATCCATCGCCACGACGTGGACCTGGATCCCATGGCGTGTGCGCAACTCGGCGGCCAGCTCCTCCAGGCGCTCCTTGCGGCGAGCGACCAGTACCAGGTCGGAGCCGCGGGCGGCGAGCCGGCGGGCGAACTCGGCGCCGAGGCCCGCGCTGGCGCCGGTGATCAGTGTGGTCTGTCCGTGGTAGTCGACGGGCGGCATGGTCGTTCCTTCTTTCAGTCGCTGCCTTTCTGGCAGTTAATGCCAAGTAGGCGGTCGCTGTCCAGTGAGGTAGCCTGACGTCCATGACGACCTTGTGGGACCGTTCGCGACAGGTGGCCGTCCAGGCGATCCTGGACACGGCGGTTCGCCTGTTCGCGGAGCAGGGTTACGAGCAGACGACGATCGCGCAGATCGCGCGGGAGGCGGGGATCTCGCAGCGCTCCCTGTTCCGCTACTTCGGTACCAAGGAGGACCTGGTCTGCGGCGACCAGGAGGCACTGGGTGAGCTGCTGAAGCGGACCGTCGAGCAGCAGCCGGCCGAGGTGTCAGCCTGGGACGCCCTGCGCGCCGGATTCGAGGTCGTCCTGACCGCCCACCACCCCCCGGAGCGGGTGCTGGAGCTGTCCCGTCTCATCTTCGACACCCCCTCTCTGCACGCCCGCTACATCGAGAAGCGCCTGCGCTGGCAGCGCGACCTCGTTCCCGTCGTCCGGACGCGGCTGGGCACCGATCCCGGCCCGGCTCTCGACGTGCGTGCCAAGGCGGTCGTCGCGACGGTCTTCGCCTGCGTCGACACGGCGAGCGAGCTCTGGGCCGCACACGAGGGACGACTCGACCTGGCAGACCTCTACGACGAGTGCCTCGCGGCGGTGCGCGGCCAGGGCTGAGACGCGTACGACGACGCGTACGACGCGTGCCTTGCGGCGGTGCGCGGCCAGGGCTGAGACGCGCGTCCCTGTGCTGCGCGGCCGTTCGTCACGCCGGTCCGCGGGTCACCCTGCGCGCCGTCCGCCGGCTCTGCGGCTCACCCCGCCATCGCCGAGCGCAGGCACCCCAGCAGCTGTCGTGCGGCCGGACCCATGGGACCGTCCGTACGCCAGGCCAGCGCCACACGGCCGCGTGCCCGGGGGTCGGCGATCCGCAGCGTGCGCAGTCCGGGTGCCGTCCGCGGGCGCGGCACCACCGCGACACCGAGACCGTTGGCCGCGAGCCGGGCCAGGGCACCCGGGGTGGCCGCCTCGAAGGCGATGTCCGGCCGGAAGCCGGCCTCGGCGCACAGCCGGTCCAGTACGGTGCGCACTCCGGTCCCGCGGGGCAGGCTGATCAGGCGGTGTCCGCACAGTGCGGACACGGGGACGGCCGTGGCGTCCTCGTGCCCGGCCGGCAGGGGATGCTCCGGGACGGCGGCCACGACCAGCGGCTCGTCGACGACGATCAGCAGGTCCACACCCGGCGGGGGCTCCTCCTGTGCGACGCCGATCACCGAGAGGTCCAGCTCCCCGGCGCGCAGCGCGGCCAGCATCCGGTCCGAGGTGTCCTCGGTGAGCGTGACCTCCACGTGCGGATGTGCCGCGTGGAATGCGGCCAGCATCCCGGCCAGGTCGAAGGCGTGGGTGAGGGTGCCCGGGAGGAGCCCGACAGCGACCCGGCCGCGCAGCAGACCCGTGAACTCCTGCACCGTCTGCCGCACTCCGTCGACGGCGGCCAGCGCGGCCCGGGCGAACGGCAGCACCGCCTCGCCCACCTCCGTCGGCCGCACCCTGCGGCCCGTACGGTCCAGCAGCGGCTGCCCCAGCTCCCGCTCCAGCTGCCGTATCTGCGCGCTCAGGCCCGGCTGTGCCAGATGCAGCAGCTCGGCGGCCCGGGTGAAACCGGCCTCGTCCACGACCGTCACGAAATACCGCAGCTGCCTCAACTCCATAACCGATCATGCTAGTTCCGAGACGTGCCGGCTCTTGGACTTGTCGGCCTCCGGTGCAGACCCTTGAGTCATGGGGAAAGCAGCAGACACCGTCACCGCAGGAGCCGTCGCCGCCGAACGCCGGGAGCTGGCCGACCTGTTCGGCACCCTGACGCCCGGGCAGTGGGAGGCGCCCAGCCTGTGCGCGGGCTGGCGGGTGCGGGAGGTCGTCGCACACATGTCGATGGGGTTCCGGTATCCGACCGTGAAGGTCCTCGGGGAACTGGTGAGGGCGCGCGGCAGCCTGAACCGCATGACCGACCGGCTCGCCCGCCGGGACGCGGCCGCCCACCCGGACACCGAACTCGCCGCCTTCCTGCGCACCCACGCCCACCACCCCTGGAAGCCCCCGGTCGGCGGACTCGCGGCCGCGCTCGGCCACGACGTCGTCCACGGCCTGGACGTCACGGTCGCCCTCGGCCTGGAACGGAAGGTTTCCGAGGACCGGGTACGGATCGTCCTCGACGCGATCGACCCGCGCGCTTTCCGCCTTTTCGGCACCGACCTCAGGGGCGTGCGGCTGTGCGCCGACGACCTCGACTGGTCCTTCGGTACCGGCACCCCGCTGCACGGGTCCGCCCAGGACCTGCTGCTGGTCGCCTACGGCCGCAGGCTCCCCGCCGGCCGGCTGCGCGGCGACGAAGTTCACCGTTTCGTCACAGCCTGACCGGAAGTACAACCGTCGGATCCGGAGGCGGGTCTAGTAGGCGGAAACCGCGGGCATCGCGAAAGGGAGCACCTGGGCAGGGCCCGGGACGCAAGGGGAGAAGGGGAAGAGGACGACATGGGGGACATACGCAGACGAGGTGTCATCGCGCTCGGCGTCACCGGGCTGGTGGCGCCGCTCACGCTCGCCTTCACCGCGGCGCCGGCCCAGGCCGCGAGCTGCACCACACAGGCGGGGCCGTACCAGAAGCAGGTGGAGAAGTTCCTCGGCCGCCCGGTCGACGGCAAGCAGTCCTCCGCCGACTGCCGGGCCGTCCAGGCCTTCCAGAACAAGCACGGCATCACGCCCGCCATCGGCTACGCCGGCCCCGTGACCTGGGGCGTGATGGACCTGATGAACAAGCAGAAGGCCGTCGGGAACAATCCCAACAAGGACGGCAAGTGCCCGGTGAACAAGGGCCGTATCGCCTGCGTGAACCTCACGCTCCAGCTGAGCTGGATCCAGGACGGCAAGAAGCTCGTCCACGGTCCCGTGCCTGTGCGTACCGGCCGCAAGGGCTATGTGACCCGCACCGGTCTGAAGAAGGTCTACTGGCGGGACATCGACCACGTCTCCACCCTCTACAACGTGCCGATGCCCTACAGCCAGTTCTTCGACGGCGGACAGGCCTTCCACTCGGTGAACCTCAGCATGTGGAACCCGCCGGGCTCCCACGGCTGCGTCAACATGACCACGACGGACGCCAAGAAGTACTGGTCGCTGCTGCGGACGGGCGACGACGTCTTCGTGTACGGCCGCAAGCCGGGCACCTGAGCCGAACCTGGCACCTGAGCCGAGCGGGGCACCTGGTTTCAGCCGGGTGCCCGGTCCGAGCCGGGCGCCCGGCCCCCGGTCTTTCGGGGCTCAGTTCTCCGGAGCGTCCCCGAAGTCGGGGATCTCCAGCCGGACCCCGCCCTGCCGTGCGGACTCGTGCGCGAGGATGCCCGGCAGGGTGTAACGGGCGGCGACCCATGCGTTCACCGGCGGCAGGGTCCGCGTGGTGACCGCGGTCACGAAGTCGTCCACCAGGAAGTGATGGCTGCCCTCGTGCCCGTTGTGCAGCGCGTCGAACTCCCGCGGCAGCCGCGAGCGGTCGTGCACCGGCGCCGAACCCGACGTGAAGGCGGCCCGCAGCTCCGGCGCGACGTGCCGCAGCGACGGATCGTCGGGGGAGAGGGTCGGCCTGGGCTCCAGCAGTTGGCTGATGTCCTTCACCCCGTTCTTGTCCTGCCACAGGGCCACCGTCGCCAGTTGCTCCATGCTGGCCTCCGTGCCGAAGAACCGGAACCGGGACTCGCGGATGTGCGAGGGGTAGCCGACCCGCCGGAACTCGTTCGTACGGAACGACCCGCCGCCCGCCGCTTCGAACAGCGCCGTCGCGTTGGAGATGTCGTTGTCGAACCGGCTGACCGAACGGTCGAAGACGCCGTCGTCACGGTCGTCGCGCACCCCGATCGCCGACACGCTCACCGCATGGGTCCGCCAGGCCCCGAGCACCCCGCCCACGGAATGCGTCGGGTACAGCAGCGGGGGATAGCTGGCGGTCGCCTTCCAGTTCTCGCCGCCGCTGTACCGGTAGGCGTCGTAGAAGCCGAGATCCATGTCGTGGACGTAGTCGCCCTCGGCGTAGAACAGCCGGCCGAAGGCACCCTCGGCGATCCGGTTGCGGGCGTGCACCGTCGCCGGGTTGTACTGGCTGGTCTCGCCCATCATGTACGTCAGCCCGGTCGCCCGGACCGCGTCGATGATCGCGGCGATCTCCTGGGCGGTGACCGCCATCGGGACCGCCGAGTACACGTGCTTGCCCGCGTTCAGCCCCTGCAGAACCAGTGGGCCGTGGGTCCAGCGCTGGGTGAAGACCGCGACCGCGTCGATCGCCGGTGACTCCAGCATGGCCTCGTACGAGGGGAACGTACCCGCCAGCCCCTGGGCGGCGGCGAGCCGCTCGGCCCGTTCGGGCAGCAGATCGGTGACGTGGACGTCGCCGACACCGGGATGGGCCCGGAACAGCGCGGCGAACTGACCGGAGAACTGTCCGGCGCCGATGATGCCGAGGGAAAAGGTCATGCAGTTTACTTTTGCTTCAGAAGAATTGGATCGTCAAGGGGGCGATCTGCTTCCGTCTGATCGTCCCAGTGTGGGCCATGGCCCCGATAGAGTGCGGCGGTTACTTCTCTCTCGGAAGAAATGGAAGGGCTGTCCCGCATGAGTAGTTGGCTGCCGCTGAGCCCGGGTGAGCGCTTCGTGGCGATCGAGGTCCTCGTGCACGGACCGCTGTCCCGCACCGAGCTGGCCCGCCGGCTGGACCTCTCGCAGGGCAGCCTGACCCGGCTCACCAAGCCGCTGATCGAGTCCGGCCTGCTCGTCGAGGTGCCGGAGGCGGCGACCCCGCCAAAGGCGCGCCAGGGCCGGCCGTCGCAGCCGCTCGACGTGGTCGCCGCCTCCCGTTCCTTCCTCGGCTTCAAGATCACTGCCGATGCGGTGTACGGCGTCGTCACCACCCTGCGCAGCGAGGTCGTCGCCCGCCTCGACCGGCCGCTCGCCGACCGTGATCCCGCACGCGTCGCCGACCTGCTGGCGGAGATGACCGCCGAACTCGCCGGCGGCCGGCCCGCCGCCGCGGGCATCGGCATCGGTGTGGGCGGACTGGTGCAGGAGCGCGCGGTGGTCGGCGAGTCTCCCTTCCTGCAGTGGCGGGACGTTCCGCTCGCCGAGCTGGTCCGGGAGCGCACCGGCCTGCCGGTGGCCGTGGAGAACGACGTCGCCGCCCTGGTCGAGGCGGAGACCTGGTTCGGCGCCGGACGCGGCCTCGACCGCTTCGTCGTCCTGACCATCGGGGCCGGCATCGGTTACGGGCTGGTCCTCGGGGGCACGCGGGTGCCCTGTGCCGAGGAGAACCGCGGCTTCGGCCGGCACTGGATCATCGACCCCCACGGCCCCCTCACCCCGGACGGCGAGCGCGGCAGTGCCGTGTCCCTGCTCACCATCCCGAGCATCCGCTACCAGATGCGCGCCGCCTCGGGCCGGGACGCCGCCTACGAGGAGATCCTCGCCGGTGCCGCCGAGGGCGAACCCATGGCCTTCAGGGTGATCGACGAGGCTGCCCGGGCCCTCGGCACCCTGGTCGCGCAGATCGCCAACTTCGCGATGCCGCAGAAGATCCTGCTCGCCGGGGAGGGCGTCGGCCTCATGGATGTGGCGGGGGACACGGTCCGCGCGGCCATCCGTGCCCACCGGCACCCGCTGGCCGCTCCCGTGGACCTGGAAACCAAGGTCGCCGACTTCCACGACTGGGCGCGTGGCGCAGCGGTGTTGGCCATCCAGGTCCTTGTGCTCGGCGCGTCGGCGGCATGAACTCCCGCTGCCGCTCGACTCATTGACGTGATGAGTAACACGGTCCGAAATGTCCGTATCCGGTGTGCTTGCTCACAGCGTCTTCACGTCGATCGGCATATGCTTCACAGCATGTCCACCACTGTTGAAGCCGTCTCCGAGCGATCGGCCGCGGAGGTCAACGAGGAGATCAGGGCCCTGTGGCTCCGGTCGGGCGGGACACTGACCACCGAGCAGCGCGCGGAGTACCAGCGCCTCGTGTTGGAGTGGGCCGCCGCGGCCCCGCAGTCCCGCCGGGCGGCCTGAAAGACCGGCCGGCCTCTGGGCCGACGGTCACCCGCCGCACCGTCCGGGCCACCCGTGAGCGCATGGGGGCCCTTCTCGCAGCACCTCCGCCGATGTCCTCCGAGGACCCGCCGATGCCGAGGGCCCTCGCCGATGCCGAGGGCCCCGTCGTTCCGTCAGCCCCACGTCGCCGAGTAGTACCGCTGGTACGCCCTGCGATCCTGCTCGGAGCGGATGTACCGGGTCGCGACGAGCGCGATCAGACTGCCCGCGATGACCAGCAGACCGGGACCGACGGTCCGGGTGTCCGTGAGCTGCGCCAGCAGGGTCTGCCCCTGTGTGGTGCCCGTCACGGGCGCCGAGGAGCCCGGCGAGGCCGCGCTCGGCGCGGCGGCCGCACCCTGCGCGGCCGCGGCCGACGGCGCGGGGGAGGGCGGTGCACTCTGGGATCCGCCCGCGTTCTGCGCCGCCACGAGCAGCCGGACGTTCAGCGCGGCCAGCGCCTTGGTCAGCGGCTGGAAGAACGTCGTTCCGCCCGTCTTGCAGTCACCGCTGCCGCCCGAGGTGACGCCCAGCGCGATGCCGTCGGAGAACAGGGGGCCGCCGCTGTCGCCCGGTTCGGCGCACACGGTGGTCTGGATGAGCCCGGTGACCGTGCCCTCGGGGTAGTTGACGGTGGCGTTCAGGCCGGTGACCTGGCCGTCGTGCAGCCCGCTGGTACTGCCGCTGCGGAACACCCGCTGGCCCACTGTGGGATCGGCCACCCCGGTGATCCTGACGCCCTTGCCGCCGCCGATCGCGACCACGTCGGCACCGTCACCGGCCTTGCCCGAGTTGTACTGGACGAGCGAGAAGTCGTTCCCGGGGAAGGTGCTGCTGACCGTCTTGCCCAACTGCTGGTCACCCTGGTTGTCGGCGAACCAGATGGACCCGGCGGGCCCGCAGTGGCCGGCGGTCAGGATGAAGTCGCTCTGCCCGTTGGTGACGTTGTAGCCCGCCGAGCAACGGCCGCCCGTCGACAGGATCGGCTGCGCCCCGTTCAGCCGCGTGGTGAAGGTGCCCTTCGTGCGTTCCATGTGCACGAAGCTGCCGATCCCCGTGGCGACTTGGGTCATCCGGGACCAGTCGGCGGCCGACACCGTGGAGTCGGCCTGCACCACGACCCGGTTGGTCCGGTAGTCCACCGCCCATGCGGTGCCCGCCACGCGGGGGGCCGAACGCAGTGTGGCCGTGGCCGACTTGAGCTCGTTCATGCTGTGCGGGACGACCTTCGCCTCGGCCCCCGCCCGGCGCACCGTCTGTGCCGCCCCCGAGTCGGTCACCGCCACGACCGGCCGACCGTCGCTGCCGGTCCAGCTGCCCGCCGTCCGCGCCGTGCCGAGCTTCGCCACCAGCGCCGCGCCGCCGTCACCGGCCGTGTGGGCCGTACTGAACGGCTTGACGGACGCCGGGGGAGGCTCACTCGCCATGGCCGCCTGTGCGACCATCGCGCCTCCCAGAAGGAGTCCGCCGACCGCCGCCAGTCGTGTCACTCGCCTCACGACTCGTCGTCGTGCGTGCCTCATGCGTGGCTCCCGAACCCGAACGTGCGATGCCCCTGCCGGCACCGCGGGGCCCTTTGGTCGTCGAGGGCCCACGCCTGAGTACGTGGCCCGCCCCGGCGGCGTTCAGCGACGGCGGCGATCTTCTCGGCCCGCCTGTGCCCCGGCGCCGCGCGCTCAGCTCTTGCGCGCCACCCCGCCGAACATGGCGACCTCCTCCGGCTCGCCCCCCTCGGTGTTCTCCGGGCGCCAGCGCGAGCAGGACACCACGCCCGGCTCCAGCAGCTCCAGACCGTCGAAGAACCGGGCCACGTCCCCGGGCGTGCGCTGGGTCAGCTTCGGGGTGCCGTGCTCGTTCCAGAACGCGACGGCCTCGTCCACGTCCGGCATCGACGGGCTGGTGATGGTGTGCGACAGCACCAGGTGACTGCCGGCCGGCAGCCGGTCCGTCAGCCGCCGCACCAGGCTGTACGGGTCCTCCTCGTCGCCGATGAAGATGACCACGCCGAGCAGGATCAGCGCCACCGGCCGGCTGAAGTCCAGGGTCTTCTGAGCGTGTTCGAGGATCGCGTCGACGTTGCGCAGATCCTCGTCCAGGTAGTCGGTGCGGCCCTCGGGCGTACTGGTGAGCAGGGCGCGCGCGTGCGCGAGGACGAGCGGGTCGTTGTCGACGTACACGATCCGGGCGTCCGGAGCGATGCGCTGGGCCACCTCGTGCGTGTTGTCCGCGGTGGGCAGCCCGGTGCCGATGTCCAGGAACTGGCGGATGCCGAGCTCGCCGACCAGATGGCGCACGGCCCGGCCCAGGAACAGCCGGTCGGCACGCGCGTACTCCCCGATGCCCGGGTGGAGCGCGCGGATCTGGTCGCCGGCCGCGCGGTCGACCTCGTAGTTGTCCTTGCCGCCGAGCCAGTAGTTCCAGATCCGGGCCGTGTGCGGCTGGCTGGTGTTGATGCGGGCGCGCAGCGACACGGCCACGTCGTTGGTGGCTGCCGGGTTGTCGGTCACGTGGGTTCAGCTCCTGGATGCCTGAGAAGAAGTGCACCATTCAAGACGCAATCTAGACCGCCGAGTTGGCCGGCGACCGTCCGGGGTTTTCCACGTCCTCCCGAGCCGCGGCCCGCCACGGGAGCCGGCCGTCCGCGCCCGGGGCGTCCCACCGCGAGCGCACCGGCCGCACCCCGGCTGCACCCGTCTTCCCGCCTCCGGGGTTCTCCCCGTCCGCCCCGGCTCGTCGCGGACCGCGTCGGGGCCCGGCCCCCGCGTCCGGGGCCGGCCCTGCTTCCAGGAGACGGACGCGGTGTTTCACCTCCTGGGCGGCCCCCAGGCAGCCGCCTCCAGCCCCGGCCGCCGCACTCCTTTGCGCGTCCGACCGGTTCGCCCCGTTTTCGCTCGCACCGCAGCGGCCTATCTTGAGCCCCATGACCCGCATCCCGCACGGCACACCCGGTGAACCCGATCCGCTGCGCGCTCTCGGCCTGGAGCAGCTGCGACGTCGTACGAGCATGAAATGGCGCGCCTACCCCGAGGACGTGCTGCCCCTGTGGGTGGCCGAGATGGACGTGCCGCTCGCCGAGCCGGTGCTCCGTGCCGTTACCGACGCGCTTGCTCTCGGCGACACGGGCTACCCCGCGGGCACCGCCTACGCCGAAGCCCTGGCCGGGTTCGCCGCCAAGCGGTGGAACTGGGACGGAATCGCCGTGGAGCGCACCGCGATCGTCCCGGACGTGATGCTCGGCGTGGTCGAGATGCTCAGACTGGTCACCGGACCCGGCGATCCGGTGATCGTCAACTCGCCGGTGTACCCGCCGTTCTACCAGTTCGTCACCCACATGGACCGACGCGTGGTGGAGGCCCCGCTGGGCAGCGGTCTGCGCCTCGACCTCGAACTGCTGGCGGACACCTTCCGGCAGGTCACGGCCGCCGGCGGCCGGGCCGCCTACCTGCTGTGCAGCCCGCACAACCCCACTGGCACCGTGCACACCGCCGCAGAACTGGCCGCCGTCGCCGACCTGGCAGAGCGCTACGGCGTCCGGGTCGTCGCCGACGAGATCCACGCCCCGCTCGTCGTCCCCGGTGTCACCTTCGTGCCCTATCTGAGCGTGCCCGGCGCCGCGCGCGGCCTGTCGCTGATGTCCGCGTCCAAGGGCTGGAACCTGGCCGGGCTCAAGGCCGCGCTCGCTCTCGCCGGTCCCGCGGCCGGCGCCGATCTGGCCCGGCTGCCCGAGGAGGTGAGCCACGGCCCCAGCCACATCGGCGTCATCGCCCACACGGCCGCCCTGATCGAGGGCACCGGCTGGCTCGACGCCCTGCTGGCCGGTCTCGACGCCAACCGGCGCCTGCTCACCGCCCTGCTCGCCGAGCGGCTGCCCGCGATCCGCCCCTGTCCCGCCGAGGCCACCTATCTGGCCTGGCTCGACTGCCGTGCCCTCGGCCTCGGGGAGGACCCCGCAGAGGCGTTCCTGGAGCGCGGCCGGGTCGCCCTCAGCTCGGGCCTGCCCTTCGGTACCGGCGGCGCAGGTCATGTTCGTCTCAACCTCGCGACCTCCCCGGAGATCCTCACGGAGGCGGTGCGGCGCATGGCGACGGCGCTGGCCTGAGCGCAGGCCGCGCCCCGCCCGCGGTGCCCGGGAACGGGGCGGCCTCCTACACTGCCGGGATGGACGACACGCGGCCGGCCCGGCTCGGCGAGGGCAAGTACCTGCTGGTCACCAGCTACCGCAAGGACGGCACCCCCGTCGACACCCCGGTCTGGGTGGTCCGGGACGGGGACGGCCTCGGGGTCTGGACGGCCGCCGACAGCTGGAAGGTCAAGCGGATCCGCCGCCGCGCCGACGTTCTCGTCGGGCCCTGCGACCTGCGCGGCCGTCCCACCGGCGACCAGGTCCCGGCCACCGCCGAGATCGCCGACGCGGCCACCACTGCCCGCTACCGCACCCTGATCGCCCGGAAGTACGGCATCACCGGCCGCCTCACTCTGCTGGGCAGCCGGCTGCGGCGTGGGCTGGAGGGCACGGTCGGCATCCGGGTGACCCTGAAACCGTGATCCGGCCGCCTGCGGGGGTCTGATCCGGCCCACCACAAGGCTCTGATACTGCCGGCCGCAGGGCCCCGAGCCGGCCGACGAGGAGGCTTGGAGCCGGCCGATTCCGAGTCCTTCGGCCGGCCGACCCGGACGCTCAGGGCCGACCGACCCGGAGGCCCTCAGTCGACCGACCCGGAGGCTCTCGGCCGGCCGGCCCGGAAGCCCCGAGCCGGCCGGTTTCCGAGGCTCTGAGCCGGCCCGGTTGCACAGGCTCCGAGCCGTTGAGCCCGGAGGTCCTGAGGCGTTGAGCCAGAGGCATCCTGAGCCATCGAGTCGGAGGCACCGAGAAGGCCGTTGCCCCCTCGGTGTCTCGGTGCGGCTACGACGCGTCGAGCACCGTGCCGTTCAACTCCAGCCCGTTCGGCTGCTGTTCGCCGGTCCGCTGGTCGATCTGCCGGAAGCGCACCGACTCGGCGGGCTCCGTCACCCGGTCCTTCACCGTCGGAACGGTGATGTCGACGCTGGTCCTGCCCGCGGGGACGGTCTTCCACAGATAGAGACCGCCGTCCACCCCGGACAGGGGCCGCTGGGGGTCCGGCGAGGTGCCGGTGGCGTCCCGCAGCCAGCGCGCGGACACGTCCTTGGTGGACAGCTCCGGGCCGGTGGGCGCCACCGCGACGAAGGTCGCGGCGATGTCCGAGTCGGCGGCCTCGGACAGCGACACCCGCCACTTCAGGGCCTGCCCCTCGGTGACCCGGTCGGCCACCGGAGTGACCGTCATCTTCGGCGCCGGATCGTCGTTGTGCACCGTGATCCCGCCCTGGTACGAGCCGATGACCGCCCCCCGCACCGCCTTGACGAATATGTCGTTGGACACGTCGTCGCCGTAGCGCGTGTTGCCCTTCACCTGGACGGGGACGTCGATGTCATGGCCGCCGGGATGCACGGTGACCAGGCGGTCCGTGACCCTGCCGGTGGCCGGATCGGGGGCGTACACGCGGACCTGACCGCTGCCGTGCCCCGACACCTGGACCGGAACCCGGTAGGTGCGCACGCCGGAGTCGCCCTCGTCGACGGTCATCCGGCCGACGTCCACCCGTGCCAGTGCGGCCGCCCGCACCGCCGGGAGTCCGGGCTGCCAGCCCCATGCGTCCATCAGCCAGGCCTGTCCCGACCCCGAACGCGGAGTCAGTTCCAGCGACTTGATCCTGTGCAGGTCGAGCCCGCCACGGGTGGCCGCGGTCAGCGGCACCCGGATCTCGCGCGCCCAGTAGGAGGCGGTGCGCTCACTGCCGGGCAGCCCGTCCACCCGGGCCGTGCCGAGGACCGCCCTGCGGCCGGAGGCATCGCTGACCGACACGTCCAGGCGCGTGCCCCGCGAGTTCGGCGGCACGAACAGCCTGAGCGCCAGAGACTTGTCACCGGCCAGCGAGACCGGCTGCTTCACGCGTACCCGTGCCGGGCTGCCGGAGCGGGTCCAGCGCAGCGCGACCGCGTTGCGTCCGGTCTCGTGGTCCGTCTCCCACCGGGCGAAGTGCGGCGAGCTCCCCCTGGCCCCGTCACCGAGGCAGGCCTTGGCCGGGGAGGGGTCCACCGCCGCGCAGAGCCTGCCACCGGCCACCGACACCCCGCTGTCCGGAAGGAACCCGGCATTGCGGCGCCCGCCCACCGCGTGGGTGAGGACCCGCGCCGGGTCCGCCGACGGCGCGCGCTTGCCGGAGCCGTCCAGCAGCGGTCGCACCTCGTCGTCACCGGCGAGGAACAGACGCGCGGCGGCCGCGATGTAGGTCGAACCGGCCCGGTGCTGCTGGTCGGCCGTCAGCCGGGTGGCGGAGTGCTTGCCGCACACCGGGTCGGGGTGCTGCGGATCGTCCCCGAAGTCGTCCTCGGCGGGCGCGGCGGCCTGCCCGGGCGTCCACTCGGAGTTGAAGAAGTTGTGGTTGGCGCCGATGACGTAGACCGCGCTGTGCAGGGCGGCGCCGCGGCTGACCGCGCGGGTGCCGTCGACGTAGACCTCGCCCTGGAGGTCGGAGACGTCACCGTCGCAGCCCGGCAGGATCGTCGCCGACGGGACGTCGGGCACCGGGTTCTGGCCGAAGACGGTGGGGCCGATGAGGACCAGACCGCGGATGTTCCAGCGCACCGGTCCGTGGTAGCCGTCCTGGGCGGCGGGCGGCGGGTAGAGGCTGTCCAGCGCGGCACGGTTCACGCCCTCGCCGCCGCGCGAGTGCCCGACCAGCAGGACGCGCGACAGGTCGGCGCGGGGCGCGTCGCGTACGACGGCCGGTGCCGTCGCGGGGTGCGCGGCCCACTCGGCCCACCGGGCCAGGTGCAGCCGGACCAGCGACGAACGTGCCTGGGCGCCGCCGTCCTGGACGTCTCCGTCCTGGCCGTTGATGCCGTTCGCGGAGATCGAGACGGTCACATAGCCCTGCGAGGCCAGCAGCTTCTGGTCGCGCAGATAGCCGCGGTGGCTCGGCACCGGCTCGGTGCCCGCCCGGCAGGGCCAGTCACCGTTGATCTCTTGGCCCTTGTAGCACGTGTAGTGGCGGCCGTGCAGGAACAGCGCGAGCGGGCGCGGGCCACGGGCGCCGGTGGGAGCGACGACCACCGCGCGCATCTCCACCGGGGCGGCGAAGCCCGGCAGCCGGACCGACTTGAGGCTGTACTCACCCGTCCTGGTGCGGTACGAACCCGGTTTGCCCGGGTCCACGCCGGCTGCCGGCAGGGGTGCCGGCGGCCGGACCGGTGATGTGTCCGGGGTGGTCTGCCGGCGGTCCAGCCGCCGTCCCCCGGACCAGACTTCCAGGTCCCGCAGCTTCCCGGCCTCCTGCCCGTCCAGGCCGAGCCGGAAGGTGCGCCCGTCCGTGCCCGGCTGCGGAACTCCCAGGAGCCGCCCGTCCGCACGGAATTCGACGCGAGCGTCACCCATGGGCACCGGTCGCTTCGACCGCCACACCAGCTGCGGCGCGGACGAGCCGCCGGCCACGTTCCACCCGGGTGGCAGCGTCCCGTCGCTGCCACCCGCCAACGCCCTTGGTTGCGAACGTGGTTGACTCTGCGCGGCTGCCACTCCTGGGGATGCCCCCGCCACCGCGAGTAACGCGGCGGCGGCGACCCATATGCGCCGGGCACGGACCACGGCTCCTCCTCGAACCCCGACCTCGGGCGCCACGGCCGTACCCGGGCACCCCTCGCCCCCGGAGGACGGGAGGGGGAGTCTGTGGGTTGCCTGTGAAGTGCAAGTGATCGATCACACCGGGCACGAGAGCGCGGTCGGATGCGGTCAGGAGCGGTCGGGCAGGGTCAAGAATGGTCGGGCGTGGTCGGGTGAAGCCAGGTGCGGTCCGCGGGTCGCTGCCGATGTCCGCGCAGCTGCGGAGGGTTGTGCGATCGCCCTCAGGTCCAGGCCCGGAACGGCTCGTCCACCAGCTGGAAGACGGGCTCGCCCCGAACGGGGTCCTTGGCCGTGGACAGCCGGACCCGGTCTCCGCTGTGGATGCCGACGGGCGGCCCCATGACCCGGCCGCGGACGACGAACCCCTCGGCCATCTCGATCAACGACACATTGCGCGCCGCGGGTGTGTTGCGGTGGATCACGGTGGAGTGGCGGACCGTCCCGGTGCCCTCGCTGCGCTCCGTGCTCAGCTCACTGCCCTGACACACCGGACACAGCAGCCGGTGGTAGGTCGCCGTGCCGCACCAGCCGCAGCGCTGGTAGACGATGGCGTCCCTGGAGTCCGTGGAAGCGGGGTCGAGCACACCCGCCGCGGAGCCGGCCGCCGGATACGAGGTGCTTGCTGAGTGGTGGAACACGCTGGTCAACTCCCCTGCGCTCGGCCGGAATCCCACGTGCCGGGCGCGAGCCGCACACGCAGGTGCGCGGTGACCGGGCCACCGTGCACGCCGACAGAGTATGGCACTGAGTGTCACTCGTAAAGGCACTCCGTACCCCGAATCTGCGGAGGTCCGGTGAGGATGCGGTTCGCAGGGTGCGGTGTCAGGCGCGGCCGAGCGTGGTCTCGAACTCCTGCAGCACCCGCCACAGCGGGGCATCGCGGCGGGTGACGAGGACGACCACGTCGTCGGGGTGCTCGGCCCGCTCGCCGCCGGCCGCGGCGGGGCCGGCCTCGGGCAGGGGGGTGATGGCGCGGGGGTGGGCCGGCCGCCCGAAGGCGGCCTGTACGTATCCCAGGGCGTGGTCCACCGCCACGCCGGCGTCCCCCTTGCCGTCCGAACGCAGCCAGGAGCGCAGGGCGTTGTTGTGCGCGGCGACGACCGCGGCGGCGACCACGTCGGCCCGCAGCGTCCCGTCCGGCCGCCCGGCGAAGCGCCCGCGCAGATACGCGGCGAGCGCCCGCTCGTAGCGCCACACCACCGACAGTTCGTAGGCGCGCAGCCCTGGCACCTTCTTGGTCAGGCGGTAGCGCTGCACGGAGAAGGCCGGGTTCTCCGCGTACATCCGCAGCACCAGCCGGGCCGCGTCGCACACCCGCCGTACCGGCTCGTCGTCCTCGGCGCTCTCGGTGAGAAAGGTGCTCATGTCGGCGAGGCAGCGCTCGTGGTCGGGGAAGACCACGTCCTCCTTCGAGGGGAAGTAGCGGAAGAACGAGCGCCGCCCGACACCGGCCAGGGTCACGATGTCGTCCACGGTGGTCTGTTCGTACCCGCGTTCCAGGAAGAGCTGGAACGCCGCTGCGACCAGGGCGTCCCGCATCGGCGGCTTCGCGGCCGGTGCCGCGCTGCTGGAGCTCATGAACGGGAACGTAGCACCCGGCCGCCATCCCTGGCACTCGGTGCAGCAAGAGAGGGCTCGTGGGGGAACTGAGTGCAGTGGGAAACCGGTCCACCCGGCACGGGGCCCTGGGAACCGGGCCGGGGGAGGGGGGCGTCACCCTGCGGCGTAACCTTTCTGCACCCCAGCTGCGCGAGGAGTCCCGCATGTCCGCCGCCCGCCCCCGCATCCTCTACGTCACCGACCTGGCGTACCCGGCCCGCGGGCGCCGCTACGGCGACGAGGACGTCTTCCTGACCTCGCGTCTGCGGGAGCACTTCGACCTCGCCCTGTGCCATCCGCTGGACGCGGCCGCGCTCATGGACGGCTACGACGCGGTCGTGGTCCGCAACAGCGGGCCCGTCCTCGGCTACGCCCAGGAGTACGACGCCTTCCGTGCACGCGCCCTCGCGGGCGGCACCCCCGTGTACAACCCCCTCAGCGGCAAGGCGGACATGGCGGGCAAGCAGTACCTGCTCGACCTGAGTGCCGCCGGCTTCCCGGTCATCCCCACCGTCGACCGTGCCGAGGACCTGCACCGGCTGCCCGCGGCCGAACGGTACGTGGTCAAGCCCAAGCTCGGCGCGGACTCCCTCGGGCTGCGGATCCTCCCTGCCGACCAGCTCGCGGGCTTCGCCGGGATCAGCGACGGAAGCGTGCTGGTCCAGCCGTGCATCGACTTCGCCTACGAGGTGTCCTTCTACTTCGTGGACGACGACTTCCAGTACGCCCTCCACGCTCCCGACCCCGAGCGGCGCTGGGAGCTTCAGCCGTACCGGGCCACCGCCGCCGACCTGGAGTTCGCCCGGCGCTTCGTCGACTGGAACGGGCTCGTGCACGGCATCCAGCGCGTCGACGCCTGCCGTGTGCGGGACGGCGAGCTGCTCCTGGTCGAGCTGGAGGACCTCAATCCCTACCTGTCCCTGGACGCCCTCCCCGAGGAGGACCGGGACGCCTTCGTCACCGCCCTGACGGCGTCCCTCGCCCGGTTCGTCCACCAGGCGCACGGGGCCCGGGGAACGCAGGGGGCGCTCCTTTCGGCCTGACGGTGGCCGGGGCCCCGGCAAGTCGGCGGGCGTCGCTCCGGGGTTCGCCAGGGGCAGGTGTGTCGCTCCGCTGGTCGAGGACGGGGTGCTGCGCGGCGAGGACGGGAGCCGGAGCGGCAGCGGCGGACGGGCTGAACGGGTCCGCTTCGAGCGCCGTATCTCCTCACGGGAACCGCGCACTCCCGTTTCCGGGGGACGGAAGGAGAGCAGGGTGCCGACACCGCCCGATTCCGAAGAGCCCCGTTCCGGACCGGTCCTCGAACCGGTCCGGGTCCTGCGACTGCGCCACTTCGACGCCCTCGCCGAGCTGATGCGGGAGATGCGCCCGGAACCGGAGGCGTACGACTCGTTCGAATCGCCGCCGTCGCCGCCGTCGACGCTGTCCTCCCGGCAGTCCTCTCCGGCGCCTTCTCAGCAGTCCTCTCCGGCGCCCTCCCGGCCGTCCTCTCCGGCGCCCTCCCGGCGGCCCTCGTCATCGCCCTCTTCGCCGGATGTCCTCGCGGCGCGGGCACTGCGCACCGCCGAGGAGGAAACCCAGGAACTGCCGCCCGTCGCGGGCACCCGGCATCCCACCGGCCGGCCCGCCCAGGGGAATCCCCGCCAGGGTGCCGGGCTTCGCAGGACCGCCGTCGCCGTGGCCGTCGGCGCTGCCGCACTCCTCGGCTTCGCCTGTGCCCTCCTGCTCCCCGGCCGCCAGGAGGCCGGTGCGACCGCGGGCCCCTCCCGCCCCGCCACCTCGGCACCGCACGACGCCGCTCCGGCGGCCCCCGCCACCGGTACACCGCCCGACACGGCCCCGTCGGCCCCCGCCACCAGCCCGTCGGCCGATCCCGACGGAGCCGGCACCCTCCGTCAGGGCGACACCGGCCCCGATGTGGTCGACCTGCAGCAGCGCCTGCTGCGCATCCCCGACATCTACCGCGACGGTTCCACCGACGGCACCTACGACGCGGTCCTCACCGCGGCCGTGGCCCGCTTCCAGCTCTGGTACGGCATCAGCGGCGACGAGACCGGCGTCTACGGCAACGACACCCGGCGTGCGCTGGAGTCCCGGACGGGCCTCGTCGACGGCGGCTGATCACCTTGGTTCGAACACCCGGCAACGCCTCGGGAAAACCGGAGGTGCGGCCGGCCGCCGGGTCTCACCATGGGCAGTCACCCTGCGCTCGGCCGCAGGGTGCACCTCGCACCACGACCGAAGGCCACGCCGATGACCGGCTCCCGCATCCCGGGCCTGCTTGTGCCCGCCGTCTTCCTGCTCGCCCTGGTCGTCGGCGTCTGCTGGTATTGGCGACATCGCGACGACGACTGATGACGACGGATGACGGCGCGACGGATGACGGCGGACGACGGGCGGCGTGGTCCGGCTACTCCTCGTCCGGCGGCATCCGGATGTCCAGCACGCACACGTCGTCCCGCCGCTCGTCCGCGGGCAGCGTGGCGAGCAGCGCCTCCAGGGAACCGGCCCCGCCGCGAGAGTCCGCGCGGGCCGCGGCGGCCAGGCGCGCGAAGCCCGCATCGATGACCTCGCCGGGACGCTCCACCAGGCCGTCGGTGTACAGCACCAGCCGGTCCCCGGGTTCCAGGCGGAGCTCGGCCGACTCGAAGACGGGGTGCGCGGTGGCCCCGAGCAGTATGCCGCCGGGGCGGTCGAGGTAGCGCGCCTCGCCGCGGCGTACGAGCAGCGGCGGTGGGTGGCCGGCCTGGGCCCACGCGAGGACTCCGGTCCTCGGGTCGTAGCGGGCGAGGACCATGGTGGCGGTGGTCCGGCCGTCCCGCGAGTTCAGCAGCAGCCGGTTCAGCCGGGTGAGGGCGCCGGTCGGCGAGGAGCCCGTACTGACCATGCCCTTGGCGGTGAAACGGAGCTGGGCCATCGTCGCCACCGCGCCGATGCCGTGGCCCGCCACGTCGCCGACCACGAACAGCGCGGCGTCGTCGGCCAGTTCGACGGCGCTGAACCAGTCGCCGCCGACGTGGATGCCCGACTGGGAGGGCAGATAGGCGACTTCGACGCGCAGCCCGGCCAGCCGCACCGGCGTGCTGGGCAGCGGCAGCAGCGCGTGCTGCAGCCGGGCGGCGAGGGCCCGCTCGGCCTGCAGGATCCCGCGCTGCAGCAGCATGGCGCGCTCGCTCTCCACCAGCGCCAGCTCGGCGCTGCGCTGCGCGGTGAGGTCCTGCACGAAGCCGTGCACCTCGGCGGGGGTGCCGTCAGGTTCCGTCACGGCCTCGGCGACGATCCGCAGGTGCCGTACGCCCTCGGGTGCGCCGATGCGGAACGGGACGTCGAACGGCCGGGCTTGCCGGACGAGTGAGGCGATCGCGTCGGCCAGGATGCCCGCGTCGTCGGGCAGGACCAGATCGGGCAGCCGCTCCAGGCGGACCGGTCCGCGTGCGGGATCCAGCCCGAGCACGGCGTAGGTCTGCGCGGACCAGGAGATCTCCCCGGTGACCAGGTTCCAGTTGGCCCAGCCGAGGTTGCCGAGCCGTTGGACGTCGGCCAGCCGCCGCTCCTGGCGGTCCATGGTGTCGTGCCGCAGCCAGGTCACCAGCAGTCCCTTGCCCAGGGGCGCCGCCCGCACCGAGTAGGTGGCGGTCACGGGCACCCCGTCGGCGACGTCCTGGTAGGCGAACGGCTCGCTCTCGAACGGCACCCCGGTGATGAGCGCATCCAGGTAGCCGTGCCACAGCGGCTCGCCCGCGACGGAGGGGTAGCTCTCCAGAATGTGCGTGCCCACCATGTCCCGTCCGGTCCGGCCGAACACGTCGACCGCGTCGGGGGTGGCGGCGTCGATGCGGTAGTCCGCCACCTCGCCGGAGGCGGCACGCAGCGGGGTCAGCAGGATCACCGCTCCCGGCAGGGCGTCGAGCATGCTCTGCACGGTCTGGGCGAAGTCGTCCTCGGGTTGTTCCGGCGGGGCGTCGAAGGCCCGCAGCCGGCCCGCGCACAGCCGCGCCACGGCCCGCAGCAGTTCCCGCTCGCGCGGGGCGAACGCCCCGTCACGGCGGCGCAGCACGCCGAGGGCGAAGTCGGCGGCGTCCCCGCCGGGCACGGGCAGCCAGGCCCGTGACGGCCATCGCTCGGGCGGGTCACCGATCAGGAGGTAGTCCTGCCGGTCCGCGGCGAGGTCCTCCAGCCAGCGCGGCTCGCCCACCGCCAGCGCACCGAGCGGGGCGACGCCGCTCAGGGGCGCCATCCGGTGCCAGCGCAGGGCGAAGGCCCTGCCGATGCCGGCGTGCCCGATCAGTTCGAGCCCGCCGTCGCGCAGCCGCTCGTACAGCAGCACGGCGCTCGCGCCCGCCTCGGGCCCCAGGTGATCCAGCAAGCATCCGGCGAGTTCCTGCGCGGAGCCGACCCGGACCAGGTCGCGGCCGATGCGGCCGAGCAGCTCCGCGAGGTCGTCGGTGCCGGCGGGCGGGGTCTCCCAGGCGGCCGGGGGCGGTGCGGCACCGGGTTGCGCTGTCCCGGGGGCCTGTTCACGCGACGGGAGGAGGGCACCCAGTGTGAGCCAGCACTCCTCCAGCAGCGTGCGGTTGCCGGCCTTCGCGCGCTGGGCCAGCTCGTCGTGGGCGGCGTCGGGGGAGCAGCCGGTCCTCGCCATCAGCGCGCCCTTGGCGCGCTCCAGGACAGCCGAGACCGCGGCCGTGTCCCGCAGTCGCTCCATCTCGGCGCGCTGCCGGGCCACCACCTTGGCCAGCGCCGCCGGATCGGCGCCGGCACCGGGGTCCGCGGGACGCGCGGGCTCGCTCGTCACGCGACGAGCATGGCACATCCCGGCCCGTTCGATCACCCGTCTGCCACGTCGGGATCGCCGCACACGAGCGGTGGGCACGGGTGGTGGGCACGGGCGACCGGCACGGCGGTCCGCAGGGTCAGCGGCCGGCGCCGCGTCCGGCCATGGCGTCGCTGACGGCGCGCACGCTGCGCGCGATGTGCTGGAGCTGCAGCAGTTCGGCCGCGTACAGCTTGATCGTGTGCTCGATGACGGACTCGGGCAGGCCGAGCATGGGCAGCTCGGCGCGGGCCGTCTGCAGTGCTGTCCGTGCCACCCGGATCTCCTGCTGGACCTGGATCTGCGCGTGCCGGGCGAGCAGCACGGGATGCCGTATCAGCGCGGGGTAGCTGGCGTAGCGCGCCGGGATCAGATCGCGCAGCCACTTGGCCGCCGAGCGTTCCCAGTCGTAGCTGCCCGGCGTCTTGACCTGACAGGGCCAGTCGGGGCTGATGCGCGTGGTGGTCAGGGGCATGTTCATCGCTTCCGGTGTGCGGGCGTCGTGAGGGTGGTCCGACGATTGGGGCGGCCCCGGTCTAGGGGATGACCGGGGCCGCCACGGGCGCATCGCCTGGGCGGTGCGCCACCGAACACCCCGAGCGCCGCAGCGGGTAGGAAACGGCGGCTTGGGGCGTCCGTGCGGGGACCCCGGGCGTCGGGGGCCGGCGCGGCGGGCGGGCTTGCGTGCGCATGGCGGTCCGTCGGCTTTCTCGGGGCGGTGCGCGGGAGGTGAACCCGCAGGTGCGGAACGTGCCCGGAGCGGGTCGGGTGCGATCCGTGAGCAGTATTTATATATGCCGTCCTGTTTGCAAGACGTATGAAAACATTCATGCGCGAAATGCGGTGAATGATCCCCGGTTGGCGAATGATCCCCGTGGGCGCGGCCCGGGGCAGCAAGAACTGCGGGGAGGATCCGCCACGGCGAAAGGATCACTCACCCAGAGGGAACGGCGGATCAGTCCCGGAGGAAGAACTGGTGCTGGTCGGCCACCTGCTCGTACTTCTCCAGGCGTGCCTGGGTGCGCTCCGGGTCGGCGTCGGTCATGGCCTGCAGCAGCGCCGCGGTCAGCACACCGGAGGCCGCGTAGGAGTCGAAGACCAGCCGGGAACCGGTGCCGGTGGCGAAGGTGACGTCGGCCTCGTCGGCCAGCGGGCCCAGCGCCAGATCGGTGATCAGCGCGACCTTCAGGCCGGCGCCGCGCGCCACCCGCAGCGCGGTGAGCGTCTCCTGTGCGTGCCGCGGCATGGCGAACGCCAGCACCCAGGTGCCGCCGGCCTCGCGCGACTGCAGCAGCGCGTCGTAGGCCACGCTGCCGCCCCGCGTCACCAGCCGCACGTCGGGATGGATGCGGCGGGCGGCATAGCCGAAGTACTCGGCCAGCGACACGGAGATGCGTAGTCCCAGCACGGTCAGCGGGGTGGAGCGGGACAGGGCGCGGCCGGTGCGGATGACCCGGTCGGGGTCGGCGAAGTCGCGGCGCAGGTTCTCCAGGTTCTGGATCTCGGCGTCGACGGCCGCCTGGAGCTCGTTGGCGCGGTTCTCCTCGCCGGGACCGCCGGCCAGGGTGCTCAGCGCGATCGACTGGAGCTTTTCCCGCAGCGCCGGGTAGCCGCTGAAGCCGACCGCGGCGGCGAAGCGCGTGACGGAGGGCTGGCTGACCCCGACCCGGTCCGCCAGCTCGGTGATCGACAGGAAAGCCGCCTCGGTGATGTGCTCGATCAGGTACTGGGCGACCCGCCGCTGCCCCGGGGACAGCCGCGGCCCGTCGAAGAGTTCCCTGAGCTGGGAGGTCGGTGCCGCCTCGGCCTCCGGCCCGGTCCTGCCCGAGGTGATCGCTGATGCCTGGGCGCGTGCCTGCTGAGGCGAGGGCACCGGCCCGGCTCCTTTGTCTCCCACGACCACTCAACATAGCTCACCGACCGCGGTGACCAGGGGCTGTGACGACGGGCCGGCAGGCTCATCGCCGGTACAGAGTGATCGAATGGCCCACCTGATCGACCGGACGGCTCGTGTCGATCAATTCGGCCAGTTCGCCCCGTGCCTTGGCGGCCGCGGAGTCCGACACGACGAGCAGCCCGTGCACCCGGTCCGGCGTCACCCTGCGCGGATCGGAGGCGTGGATGCCGTAGTACGACGGCACACCGCTGCCCTTGTAGACCAGCCACACCCTCTCGCCCCGGTACCGCTGCCGCAGGCGGTCGGCCAGCCGGCCCAGGTCCTGCCCCCAATCCACGTTGGAGTCGTGCAGCAGCCGGTGGGTGGCTGCCGGCCCGCCGAACGCCTCGTTGGCGTACGGCAGGTAGTACGGGAACGTCCGCAGCGAGCTCACCGCCACCCACAGCACCAGCAGCCCCGTCAGCACCTGCGTCCACCGCACGCGCAGGGCGAGCACAGCGGCTCCCGCCACCGCGAGGAACATC
Organism: Streptomyces sp. NPDC007971; assembly: GCF_042958635.1. Taxonomy (NCBI): domain Bacteria; kingdom Bacillati; phylum Actinomycetota; class Actinomycetes; order Kitasatosporales; family Streptomycetaceae; genus Streptomyces; species Streptomyces sp. NPDC007971. The sequence continues at coordinate 24,053 of NZ_JBIBJK010000009.1, forward strand.
GGCACGAACAGCGCGTACCGCGTCCCGAAGTCCCGCGAACCCGTCATCGCCGCCGCCAGCAGTACCACGGTCGGCAGCAGCAGATACGGCGCCGCGGGCCGCAGCCGGCGTACCGCCACGGTCGCGACGACGCCCGCCGCGCCCAGCGCGAGCAGTCCGAGCGGCGTCTTCACCAGCAGCGCGGCCGGCAGGTAGTACCAGAGCGAGCCCGTGTACAGGTGCCCGAACAGATAGCCCTGCCAGGGATAGTCCTCCAGCCCGAACTGCACCCGCATCCCGGCCCGGTAGGCCCGCGGCAGGGGCAGCAGATCCGTCAGGCGCCCGCGCAGCCCGTGCACCGCCGGCACCGGCTCGGCGGGCACGAACCGCAGCCGTGGATCGACCGCCAGATACGCGGCCCAGACGACGGCGACGGCGACCAGCGCCACGACCGCCGCCCACCCGAGTCCGAGGAGTACCCGCCTGCGCCGGTCGGCACCGCCCAGGGGACCCCACACCGACACCACCGCGAGCAGCATCACCACGGGCACGGCCGGCAGTGCGCTCATCTTGGTCGCCACGGCCGCCCCGAGCGCCGCCCCGGCGAGCGGCACGTACGGCAGCGGCCGCCGCCGGGCCCGCCACACCAGCCAGGCCGACGTCAGTACGAAACCGGCCTCCGGCGCGTCCAGCGTGGCCAGCGAGCCGTGCGCGATCACATCCGGGGAGAAGGCGTACAGCGCCAGCGCCACCAGCCCGCCCGCCCCGCCGACCACGTCACGCCCGAACGCGAACACGACCAGCCCGAACAGCAGGGTCAGCACGATCACCGGGAGCCTTGCCCACAGCATCAGCCGCCAGGGGCCGTTGCCCGACTCGTACAGCAGATGCCGGCCCACCTCGCCCTGGGTGCCGGTGTACGACGGGTCGTAGTGCGGTCCGGCCACCGCCACGCCGGCCGCGATGAGCAGCTTGCCGAGCGGAGGGTGCTCGGGGTTGTAGCGCAGCCGGTGCTCGTGCAGATAGTCGGTGGCCGTCGCCACGTACACGGGTTCGTCGATGGTGGGGGTCTGACGGACGGCCGTGGTGACCATCGCGGCGGCCATCTGGGCCAGCAGCAGCGCCACCAGGAGCGGCACCAGCCATCGCCGCCGGCGACGCAGTGCCGCAGACAGCCGTGCCCGTGGCGATCCCGGCCCGGGCCCTGCGGGACCCGCAGCGGGGGCCTCGGGCGCCAGGACCGTCTGCCCGGCCAGGACCGCCTGCCCTGCCCGGCCCGTCTGCCCTGCCCGGTCCGACCGTTCGACGGGACCTGGCTGTTCGATGCGGCCTGCCCGGTCGATGCCGTCCGCGGGGACCGCTGCGTCCGCTCGACGCGCGGGGTCCGCCCACCCCGCTGCGTCCGCCCGGTCCGTGGGCACCGTGTGCTGTTCGCGCGCCATCATCCGCCCCGCGGTGGCACCGGCCGCTCGGTACGGGAACGGTCGGGGACCCGATCACGGTCCCGCCGTCGCACCGCTCCCGTCGCCCTGGGCGTCGCCGCTGCACGAGTCGTACCGGCAGACCTTCTGCCGTACAGACGGGTACGGCCCGCAACGCGTGAGGGTTCACCGCGACGCGGCCGAACCGCCGGGGCCGCCCGGGCACGTCGCGCACCGCAGGTCGCGGGCCGGTCCCCACACGGCCGCGCGCCTCGAAGCCGCGCGATGTTCGCCAGGCCGACACTCGCCCTCCTTGTGGCCCTCATCTGCTTCCTCATCTTCCGGAACAGGCTGGTGGAAGGATTGGCGACCACCGCATCGAAGGGCTGATCACGCATGCATCTGCCCCACCAGCGCCGCCCGTTGCACGACCTGCCGGACACCCCGCAGGCCTACGACGCCGTCCTCTCCGACGTCACCGAGCAGGCCCTCGCCCGTCTCACGCCCGAGGGCAGCCTCGAACACCCCGACGCCCACGACGACATCGGCGACACCTCCCTCGGCATCACCTCCCTGCTCGCCCTCGCCTGGCAGCGCGGCAAGGACCCGCGGCTGCCGGAGGCGGTGCGCCGCAGCCTCGCCTTCCACCTGCGCGAGCGCGTCCACACCCGGGACAACCCCGGCTACCCGAACCTGCGCGTCACCGACTCGGGTCTGCCGCACGCCCGCTACGTGCGGGAGGCGGGCGCGCACCCCATCGGCGACTGGCCCAGCACGGTGTGGGCGCTGCTCCAGGCGGTCAACGTCCTCGACGCAGCCGACGGCCTCCTCGGCGACGACCAGCGCACCGCGCTCACGCGCGCGGCACACGGCCACTGGCGCTGGCTGACCGAGGCGACCTTCTTCAACCCGCAGGAGGCGGGCAACCAGGCCATCGGCTGCGTGGTCGGCGGTCTGATGCTGGCCCGCCATCTGCCCGGCGACCGCGGCGAGCCGGTCCGCTCCCGCGCGCTCGCCCTGTACACCGAGGAGATCCACGACCGGCGGATCCCCGACCGGGGCGCCCTGCTGCCGCCCGAGCACGGCGGGGCGTACGACAACAACTACGGCCCGATCTCCCTGTCCTTCCTCGCCCAGGCCCACCGGATCAGCGGTGAGGAGGTGTTCGCCGAGGACGGCGACACGCTCGCCCGCTACCTCGACGCCCGTCTGACCAGCGGCGGCTTCGACATCGGCGGCCCCCGCTACGGCGAACAGCACTCCGGTTTCGAATCCGTGCTGGGCCTGCGGTACTTCGGCCGGCGCACCGGCACCGACCTGGGCCGCTACCGGGGCGACACCCTCTGGGGCCGGCACGCCGTCCAGCGGGACGGCCGGATCGACGGGCACTTCGCCTTCATGCTGGTCTGGCAGATCCAGGACACGACCCGCTGGCACCGCACCCCTGCCACCGTCCCGGTGCGCCACCAACTGCGCTCCGGCACGGTCTCCGTGGCCTTCGACGGCCGGATGACCCCCTCGCTCATCGAGGCGGCGGGCACCTACTACCTGCCCGCGGCCGTGCGCCGCCGGCACGGGTTCGGTCCGGTGACGGACGGGTTCCTGCTGTGCCGTCCGATGGGCGAGGTGCGCGTCAGGGACGTCCGCGCCCACGGGCTCGCGGCCAAGCTGGTCACCCAGCCGGTCGTCGGCCGCGACCATGTGCTGCGGCACGTGCGGTCGTTGTACGTCACCGACGGCACCGCCCTGTGGGTGACGGTCGCGGTCGAGCGGCTCGGCGGGGCGCCCTACCTGCTGTCCGGGCTGCCGTACGCGGCCGACGACGGGGACCGGGTGCGCCGCGTTGCCGAGGGCGAGGTCGCCTCGGCGGGCACGCTGCGCCTGGTCCATCCCACGGAATCGGGCCCCGACCACTTCGACGCGCGCGCCGAACTCACCCAGGAACAGGCTGCGTTCGCGCTCGCCGCCGATCCGCGTGGTTACGGCAACCCCGACGAAGGCTGGCGCCACCTGGTCGGCTCCAGCGCGCTGGAGGCCGGTCCGGCACCGGGCACCCCGGAGGGGCTGCACGTGTTCGCCGTACGATACGGACCGGGTGGGGCCTTCGCGCCCCTCCTGGAGAACGGCGAGCAGGGGCTGACGGTTCGCACCGAGGCGTTCACCGCCGTGCTCGGGGATCCGGCGGGCGACGCCTCCGGCGAACCCGGTCTCACGCTGAACGTCTGAGCAGGGGCAGCGCGCCGGGCGGTACCACCAGGTCCGCCCGCTCCCGCGTCGTCTCGATCAGCTCGGCGTTGCGCTGGTCCGTCCCCAGCACCCAGGCCACGGCCGCCTCATGGCCCTTGCCGAACTCCTCGTGCCGGGCGACGAGCCGCCGGATCCGCTCCTCCTCGTCGAGCGCGCAGAACCAGACCTCGTCCAGCAACGGCCGCACCCGCGCCCATGAACCCTGCGCCAGGAGAAGGTAGTTGCCCTCGGTCACCACCAGCCGGGCGGCCGGCTCCACCGGGATCGCGCCCGCGAGGGGCTGCTCCAGCACCCGCTCGAACCCCGGCGCGTACACCACCTCGTCCCCCTCCTCGCGCAGCCTGCGCAGCAGCGCCGCGTACCCGGCCGCGTCGAAGGTGTCCGGCGCGCCCTTGCGGTCCCGCCGGCCCAGCCGGTCCAGTTCGGCGTCGGCCAGATGGAAACCGTCCATGGGGACGTGCGCCACCCAGGGCGGGCCGTCGGCGTTCAGGGTGCGCACCAGGTGCTCGGCGAGCGTGGACTTGCCCGCGCCGGGGCTGCCCGCGATCCCGAGCAGCGCACGCCGTTCGTCCCGGGCGAGAGCGCGGGCACGGGTGAGGAGGTCGTCGAAGGTCAGCGGCACACAGCAGAGTGTGTCACCCGCAGTTGCCCTCCAGTGTGGCGCGCGCCACTCACTGGAAGCGGCCCGGCGGGGGAACAGTGCTGGGTATGACTGAGCTCGGTCTGCCCGACACCATCCTGGCCTGTCTCTTCGACCTCGACGGGGTCGTCACCAAGACGGCCGTCGTGCACGCGGCCGCCTGGAAGGAGACCTTCGACGCGTTCTTGCGTGACTACGACGGCGCCCAGGGGCGGCCCTTCGACGAGATCGCCGAGTACGACGAGTACGTCGACGGACGCCCGCGCGCCGACGGCGTGCGCGCCTTCCTCGCCTCGCGCGGCATCCGTCTGCCCGAGGGCACCCCCGGCGACCCGCCCGACGCCCGAAGCGTCCACGGCCTGGGCAACCGCAAGAACGACCTGCTCCTGGAGAAGATCCGCACCGGCGGTGTCGAGGCCTACGACGGCACCCTGCGCTATCTGGAGGCCGTCCGCGCGCACGGCCTGCGCACCGCGATCGTCTCCTCCAGCGCCAACTGCCGGGACGTGTTGCGGGCCGTCGGCGCCGAGCACTTCTTCGACGTGCGGATCGACGGCGTGGTCGCCGCAGAGCGCAACCTGCCGGGCAAGCCGCACCCCGACACCTTCCTGGCCGCCGCCCGCGACCTGGGCGTCGAGGCGGCACGGGCGGCCGTCTTCGAGGACGCGCTGGCGGGCATGGAAGCGGGCCGCGCGGGCGGCTTCGGACACGTCGTCGGCGTCGACCGCACAGGCCAGAGCGAGGCGCTGTACGCGCACGGCGCGAGCATCGTCGTCAAGGATCTCGCCGAGCTGGGAGGCAAGCGGTGATCACCCACCGGTCGTACACGGTCGAGCCCTGGACCGTGCGCGAGACGGAGCTGAACCTCGACGTCCTCGCCCAGAGCGAGTCGGTGTTCGCGCTCTCCAACGGACACGTCGGCTGGCGCGGCAACCTGGACGAGGGCGAGCCCCACGGCCTGCCCGGCAGCTACCTCAACGGAGTGCACGAGGTGCACCCGCTGCCCTACGCCGAGGCGGGCTACGGCTATCCGGAGTCCGGGCAGACGGTCATCGACGTCACCAACGGCAAGATCCTGCGCCTGCTGGTGGACGACGAGCCGTTCGACCTGCGCTACGGCCGGCTCGTCAGCCACGAGCGTGTGCTGGACCTGCGCCGCGGGGTGCTGGAGCGGACCTGCGAGTGGACGTCCCCGGCCGGCTCCACGGTCCGGGTGCGCTCCACCCGCCTGGTCTCGCTGACCCAGCGGGCGGTGGCCGCCGTGGCGTACGAGGTGGAGGCCGTCGGCGGCCGCAGCCGGGTGGTGATCCAGTCGGAGCTGGTCGCCAACGAGCAGCTGCCCGACTCGAACGGCGACCCGCGTGCCGCGATGGCGCTCCAGTCGCCGCTGGAGCAGGAGGACCACCTCGCCTCCGGCAACCGGCTGCGGCTGGTGCACCGCACCCGGCGAAGCGGCCTCAGGGTCGCCGTCGCCGCCGACCATGTGGTCAGCGGGCCGGGGCGCACCACGACCCGCAGCGAGAGCGGCACCGACGTGGCCCGGCTGACCGTCACCTCCGTGCTGGAGCTGGGGCAGAAGCTCAGGGTGGAGAAACTGGTCGCGCACGGCTGGTCCGGCACCCGCTCCCTGCCGGCGATGGCCGACCAGGTCGACGCCGCCCTCGCCGCCGCCGCGCACGACGGCTGGCAGGGGCTGCTGGCCGACCAGCGGGCCTGCCTGGACGACTTCTGGGCCCGCGCGGACGTCGAGGTGGACGGCGACGAGGAGATCCAGCAGGCCGTACGGTTCGCCCTCTTCCACGTCCTGCAGGCCGGGGCCCGCGCCGAACAGCGCGCGATACCGGCCAAGGGGCTGACCGGCTCCGGCTACGACGGGCACGCCTTCTGGGACACCGAGATGTTCGTGCTGCCCGTGCTCACCCACACCGCCCCCGCGGCCGTCGCCGAGGCGCTGCGCTGGCGGCACAACACCCTGGACGCGGCCCGCGAGCGCGCCGCGCAGCTCGGGCTCGGCGGGGCCGCGTTCCCCTGGCGGACCATCCAGGGCTCGGAAGGATCGGCGTACTGGCCGGCCGGCACCGCGGCCTTCCACGTCAACGCCGACATCGCCGACGCGGTCGTCCGCTACGTCGAGGCCACCGGCGACACGCACTTCGAGCGTGAGGCAGGCGTGGAACTGCTGGTGGAGACCGCCCGCCTGTGGCGGTCGCTCGGCCACCACGACCACCACGGCGTCTTCCACATCGACGGTGTCACCGGCCCCGACGAGTACAGCGCCGTCGCCGACGACAACACCTACACCAACCTCATGGCCCGTCAGAACCTGCTGTCCGCCGCCGACGCCGTCCTGCGGCACCCGGGGGAGGCGGAGCGCCTCGGCGTGGACGAGGAGGAGAGCGCCGCCTGGCGGGACGCCGCCGAGGCCATGCACGTCCCCTACAACGACGAACTCGGCGTCCACGAACAGCACACCGGATTCACCCGCTACCAGCGCTGGGACTTCGAGGGCACCCGCCCCGACCAGTACCCGCTGCTGCTGCACTTCCCCTACTTCGACCTCTACCGCAAACAGGTCGTCAAGCAGGCCGACCTGGTGCTGGCCATGTACACCTGCGGCACCCACTTCGACGACGAGCAGGTCGCCCGCAACTTCGCCTACTACGAGCCGCTGACCGTACGCGACTCCTCCCTGTCCGCCTGCTGCCAGGCCGTGATCGCGGCCCAGGCGGGGCATCTGGGGCTCGCCCACGCCTACACGGCCGAGGCAGCCCTGATGGATCTTCAGGACCTGGAGCACAACACCCGCGACGGACTGCACATCGCGTCGCTGGCCGGCACCTGGATGGCGCTGGTGGCAGGGTTCGGCGGGATGCGCCGTGCCACCGGGGACACGGCCGGGCTGCGCTTCGCGCCCCGCCTCCCGGAACGGCTGCGTCGGCTCGCCTTCCACCTGCAGTTCCGCGGACGCCGCCTGCGGGTGGAGATCGCCGCGGACAAGGCCTCGTACACGCTGCTGGACGGGGAGCCGCTCACGGTGCACCACCACGGCGAGCCGCTGACGGTGAGCACCGACGAACCCGCCGTCCGCTCCGTCCCGCCGATCGGCCCCCGCCCGGCTCCCGAGCAGCCCGAGCACCGGGCCCCGAACACCGGCTGAGCCTCAGGACAGCACCCCGAAGAGCAGACCCAGCAGATCGCCCGTCGCGTCCGCGGCGAGCAGCGCCGGCAGGGCGCCCAGGGCGAGAACGGCCGTCGCCGCGGACCACAGCTGCGGCGGCGGGCTCACCTGGAGCGCGGCGATCCGGCGGGTGACGGCACGGTCGGTGAAGTGCAGGGCGCACGCCGTGCGGGCCCGGCCGGCGCTCAACGCGGCACGGGCCAGGGCGCGCGCGGTGGCCCGCCGGTCCCCGACGGCGGCCGCCGCCTGTTCGTCGGCCCAGCGCTCCACCAGGAAGACCACGGCCGAACGGACCGGTGAGAGCAGCGGGTTGGCCGCCGCGGCCAGCGTGGCCGCCGTCACCAGCGGCCCGTGCCGGTGCGCCAGATGCGCGCGCTCGTGGGCGAGCAGCACCCGCCGCTCGCCCGGCTCCAGCGCGCTCAGCATCGCGGAGGTGACCAGGATCCGGCCCGGGCGGCCCGGAATCGCGAAGGCCTGTGGCACCTCGGAGGCGGCGACGATCAGCTCCGTGTCCGCGGGCTGCTCCGCGCACAGCCGCCGGAGGGCCCGCCGGGTGCGCCGCTCGGCGCGCACCGTCCGCTGCACCCGCCACACGACGACGGCCAGCGCCACACCCGCGGCGACGCCGACCAGTTCCGGCACCGGGTCCACCAGCCGCCGCCCGTTCTCGCGGGCCTCGCGGACCACGGGCGGCGCATCCCCGAGCAACGCGGCCACCAGGAGGATCAGCGTCCAGGTCGTGGCCGCGGCGGTCACCACGGCCGCCGACGTCAGCACGCGCGCGGCGAGCGCGGGGGCCACCCGGCCCGCGAGCACCGGGGCGACGACGGACAGCAGCAACGACAGCACCAGCGGGGTGTACACGTCGAACCTCATGGGCCGCCTCCGGCGAGCAGTTCGCGCAGCGCCCGCTCCTCCTCGGGGCTCAGCCCGGTCACGAACTGATGGAGCGCCGCGATCGGGTCCGGGCCCCGGTCCAGGGCCTCGTGCATCGCCTGGGCGGTCAGCTCCGCCGCGTTCTTCGCCGGCCGGTACGCGCCCCGGCGCCCGTCGGCGTCGCGCAGCACGAGCCCCTTGTCGAACAGCCGCTTGAGGATGGTGTGGACCGTGTTGTAGGCGAGCCCGCCGCCGATCTCGGCCTGGATCTCCGCCGGGGTGAGCGGCCGTTCGGTGGCCCAGAGGGCGGCCAGCACCTCGCTCTCCAGCGCCCCGGCGCTACGCCGCTCCACTCTGCCGCGGGACCCTGTGCCAGCCATGCCCCAACCTTACAGCGCGTAGGGGCTTGGGCCGGATGGCCCACCGTCCCGGCGGAGAGCCTCGATCCGCGGTGATTCAGGCCTGTTTGCCGTGGCTGCCGCCCTTGCTCGTGACGCGCAGCACCCCGACACACTACAAGCTGTAGGTTATGTGGGGCCCTACATGGCGTAGGGTCTCGCGGGCGGTGGGAGCAGGGAGGTGACGATGGCAGGCAGCACGCGCGCCACGGCCGACCCGGCTTCGCGTGAGCGCCCTCACGGGGCGCGGAGCGGCACCCGTGCGCGGGGCCATCCCGGTGGCGTTCCGCGCAGACCGTTCCCCGGGAGCGACGAACGGGGACAACGCCAACAGCACGGCACCGGCCGTCGCCGGCACCGCCCGCGGCACCCCGCCGGCCGCCCCGGCGCCGCACGGCTCCCGGCCGCCCGGGCATGCCCGGCACCGGCCGACCGCGCCGCTCGACGACCTGCGCGCCGACGCCGCACCGGGGGCCGGTTCCTGACCGGGCGCCATGGCAGACCCAGGAGAGACGGTCGATGACCCAGCACGCCGTACCGGAGGCCGCCCAGGACGTCAGCTCCCCGCCCGCCGACGTGCCCATGAGGTCCCCGGTGGACCTCGCCACCGCCGCCGGCCGCCGCCGGGCCTACGGGCACACCCTGATCTGCCTCGCGGTCCTGCTCTGTGCGGCGTACCTGGCGCGGCGGCACTGGCCGACGCTGGAGACCGGCGCGGTGCGTCTTGCCGTCGCCGACCAGGAGTGGCTGCTGGTCGGCGCGGCTGCGGCCGTGGGCACCTGGGCGGCCTCCGCGCTCGCCCAGCAGGGCGCGGTCACCCGGCGGTTGCCCGGACCACGTCTGGTGGCCGCGCAGTTCGCCGCCTCCGCGGCCAACCACCTGCTGCCCGCCGGGCTCGGCTCGGGCGCGGTGAACCTGCGCTTCCTGATGCGCTGCGGGCTGTCGGCGGGCCGCTCGGCCGGCGCGCTCGCGGTCAAGGCCACCGCCGGGGCCGGGGTCCGGCTCATCCTGCTCGCGGTGCTGGCCCCGCTCTGCCCGGGCCTGCTGCGGGTCCCGCACATCTCCCCGGCCCTGCTCGCAGGCGGCCTGGTCGCCGCCCTCCTGCTCGCTGTGCTGCTGGCCGGCCCGCTGCGGCGGCGCTGCCGTCGGGCGCTGGTCGCTGTGCGGGCCGACATCCGGGCCGTGCACACCCGCCCGGCCCGCGCGGCGGCCCTGTGGGGCGGCTCACTGGCCTTCGCCACCCTGCACGCCCTGGTGGTCATCGCCGTCGGCCGGGCCGTCGCCCTGCCTCTGTCCCCGCTCCAGGTGGCCCTGCTCTACCTCGCCGCCAGCAGCGCGGCCGCCCTGCTGCCCACCCCGGGCGGCCTCGGCTCCCTGGACGCCGCCCTCGCCCTCGCGCTCACCGCTGCCGGCGCCCCCGCCGCGACGGCCGCCTCCGCCGTGCTCGGCTACCGGCTGCTGACCGTGTGGCTGCCGCTGCTGCCGAGCCTGCTGGTCCTCGCGATGCTGGTGCGGCGCAAGGCACTCTGAGAGGGGCGGAGATCCCGGGACGCCGGCAGCCGGGTTGCGGGCGTCGAGGGCTCCGGCTCCCCGTACGCCCGCGGCGCACTCAAGAAGCTGTACCGGCCGGGCCTGACCCGCCGTGAGGCCGCTCTGACCGCGATTCAGGCGCTGTACGACGCCGCGGACGGCGACTCGGCGACCGGCGGCCCCGATCTGAGCCGTCGTGTCTTCCCCGTCGTCCCGGTGTCGCCGAGGACGGTGTGGGGCGCCTGAGCGAGGCGGAGACGGAGGAACTGAGCGGAGAGGCGGTCCGGCAGCGCCACGATCGCCCGGACGGACCGCACGCCGCACCCTGACGCCTCCCCTGCGCTCAGGATGCATTCAGGAGTCAGCGGGCACCGTCGGGTCCCATGACATCAGAGACTTCTCGGACCTCGACGGCCGCCGCCGGCACCACCGCCCCCGGCCTGCCGCCGCGCTGGAACAAGGTGCCCGAAGTCACCGTGTACTTCTGGGTGATCAAGGTGCTGTGCACGACCGTCGGCGAGACCGCCGCCGACCTTCTGAACGAGAAGGCCGGTCTCGGCCTGACCGGTGTGTCGCTGCTGATGAGCGCCCTGCTCGCGGTCGTGCTCGTGGTGCAGTTCCGCACCAGGGCCTACCGCCCCGCCGTGTACTGGCTCGCCGTCGCCCTGATCAGCGTCGTCGGCACCCTGGTCAGCGACAACCTCACCGACAACATGGGGGTGGCGCTGGAGACGACCACCACCGTCTTCGCGATCGCCCTGGCCGTCGCCTTCGCCGCCTGGTACCGCTCCGAGCGCAGCCTGTCGATCCACCACATCGACACCGGCAGGCGCGAGGCGTTCTACTGGCTGGCCGTCCTGTTCACCTTCGCCCTCGGCACCTCGGCCGGCGACCTGCTCGCGGAGCGGTTGGACCTCGGCCACTGGCTCTCGGCCGTGCTGTTCGCGGCGGCCATCGCCGCGATCGCCATCGCCCGGTTCGCGCTCGGCCTGAACGCGGTGTGGAGCTTCTGGATCGCCTACGTCCTCACCCGCCCGCTCGGCGCCTCCGTCGGGGACTACCTCTCCCAGCCCACCGGTGACGGCGGTCTGGGCCTGGGCACCGTGGTGACCAGCGTGCTGTTCCTCGCCGTCATCCTCGGCCTGGTCGTCCTCCTGTCGGTCACCCGTAAGGACGTCACCGAGCAGCGGGCCGTACAGCAGCACGTCTGAGCGAATACGGCGGACCGTCCGACGGCCGGCTGTGCGTCGGACCGTCCGTCGGCCGGCCGTGCGTGTCAGACCGTCCGGCAGCCGGCTGCGGGTCAGACCCGTCCGACCCGGGCCGTGTGTGCGACCGTCCGGCCGGGGGCCGTGTGTCAGGCCGTCCGGCAGCGGTTCATCCGGCGGGCAGCGTGACCACGAACCGGGCTCCGGTGGCGTACCGGGCGTCGTACGCCACCTCGCCTCCGGCGGAGCGGGCCAGGCGACGCGCGAGCGGCAGCCCGAGGCCCGCTCCGCCGTGGCCGTCCCCGGGATCGGCGCGCCTGCCGGGCTGGAAGAGCAGAGGCGTGAACGACTCGGGTACGCCCGGCCCGTCGTCCGTGACCTCCACACACACCCCGCCGGCGGTCCGCCGGGCGGTGAGGACGACCTGCGTACGGCCGTGGCGCAGGGCGTTGGCGAGCAGTGGGCTGACGATCCGCTCCAGCAGCGCGCCCTGCACACCCGCCCGCAGCGGCGTCCCGTCGCCGCTCACGGTGACCCGCACCGGGCCGGGGACGTCCAGGGACGCCGCCACGCGGTGCAGGACGGGCAGGACCTCGGTGGTGCCGGGCGCCGTGGGCACGCCGTCGCGGGCCTCGTCCAGGAGTGTGTCACAGATGGTGCGCATCGAGCGTGCGGCCTCGGCGATGACCTCGTGGGTCGCCCGGGTCTCGGCCTCGGAGCGGGGCCGCGAGCGCCACCAGTCCAGTTCGGCGACGATCCGGCTCAGCGGGGTGCGCAGTTCGTGGGACAGCTCGCCGGTGAGCTGGCGCTCGTGCCGCAGCACGGCCCGGATCCGGTCGAGCAGCGCGTCCAGGGACGTCCCGAGCGCCGCCAGTTCGGCGGGTCTGCCCCGGCCGCCGAAGCGCTCCTCGGAGGCCACGGCGCTCCACTGGGTCGCCTGGTCCGTCATGGTGCGCACCGGCCGCAGCGCCCGCCCGACCGCCAGGCGCGTCAGCGCATAGGTGCAGGCGAGCATCACCGCGTCCAGCGCGAACGAACCCAGCAGCATCGTCTCGGCCGAACTCCGGTAGGGCGACAGGTCCAGCGCGGTCACGACGGTGGCCCGCGTCCCGGGCCCGGGCACCGGGTGGGCGCACAGACGGACCGGGTCGTGGCCGGCGAGCGTGGCGCAGCCGCTCCGCCCGGCGGCGAGGGAGTCGGCGGCACGGGTGAGAGCGTCCGTGCGGCTCGCGGTCGGCGGCTGTTCGAGCAGCCGGGTGCCGTCGTAGATCCACACGTTGGTGTCCAGGAGCCGGTCGTTGACGGTCTCCAGCACCCGTACCCGTCCGCCGCGCGTGTCGACGGTGGTGGCCACCGCCGCCGCGCGGGTGCGCAGTTCGTCGTCGGCCTCCCGCTGGAGCCGGTGGCGGACCACGGTGTTGAAGACGACCGTGAGGATCAGCATCAACAGCGCGGCCGTGGTCAGCGCGACCAGCGAGAGCCGTCCCCGCAGGGTGCGCGGTGCGAGCCGGGCGGCGGGACTCCGGGGAGCGGAGGAGGCCGGGGCGGCGGGGTGTCTCATGCGAGCCGGTGGCCGATCCCGCGCGCGGTGCTGACGGTCAGCTCGCTGCTCGCCGCGCGCAGCTTGCGCCGCAGCCGGGTCAGGTACTGGTCCAGCGTGTTCTCGCTGACCTGAGCGCCCTCCGGCCAGCCCGCCCGCACCAGTTCGCGTCTGCGCACCAGATCGCCGCCCGCCGCCGCGAGCGCCGCCAGCAGCCGGAACTCGGTGGGGGTCAGCTCGATGCGGGTGCCGTCGACGCTGACGCTGTGCCGGACGGCGTCCAGGACGAGCCCGCCCGCGGCGCCGGCCGCCGGCGGGGGAGCGGTCCGTCTGAGGGCGGCCCGCAGCCGGGCGGCCAGCTCGGCCAGGTGGAACGGCTTCGACAGGTAGTCGTCTCCGCCGGCCGAGAATCCCGACAGCCTGTCCGTCAGCCCGTGCCGGGCGGTCAGGAACACGACGGGCCCGAGGAAGCCGTTCGCACGCATCGCCTGGCACACGTCCCGGCCGTCCGCGTCCGGCAGCCCGACGTCCAGCACGGCGGCGGCGACGTCCGAGGTGGCGAGCCTGAGGGCGGTGGCGCCGTCGGCGGCCGTCACCGTGTCGAAGTCCTCGTCGTGCAGTCCGCGCCGCAGGACGTCACGCAGGGCGTGATCGTCCTCGACGATCAGGATCTTGGGGCGCATGCTTCTCCCGGTGTGTCGGCCTGGTCCGTGGCGGGTGGGGGGTCCGCCTCGCCGGTGGTGGATATCAGAGAAGGGGGCAGCCACCATGCTGCCGCGCACACGCAGACGCCCAGCCAGCCGACGGCGAACAGCCAGCCGCCGAGCACGTCGGTGAACCAGTGCACGCCGAGGAACACCCGGGTCAGGCCCACCCCCGCTCCCCAGACAGCCGCCGCCAGACACAGCGGAAGCTGGCCGCGCGGGGCGCGCACGCACAGCGCGAGGATGACCACGGAGGCCGTCAGGGCCGCGGTGGTGCTGTGCCCGGACGGGAACGACCAGCCGGAGGCAGCCGTCTGCCAGTCCCGGTGCGGCGGGCGGGCCCGGCCCACGAGTTCCATGACGCCGTAGCGCAGGGCCTGCCCGGTGGCCAGACAGGTGACCGCCAGCAGCGCGGCGAGCAGCCGCCGGCGCCGGGTGCGGCCCGCCAGCAGCCCGGCCAGGACGACCAGTGCGTACGGAACGGCGCCGGTGCCGGTGGCGGTCAGCCCACGGGCCACGGCCACGGCGGTCCCGGGACGGTGGCCGAGGGACCAGGCCAGCAGGGAGTGGTCCAGGGCGAGTGCCGCGCCGTGCCGGCCGGAGACCGTGATCGCCAGCACCACGAACGCCGCCCAGGCGCCGAGCGCGACACTGCCCGCGGTCTCCGCGATGCGCCGGCGGTTCATGACACCAGCAGGGGTCGCAGCCTGGTCCTCGCCAGCCGCCCGGCCAGGCCCCGCGGCCATCGCCGCAGCACGGTCATCACGAGGCACGAGACCAGGCCTCCGAGGAGTGCGCCGGCGAGGACGTCGTGCGGATAGTGGACGCCCACCCAGACCCGGGAGACCGCCATGGCCAGCGCGCACACGGAGGCGACGACGCCCAGCCGGCGGGAAACGAAGAAGAGGGCGACGGCGGCCGCCGCTGCGACGGCGGTGTGATTGCTGGGGAACGACCAGTCGCCCGGAGCCGGGCACCTCTCCAGGGTGGGGAAGGGCAGGCCGTGGCACGGCCGGTTCTCCCGCACCAGCAGCTTCAGGGCCGCGTCCGCGCAGAAGGCCACGAGCACGGCCACCGGCACGGCCAGGGCCGTCATGCCCGCCAGGGGGCCGGACCTCCGGGCCTGCCACCAGCCCACGGCCATGAGCAGCGCGAACGCCGCCGCACCGTAGGCCGACCACACCGTCACCACGCCGTCCAGCGGGCCGGGGGCGCGGTGGGCGAGTTCCACCACGTCCCGGAACAGTGGGCCGTCGACCGACGAGCCGGTGAGCGCGAGGATCATCCGCGGGCCTCCTTGGCGGCCCTGCGGGAGCGCAGGACCTCGGCGGCGAGCGGGAGGAGGGAGACGACGACGATCAGCGCGATCACCGGCAGCAGGTACCTGTCGACGTTCGGGACCGAGGAGCCGAGGGCGTATCCGGCGAGCGTGAGGCCGAGGCTCCACACGAGCCCTCCCGCCACCTGCCAGAGGGTGAATGTCCGCGCAGGGACGCCGAGGGCGCCCGCCATCGGGTTCAGCACCGTGCGCACCACCGGTACGAAGCGGGCCAGCACGATCGCCTTCGCGTGTCCGTAGCGCTGAAGCAGTTCCTCGGCGCGCTGCGCGCCCTCGTGCAGACGGGCCGACCGGCTGCGGGCGAGGAGGGCGCCGCCGGCCTTGCGGCCGAGCAGATACCCGCACTGCGAGCCCGCCAGCGCGCCGACGGCCGACGCGACGAGCAGGGGCCCGAGCGAGAGATGCACGCCGCGGTCGGAGGAGCCCGTGCACAGCAGGCCCGCCGTGAACAGCAGGGAGTCGCCGGGCAGGAAGAAGCCGATCAGCAGTCCCGTCTCGGCGAAGAGCACCACGGCGACGCCGAGCACGCCGAAGGCGGCCAGCAGTGAGTGCGCGTCGAGCACATTGACCGCGAGCTGCGACGACAGGTCTGAGGGGGTGGCCATCGCCGCACGCCCTTTCCGTCCGGTTATTTCCGACTACACATTTGTAGACGGTCTACCGAACTGTAGACGATCGACAGGCCCGCACCGTTCCCGGGATTTGCCTCCCCATTGCCCATTCATGACTGACTGACTACATGCCTGTAGTCATGATGGTCCGCGAAGGTAAGGCATGCCTTCACTAAGTGGGAGGGGCAGAAGGGCATGTGGGACGACGCGTTTCCGAGTTTCCTGATCGGGCTGAGGGAGGGACTCGAAGCCGGACTCATCGTCTCCATACTCATCGCCACCCTCGTGCGGGCCGGGGCCCGCTCCCGGCTGTCGCAGGTGTGGACCGGCGTCCTGGCCGCGATCGCCCTGGCCATGAGCTTCGGCGCGGTCCTCACCTTCACCGCCGCCTCCCTCACACAGACCGCCCAGGAAGCGTTCGGCGGCGTCCTCAGCGTGATCGCCGTGGCCTTCGTCACCGCGATGGTCTTCTGGATGCGCCGCTCGGCCCGCACCCTCTCCGGTGAGCTGAAGGAGAAGGTCACCGGCGCGCTGGCCATGGGATCCGGCGTACTGATCCTCACCTCCTTCCTCGCCGTGGGCCGCGAGGGGCTGGAGACCGCGCTGTTCCTGTGGACCACCGCCCGCGCGGCCGGCGAGTCGGCCGGACCGCTGACCGGCGCGGCCGTCGGCCTGGTCCTCGCGGCCGGCCTGTGCTGGGGCCTGTACCGCCGCGTCCTGAAGATCAACCTGACCAGGTTCTTCACCGCCACCGGCGCCGTCCTGATCGTCATCGCGGCCGGCGTCCTCGGCTATGGCCTGCGCGACCTCCAGGAGGGCGGGGTGCTGCCCGGCAGGACCGCCTTCGCGGTCGACCTGTCCTCCGGCGTGGACGCCGGTTCCTGGTACAGCACGCTGGTCCAGGGCGTCTTCAACCTGACCCCGGCCATGACCTGGCTGCAGGTCGCCGGCTACCTCTCCTACCTGGCCGTCGTGATGACCCTGTTCGTCCGCGGCGTCCGCGCCACCGCCCCCCGGGCCGCCGCCGACCGGCCGGAACCCGGGCCGAAGGCGGCCCGCCCGCAGCGCCGCAGGCCCGTATGGGTGATCCCGGCCGCCGTGGTCACCGTCCCCGCCGTGCTCGCCGGCCTCGTCGTCGCCCTCGCCCGTCCCAAGCCCGCGGGCGACCAGACCGTCGTCGTCTCCGAGACCGAGTGCGGCAAGGGCTTCACCGCACCCAAGCCCGGCCGGCAGACCTTCCAGATGCACAACACCGGCGGCAGGACGTCCGAGGTCTACCTCGTCGACCCGGCCAGCAACGCGGTCTACGGCGAGATCGAGGGCCTGGCCCCCGGCACCACCCGCGACCTGGTCGCCACGGTCGCCGGAGGCACCTACGCCTGGCGCTGCGTGCCCACCGGCGGCAAGGCCGTCACCTCCAAGCCGGTCAGCGTCCACGGCGGCGGAGCGGCCAAGCCGGTCGTCCCCGTCTCCGCGCAGGACCTCGCCGCCCCCCTCGCGGCGTACAAGACGTACGTCGGGAAGGGTCTGGCCACCCTCGTCGGCCAGACCCGCACCCTCGACCACGACATCGAGGGCGGCCACCTCGACCATGCCCGCACCCACTGGCTGACCGCCCACCGCACCTACGCCTCCCTCGGCGCCGCCTACGGCACCTTCGAGGACTTCGACCAGAAGATCGACGGGCGGCCCGACGGACTGCCGGGAGGCGTCCGGGACAAGGACTTCACCGGCTTCCTGCGCCTGGAGCACGGCCTGTGGCACGGCGAGCCGGCCAAGGACCTGCGCGCGCCCGCCCGGCAGCTCGCCGACGCGGCCGCGGGACTGCAGAAGGCCTTCCCGGCCCAGGCCTTCGACCCCGGCGACCTTCCGCTGCGCGCCCACGAGATCCTGGAGAACACCCTCCAGTTCGAGCTGACCGGCGACACCGACCAGGGCAGCGGCACGGGCCTGGGCACCGCCGACGCCAACCTCGCCGGCACCCGGGAGCTGCTCACCGTCCTCAGGCCGCTGCTGGCCACCCGCGCGCGTGGTCTCCTCCCGACCGTCGACGCCGACATCGCCCGGGTGCAGAAGCTGCTCGACGCGGCCCGTCACGGCAGCACCTGGACCCCGGTCGACAGGCTCGCCGCCGCCGACCGCCAGCGTATCGACGGCGCCACCGGACAGCTGCTGGAAGACCTCGCCCCGGTGCCCGACCTCCTGGAGATCAGGAAGTCGGCCTGATGACCGCCGCCCACCCGGCCCCCGAGCACCCGCACCCCGAGCACCCGCACCCCGAAGGGAACCCTCCGATGTCCTCTGCCGACACCCCCGCCTGCCCGGCCCGCCGCTCCTTCGTGCGGACCGCGCTGGGCGCCGGAGCCGCCGGAGCGGTCCTGGCCGGCGGCGGCTTCGCGCTCGGCGAGGGCGGCGGCACCGCGCGGGCCGAGGGCGCGGGCGCGGACAGCGGTGCGAAGGTCCCCTTCCACGGCGCCCACCAGGCCGGGATCGTCACCCCGGCACCGGCCGCCGCCACCTTCGTCTCGCTCGACGTCATAGCCGACGACCGCAAGGGCCTCGCCGACCTGCTCAGGACCATCACGGAGCGGGCCCGCTTCCTCACCTCCGGCGGCGCGCCCACCGACCTCGGCGTCGGCGCGCCGCCCTCCGACAACGGCATCCTCGGCCCCGAGGTCCCCGCGGACTCCCTGACCGTCACCGTCGGCGTGGGCGCCTCCCTCTTCGACGACCGCTACGGCCTCGCCAGGGCCAGGCCCGCCCGGCTCACCCCGATGCGCACCTTCCCCAACGACAACCTGAACCCGGCCGAGTGCCACGGCGACCTCTCCCTCCAGCTGTGCGCCGGCAGCCAGGACACCGTGCTGCACGCGCTGCGCGACATCGCCCGGCACACCCGCGGAGCCATGCAGATCAAGTGGCGCATCGACGGCTTCCAGAACGCCCCGCGACCCACCGGAGCCCAGCGCAACCTGCTCGGCTTCAAGGACGGCATCGCCAACCCGGACGTCACCTCGGCCCGCGAGACCGGCCGGCTCATCTGGGTGGGCGACGGACAGGGCGAGCCGGCCTGGGCCACCGGCGGCAGCTACCAGGTCGTCAGGATCATCCGGATGCTGGTCGAGTTCTGGGACCGGGTCTCGCTGAGCGAGCAGGAGAAGATGTTCGGCCGCCGCAAGGACACCGGCGCCCCGCTCGACGGCGCCAGGGAGACCGACGCCCCCGACTACGCCAAGGATCCGCACGGCACCGCGATCCCGCTGGACGCCCACATCCGCCTCGCCAACCCGCGCAGCCCGCGGACCGACGCCTCCCGCATCCTGCGCCGGGGCTACAACTACGACCGGGGCGTGGACAACGTCGGCAACCTCGACATGGGCCTGGTCTTCTGCTGCTACCAGCAGGACGTCCAGCGCCAGTTCGAGGCCGTGCAGACCCGGCTGATCGACGAGCCCCTGGTCGACTACATCTCCCCGACCGGCGGCGGCTACTTCTTCGCCCTGCCCGGTGTACGGGACCCGAAGGACTGGCTGGGCCGGGGCCTGATGTCCGCCTGAACCGCCCCCGGGAGCACGGCCTTTCCCTTCCCATGGGGAAGGCCTGCCGCGGGCTTTACTGCACATGAGTTGCAAGTACGGGAAGATGGCACGAGGCTGTCCAGCGCAGCCGTGCCCGTACCCGGCAGCGAAGGACACACCCTCCCGATGACGGCCGTCCCTGGTTCCGCTCCCTCCCTCCCCGCCCGGGCCGACGCGCAGCGCTCGGCCTGGCACCGCGTCCGCGGCTCGATGACGCGGCAGGAGTGGACCAGGGTCGGTGGGATGGCCGCCTTCGTCCTCGCCCTGCACGTGATCGGATGGGGCACACTGGCCGGGATCGTCGCACCGCAGCATCTCAGCGCCGGCACCGGATCCGACGGAAGACCGGCGGCGTTCGGCATCGGCATCGGAGTGACCGCGTACACGCTCGGCATGCGGCACGCCTTCGACGCCGACCACATCGCGGCGATCGACAACACCACCCGCAAACTGATGGGCGAGGGGCAGCGGCCGCTGTCGGTCGGCTTCTGGTTCTCGCTCGGCCACTCCAGCATCGTCTTCGGGCTCTCCGTGCTGCTCTCGCTCGGGATGAAGAGCCTGGCCGGCCCCGTCCGCGACGACGGCTCGCACCTGCACGAGGTCACCGGCCTCATCGGCACCACCGTCTCCGGCACCTTCCTCTACCTCATCGCCGGTATCAACCTCGTCATCCTGGCCGGGATCTGGAAGGTGTTCCGCGGGATGCGCTCGGGCGACTTCGACGAGGCGGCCCTGGAGCAGCACCTGAACAACCGCGGCTTCATGAACCGCCTCCTCGGCCGGGTCACGGGCTCCATCACCAAGCCCTGGCAGATGTACCCCCTCGGCCTGCTGTTCGGCCTCGGCTTCGACACGGCGACCGAGATCGCCCTCCTCGTCCTCGCCGGCACCGGTGCCGCATCCGGCCTGCCCTGGTACGCGATCCTGTGCCTGCCCGTGCTGTTCGCGGCGGGCATGTCCCTGCTGGACACCATCGACGGCTCGTTCATGAACTTCGCCTACGGCTGGGCCTTCTCCAAGCCGGTCCGCAAGGTCTACTACAACCTCACCATCACCGGCCTGTCGGTCGCCGTCGCCCTGATCATCGGCACGGTCGAACTCCTCGGTCTGCTCGCCGGCAGGCTGGGCCTGCACGGCGCGTTCTGGGACTGGATCGAGGGCCTCGACCTCAACACGGTCGGCTTCGTCATCGTCGGCCTGTTCTTCGCCACCTGGGCCATCGCCCTGCTGGTGTGGAGGACGGGCCGCATCGAGGAGAAGTGGACCGCGGGCCTGGCCGAGGGACCCGCCGACTAGGACTTGTCCGGGCGGATCAGGTCGGGCTCGGCGTTTTCGGCCCAAGGGTGGCTTGTCACCCCTGCTCGGTGATCATCTTGAGCATGGCTTGGGCTGTGTTGTTCTCGGAGTCGATCCCGTGCACCTCGGTGCCGTCAAAAGTGACTGCCTCGGTGCTGCGGGCGAAGAGGGCCTGTTCGTACTCGGTGAGCGCGGCCTCGATGTCGTCGGGATTCGCGGCGCGGGCCTTGCCGAGTTCGGCGCCGTCGAGCATGGCCAGGTTGGCGCCTTCACCGTTGGGGGCCGCGAGGTGGGCGGCGTCAGGGAGGAGGGTCACCCCCGGCCCTCGGTCCCACCGGTGCTCGGCCGGCAAGGCAAAGAACGGTCCCGTCCTGCTCGACGAGCCGCATCGTCTGGCGGCCATGCCCGCGTCCTCGCGTCGCTCCCCTCGGCGTAGACGCCAGTACTCCCCGCGGCCCGTCGGGATCACGCCGTCCCCGGACCCGGCCTCACCTCGGCCCGCGGCTAGGCCCGCACCCCCAACTCCCTGCGCCACTTGCCCAGTTGCTGTTCCGGGTCTCCCGTGAACGACCACGGGGTGCGGCTGACGCGGCGGCCCAGCATCCGCAGCAGCGCGGCGGCGAGGTCCGGGGTGCCGGCCAGACAGGCCGCGTGCGCCAGGTGGTTCAGGTCCCGCAGCTCGGTCGGGGCCACACCGCCCGGCGGGCGGGCCCGCACCCAGCGCTCCCAGGTGCGCCGTACGTCGTTGACCGCACCGTCGTGGTCCCAGTGCTGGCCGAGGCCCACCGAGCCGTGCTGCCCCCGGGCACCGTCCAGGGCGTAGCGGTACTCCTCGACGCGGGCGTACTGCACCAGCACCGGCAGCGGGCAGCCGGGCGGTGCCACCCCGGCGGCGTCCCGGGCGAAGTCGTACATCAGGCCGTGCGTGCCGTGCCAGCGGGCCGAGTAGTAGTGCAGCACCTGGAGATGGGCCTCCACGCCGTACGGGTCCCGGCGGTGCAACTCGTCCCACCAGCGGGCCAGTTCCTGACGGCGTACGCCCTTCGGATACAGCCGGGCGACCGAGATCAGCGACACCCACGGCGTCGGGTCCTCGGGGCAGGCGTCGGTGGCGTGCAGGCAGGCCAGGACCGCGCTGTCGATGCGGTCCCGGTCGATCGGCACGCCCCGCCCGGCCGTGATGGCCACATGGAACGCCCGGGCGGTCTCGGTCGCCGCGCGCAGCACCTGCGCGTCGGCGCTGCCGGGTTCGGCGGCCAGCCACGATTCCACCGTCGAACTGCCCGCGCAGGCCTGCGCCAGCAGCCGTATCCGGTGGCCGCGCAGCGTCCAGTCGTCGCCGGTGACCCACAGCAGGTCCCTCAGGCCCTGCCAGCGGCCGATGACGATGTCCTGCCGGGCGGAGGTGAGCGGTGCGTCTCCGCAGTCGGGGTCGAAATCGGGCGTGAATCGGTCTCGCGCCATCGGGAGCTCCCTCAGAAGTCGGTGGGGAGACCCTCGTGCAGCCGCGACGGCACCGCGGCGCCGTCGGGAACGTACTCCGCCTCGACGGTGCGGGTCGCATCCAGCTTCGCGGGCCGGTAGTAGTCGCTGCCCTGCCGCCAGTACCAGAGCATCGGGACCAGCCCGAGCGCCAGTCCACCGATGCCGATCGCGATCGCCGCCCCGCTCAGGTCGCCCAGCGACTCGACGAAGATCCAGAACATGAACACGGCGCCGAGCAGCGGCCACAGTCCGCCGAAGACGAAGTTGGACGCCGACTTCAGCAGCATCCTGCGGTAGGCGACGACGACCGCGAGGCCGGCCAGGCCGTAGTAGACCGCGATCTGCAGGCCGATCGCCGCGATCGCGTCGGCGAGGATGTCGCCCACCGAGCCGAGCGCGTTGGAGGCGATGAACATCACCAGGGCCACCGCGCCGACCACCACGATCGCCACCCACGGTGTGTTCCAGGCGCGGTGCACCCGGCCGAGTGCGGACGGCATCGTGCGGTCGCGGCCCATCGCGAACAGCGAGCGGGTGACCTGGATGAGCGTGGTCTCCAGCGTGGCGATCGTGGACAGCATCACGGACACGATGAGCAGCTTGCCGCCCCAGCCGGGCCAGATCTCCTCACCGAGCACCGCGAGCACGTTGGCGTCGTTCTCCTCGATCTGCTTCGAGGACAGGATGACGTTCACCGCGACGGTGAACACCTCGAACAGCAGGAAGACGATGCCGACCCCGATCAGACCGGCCAGTCCCGTCGTGCGGCGGCTGTTGCGGGTCTCCTCGCTGAGGTTGCTGGTGACGTCCCAGCCCCAGTAGTAGAAGGCGGCGATCAGCGCCCCGGACGCGAATCCGCCCGTGCCGTCGAAGTGGGAGAAGCCCAGCCAGGACCAGTCGAAGGGGCGGGCGTCGTGGGAGTGGAAGAGGGCGAGCACCGCGAACAGCGCGAGAATGCCCAACTCGACTCCGGACATGAGGAGTTGGGCGCGGACGGTGAGCCGGGCGCCGCCCAGCACCACGCCCAGCATGACCAGGAACCACGCCGCGCCGACGACCGTGGACAGCGCCGTGTTGTCCGCGAGCCCCGCGTCGAAGAGGGACAGGGTCATCGATCCTGCGGGCAGCGAACCGGCCACCATGAAGATGGTCGCCGAGATCACCAGCGCCCAGCCGCTGATGAAGCCCAGGAACGGGTGGAGCGTACGGCCCACCCAGGAGTAGCTGGCGCCCGCGTTGACGTCGATCCGGCCGAGATAGCTGAACGCCAGGGCGATGCCCAGCATGGGTATCGCGCAGTACAGCAGGGCGGCCGGGCTGGCCAGTCCCACCGCGCCGACGAGGACGGCGGTGGTCGCGGCGAGCGAGTACGCCGGCGCGCTGCCGGCGACGGCCATCACCACGGTGTCGAACGTGCCGAGGACGTTGGCCTGCAGGCCTCTGCCCCTGAGGTTGCTCATGGTCGTGCCGCTTTCCGGTTGTGCACGGCGCACGGACGGCGGCCTGCCCGGCGGCGTACGGGTGGGGGGTGGGCCCGCCTCGAACCCGAAGGAAGGGGTGGTCTCGGGTCGGCGGCCGGCCGGGAGAAGGGAGGGAGCGGTGGCAAGGGGTGGTGCCGAGGGCACGGTGGACACACCGTGCTGCCGGGCGTCGGCGAACGGTCACCGTGCGTGCGGTGTGACTATAGCGTCACTCCTTGCGGTTTCAAGATGACCAACCGGTAACCTGCGCTGAGCTGTTGGTTGTCGCGGGTGCCGCGGCCCGCACTGGTTGTGGGGTGCGGCCGGTGCGGGCGGCCCCGGCCGGCCGGGACCCTTCACCGCGCCCCCCGAGAGGCTCGGCCTGCCGCCTGCCGCCTGCCGCCTGCCGCCTGCGCCTGCCGCCTGCCGTGCCGCAGGCCCCTCAGCCCCCTCGGCCCGCGAGATGGTCGCTTCAGTCCCCGAGATGGTCGATCTGGCGCAGCTTGTTCGTCGCGTCCAGGGCTGCCACCTTGTACGACTCCGCCAGCGTCGGGTAGTTGAAGACAGCGTCGACCAGGTAGTCGACCGTGCCGCCGCAGCCCATCACGGACTGGCCGATGTGGATCAGTTCGGTGGCACCCGTGCCGAAGCAGTGCACGCCGAGCAGCGTGCGGTCCACCGGGGAGACCAGCAGCTTCAGCATGCCGTGCGAGTCGCCGATGATCTGGCCCCGGGCCAGCTCCCGATAGCGGGCGATGCCCACTTCGAAGGGGACGCAGTCCTCGGTGAGCTGGTCCTCGGTGCGGCCGACGAAGCTGATCTCCGGGATCGTGTAGATGCCGATCGGCTGGAGGTTGTGCATGCGCCCGACCGGTTCCCCGCACGCGTGGTAGGCGGCCGCCCGGCCCTGCTCCATCGAGGTCGCCGCGAGCGCCGGGAACCCGATGACGTCACCGACGGCGTAGATGTGCGGCACCTCGGTGCGGTAGTGCTCGTCCACCCTGATCCGGCCGCGCGGGTCGGCCGCGAGCCCCGCCCTCTCCAGGTCGAGTCCGGCGGTCAGGCCCTGGCGGCCCGCCGAGTACATCACGGTGTCGGCGGGGATCTTCTTGCCGCTCTCCAGCACGGTCAGCGTGCCCCGCGCATGGCGTTCGACCGCCGCGACGGTCTCCCCGAAGCGGAAGGTGACGGCGAGGTCCCGCAGGTGGTACTTCAGCGATTCCACGACCTCGACGTCGCACAGGTCCAGCATGCCGGGCCGCTTCTCCACCACGGTGACCTTGCTGCCGAGCGCGGCGAACATCGAGGCGTACTCCATCCCGATCACGCCGGCGCCCACGATCACCATCGAGCGCGGCACCCGCTCCAGTGAGAGCACGTTGTCCGAGTCCATGATCGTGCGCCCGTCGAACTCCACGCTGTCCGGGCGGGCCGGTCGGGTGCCGGTGGCGATCACGATGTGCCCGGCGCTCAGCAGCCGTTCGTTCCCGGTGGCCTCGTCGCGCAGGGCCACGGTGTGCGGGTCGGTGAACCGCCCCGTCCCGGAGAACACGGCCACCTGGTTGCGGGCCAGCTGGCTGCGCACGACGTCCACTTCCCGGCCGACCACGTGCCGGGTGCGGGCCGTCAGGTCGGCGACGGTGATGTCGTCCTTGACCCGGTAGCTCTGCCCGTACAGATCGCGCTGGGTGAGACCGGTCAGATAGAGGACGGCCT
Source organism: Streptomyces sp. NPDC007971 (assembly GCF_042958635.1). Classification (NCBI taxonomy): domain Bacteria; kingdom Bacillati; phylum Actinomycetota; class Actinomycetes; order Kitasatosporales; family Streptomycetaceae; genus Streptomyces; species Streptomyces sp. NPDC007971. The sequence goes on from NZ_JBIBJK010000009.1 coordinate 49,259, forward strand.
CGCGCAGGGTCTTGGAGGGGATGGTGCCGGTGTGCAGGGACACCCCGCCGAGCATGTCGGGGCGGTCGACGACGGCGACCCGGCGGCCGAGCTTGGCCGCGGCGATGGCGGCCTTCTGCCCGCCGGGTCCTGATCCGATCACGAGCACGTCAAAGTCGGGCATCCTCCGGAGTGTGTCAGCCGCCGGGTGCCCTGCGGAAGGCCTGTGCCCTCCCCGCGCGGACAGGACAGGACGCCGGACGGACGTGCCCCGGCGCGAACGGCGCGCGCCCTGCCCGACGCCTCCCCTTCGGTGTCCTCGACGCTTCCCGGACCGCCCTAGGGCAGCAGCTTCTCCACGGCCGCCTGGCCCTCGGTCTCCAGCTTGCGGCGCGCCCAGTCGAGGGTCGCCGGGGTGACGTCCCTGCCCGCCGCCATCACCAGGTCCTCCGGGGTGACGTCCCTCGCGGGGGCGGAGTGGAGCAGGGCGTCCGGGGTGCAGTGGTCGTCGGACGACCGGGACTCTTCGGGTGTGGATGTCGACATGATGCCTCCTCCTCGGTCCGGATGACCGCATCCGTGCCGGTGCCGCCGAACGGGGCACGTTCTTACGATTCCCCGCCTCGGCGCACCCTGCATCCGGAGGGCGCCTCGGGGCCGGGTCGAGGAGCGTCTGCCCACGTCGCCGCCGAGCACTCGCCCCTAAGCTGGAAAAGAGCCCGCACCTCGCAACCGCGGAGGCCTCACATGGCCGGCATGCCCTTCCACCAGCAGTCGTCCGCAAGCACCCGCTACCTGCCGATCGCCGAGCACGGCCTGATCGGGGACCTGCGCAGCATCGCCCTGGTCGGCACCAACGGCACGATCGACTGGTACTGCTGCCCGTCCTTCGACGACCCCAGCGTCTTCGCGGCCATCCTGGACGCCGAGCGCGGCGGCCGCTTCGAGCTGGCCGCGTCCGTACCGGCACGCACCAAGCAGTTCTACTTCCCGGACACCAACGTGCTGATCACCCGGTTCTTCACCGAGGACGGCGTCGGGGAGGTGCAGGACTTCATGCCCGTCTGCTGCGACAAGTCGGGCGAGGTGCGCCGGCACCGGCTGATCCGCCGCGTGGTGTGCGTCCGCGGCACCGTCCCGTTCCGCGCCCTGATCGCGCCGCGCTTCAACTACGGCGCCGACCCGCACACGCTGCGGTCCGTGGACGGCGTGGTCGTCTTCGAGTCCCCGGACCGGTCCCTGTCGCTCACCTCCACCGTCGTGGTGGAGCACGACGGCCGTGACACCTGGGCCGACTTCAAGCTGAGCGAGGGCGAGACAGCCGTGTTCGCCCTCGACCAGCTCGGCGCAGAGGTGATGCCGCGCGGCTGCGCCCACGCCGAGGCCGAGCAGGAGTTCAACACCACCGTCGCCTACTGGCGCACCTGGCTTCACCAGTCCCGCTACCGGGGCCGCTGGCGCGAGATGGTGCACCGCTCCGCCCTCACCCTGAAGCTGCTCACCTACGCCCCCACCGGCGCCATCGTCGCCGCGCCCACCACCAGCCTGCCCGAGCAACTCGGCGGCGAGCGCAACTGGGACTACCGCTACGTGTGGGTGCGCGACGCCGCCTTCGCCGTCTACGCGCTGCTCAGGCTCGGCTTCAGCGGAGAGGCCGAGGCCTTCATGAAGTTCCTGACCACGCACATCAGCCCCGGCGACGGCGCCGCCTCCGGACCGCTGCAGATCATGTACGGCATCGACGGCCGCGCCGACCTGCCGGAACGCGAGCTGCCCCACCTGGAGGGGCACCTGGGCTCCGCGCCGGTCAGGGTCGGCAACGCCGCCGCCGACCAGCTCCAGCTCGACATCTACGGTGCCCTGATCGACTCCATCTACCTCTACGACAAGTGGGCGCAGCCCATCTCCAGCGGCCAGTGGGACGATGTGTGCCAGTTGGTCGACTGGGTGTGCGACCACTGGGACCAGCCCGACGAGGGCGTGTGGGAGACCCGCGGCGGCCGCAAGAACTTCCTGTACTCCCGGCTGATGTGCTGGGTCGCCATCGAGCGCGCCATCCGCCTCGCCAACCACCGCGGGCTGCCCGCCGACCATCGCCGCTGGCGCCAGGCACGGGACACGATCTACCGGCGGGTGATGGACCACGGCTGGTCGGAGCGCCGGGGCGCCTTCGTGCAGTACGAGGACGCCGACGTGCTCGACGCCTCCGTGCTGATGATGCCGCTGGCCAAGTTCATCGCGCCCACCGACCCCAAGTGGCTGTCCACCCTGGACGCCCTCACCGAGGACCTGGTCTCCGACTCCCTCGTCTACCGCTACGACCCCCAGGCCAGCCCCGACGGCCTGCGCGGCGACGAGGGCACCTTCTCCATCTGCTCCTTCTGGTACGTCGAGGCCCTGGTGCGGGCCGGCCGGCTCGACGAGGCCCGGCTGGCCTTCGAGAAGATGCTCACCTACGCCAACCATCTCGGCCTGTACGCCGAGGAGATCGGCCGTACCGGTGAGCAGCAGGGCAACTTCCCGCAGGCGTTCACCCATCTGTCCCTCATCAGCGCCGCCTTCAACCTCGACCGGGCCCTGGGCTGACCGCCTGGCTTGGACGGCTGTTCCCGGCGGAGCGCGCCCGCCCCGAGCGCGCCCGCCCCGAGCGCGCCCGCCCCGAGCGCGCCCGCCCCGGGCGGGCGCCGGCGCGGACTGCTCGGCCGGGGCCCCGCACTGCCCTGGTGCGCGCGTTCAGGGCAGCGGCTGCTCGGCCCAGATGATCTTGCCGTCGGGGGTGTAACGGGTGCCCCAGCGGTCCGCGATCTGCGCGACCAGGAACAGGCCCCGGCCGCCCTCGTCGGTGCTCGCCGCGTACCGCAGATGCGGGGAGGTCGTGCTGCGGTCGGAGACCTCGCAGATCAGGGTCCGCTCGCGCAGCAGCCGTATGCCGATCGGGCCGCGCCCGTAGCGGATCGCATTGGTGACCAGCTCGCTCAGGATCAGCTCCGTCGAGAACGACAGCTCCTCCAGGCCCCACTCTGCCAGCCGGCGGGCGACGAAGGCCCGTGCCTGGGAGACGGCCGCCGGATCGGACGGCACCTGCCACTCGGCGACCCGGTCGCCGCCGAGGACCCGGGTACGGGCCACGATCAGCGCGACATCGTCGCTGGGCCGGGCCGGGAGCCGCTCCAGCACGGACCGGCAGGTGTCCTCGGGCGAGGCGCCCGGCGCCCGGCGCAGGGCGTCGCACAGCAGCTCCAGACCGATGTCGATGTCCCGGTCCCGGTCCTCGACCAGGCCGTCGGTGTAGAGCACCAGCCGGCTGCCCTCCGCCAGCTCCAGATCGACCGTGTCGAACGGCAGCCCCCCGAGGCCCAGCGGGGGACCGGCCGGCACCTCCGCGAACTCCACCCGGCCGTCGGGATGCACCAGAGCGGGCGGCGGATGGCCGGCCCGGGCGATGGTGCAGTGCCGGGAGACCGGGTCGTACACCGCGTACAGGCAGGTGGCACCGGTGACCGCGGCGGCCCCGTCGTCCGGGGTCTCGTCCTGGTCGATCCGCCCCACCAACTCATCCAGCAGGGAGAGGAGTTCGTCGGGCGGCAGGTCCAGCGACGAGAAGTTGTGCACCGCCGTGCGCAGCCGGCCCATCGTCGCCGCCGCGTGCAGCCCGTGGCCCACGACGTCCCCCACCACCAGGGCCACCCGGGCACCCGACAGCGGCAGCACGTCGAACCAGTCACCGCCCACGCCGGCCTGCGCCGGCAGATAGCGGTAGGCGATCTCCAGGGCACTCTGCTCCGGCATGGAGCGCGGCAGCAGGCTGCGCTGGAGCGTCACCGCCATGCTGTGCTCGCGGGTGTAGCGGCGGGCGTTGTCGATGGACACGGCAGCCCGCGTGACCAGTTCCTCGGCAAGAGCCAGCTCCTCGCTGTCGAAGGGCTCCGGCTTCTGCGAACGCCAGAAGTTGGCCACACCGAGGACCAGGTTGCCCGCCCGCAGCGGCACGGTGATCAGGGAGTGGATGCCCGAGTCCACCACCTGCCCGGTGCGCTCCAGGTCCTGCGCGAGCCAGCCGGGCGCCTCGCTCAGCACGGGCTCGACGACGGACTGCCCGGTCGTCAGGCTCCGGGCCTGCGGCGAGGTCGTCACGAACCGGATGCGCTCGCCCACCGGGTACAGCGGGGCGTCCTCGCGGATACCGCTGAACGCCGTCCGGCGCAGCGCGGTCCCGGGCCTGGGCTCCTCCCCGCTCAGCACGGCGTCGAACAGGTCCACGGTGGCGAAGTCCGCGAACCGGGGCACGGCCAGCGCCGCGAGTTCCTCGGCGGTGCGGCTCACGTCCAGGCTGGTGCCGATGCCCACTCCGGCGTCGTACAGCATGTTCAGCCGCTCCCGCGCCACCTCCGCACGGCCCGACAGCGCGCGCAGCTCCGTGGAGTCGCGCAGGGTGGTGACGCTGCCGGGCGGGCCGCCGCGCAGATCGGTGGGGCGCTGGTTGATGGCCAGCAGCCGGTCCTTGACCAGGTGCACCTCGTCCGTCGCGATCCGCCCGGAGGAGAGCAGCCCGGCCGTCTCGTCGTCCAGACCCAGCTCCCGCACATGCCGCTGCTCGGCGTCCACCGGCAGGTCGAGCAGGCGGTGCGCCTCGTCGTTGGCGAGCAGCAGCAGGCCGTCGCCGCCGACGATGAGCACGCCCTCGCGGACCGCGTGCAATACCGCGTCGTGGTGCTCGTACATACGGGTCATCTCGGACGGGCCCAGGCCGTGCGTCTGCCGCAGCAGCCGTCTGCTCATCAGGGCCGTGCCGCCGAGGGCGACCGCGAGCGCGACGGCCGCCGCCGCGAGCAGCAGCGGCAGTTGCTGCTTGGCGGTCCCGCCCACGTGCGCGGTGGTGATTCCGGCCGACACCAGGCCCACCACCTTGCCGTCGGCGTCCTTCACCGGCACCACGACCTGCACCAGCTCGCCGAGCGTCCCGTTGATCTGCTCGACGACCGTGTGCCCGGCCACGGCCGGGGCGATGGTCCCGACGAACTTCTTGCCGATGCGGTCCGGCTTGGGGTGGGTGTAGCGGATGCCGTCGGTGTTCATCACGACGACGAAGTCCACGCCGGAGGTTTTGCGGGCCGCCTCGGCCTTCGGCTGCAGGATCGCCGTCGGATCCGGCGAGGCCAGCGCGGCCACCGTGCCCGGGGCATGGGCGAACGTCTCGGCGACGGCGAGGGAGCGGTTGCGCGCCTCCGTGTTGCTGTCGTGCCGCACCTGGAGCACCTGCGCCACCACGGCCGACACGATCAGCAGCAGCACGATCACGACCTGGAGGACGAACACCTGCCCGGCGACGCTGCTCCCGGTCACCGCCGAGCGCAGCACACCACGCCTGCCGCCGTCCCCGCCCGGCTCCGCCTGCCCGGGGCCCGTCCCTGCGCGCGGGTGCCCGGAACGACGGAGCGGCCGGGTCGTGGGCCGCGCGGGCAGACGGACCATGAGGCCATGTCTACACTGCCCGGCCCCGTCAGGCGAGACCGTTGTACGGGGTGACGGCCCGCGGGTCCGGCGGCGCGCCCCGGTCATCGGCGGTACCCGGGCGCCCGGCGGAGGGCGGCGAGCAGCAGCGCCACGTCGTCGGGGCGGTCGGTGGAATGCCGGGCGGTCGACGTCAGCCGGTCCGCCACCCCGGCCAGTGAACGCCCGCCCCTGCGTCCGGCGGCCGCACCGGCCTTCGCCAGCGCCAGACGCAGTGCGGTGATGCCGTCGTCGATGTCGGCGCCGGGCCGCTCCACGAGACCGTCCGTGTACAGGGCGAGGATCGCGTCCGGCTCCAGATGCAGCTCGGCCACCGGGTACTGGGCCCGCGGATCGACGCCGAGGACGACACCGCCCGGGATGTCCAGCACCCGGGTGCGTCCGTCGGCGCTGCGCAGCAGTGGCGGCGGATGCCCCGCCCGGGCCACCCGGGCCCGTCCGGTGGCGGGGTCCAGCCGCAGGTAGCAGCAGCTGGCGAACTGTCCCGGGTCCAGGTCGATCAGCAGGTGGTTCGTCCCGCTCATCACCTCGTCGGGCGGCCGGTCGCCGAGTGCGAAGGCCCGTACGGCGCTGCGCAGCTGGCCCATGGTGGCCGCCGCCTGCACCCCGTGGCCCTGTACGTCGCCGATGACCAGCGCGAGCCCGTCCCCGGCCTCCACGACGTCGTACCAGTCCCCGCCCACGTCCATGCCCTGGGTGCCCGGCAGATAGCGGCCCGCCGTCTCCACCTGGGGGTGTGCCGACAGGCGGTGGGGCAGCAGCGCCTGCTGCAGACCACGGGCGAGCGTGGCCTCGGTGTCGTAGCGCTGCGCCTTCTCCATCGCGTGCGCGATCAGTCCGGCCAGCGCGGTGAGGACCGTGCGCTCCTCGGTGCTGAAGCTGCGCGGACGCTCGAAGCCGAGGATGCACGAGCCGACCGGCCGGCCGGAGGAGATCAGCGGCAGGAACGCACGGGCCCCCTCCTCGGCGTCCAGCGGTATGCCCGGATAGGTGGCGTCCAGCTGCTGCATCGACTCGAAGAAGAGCGGGCGGCCGGTGGTCAGGGTCTCCACGCCCGGCAGGTGCGCGTCGAGACTGACCCCCTCGAAGGGGGCGAGGAAGCCCTGCGGGAAGCCGGTCTCCCAGGCCAGGTACAGGTGCCGGTCCTGGAGCAGGTAGATGGCCAGACGGCGCCCGCCGAACGCGGGAAGCAGCTCCTGCACGACGACCGCCGACACCTGCCGGGCGGTCACCGCGTCCGTCAGCGCGATGGCGAGGGCGATGGGCCGGTACAGCGGCGTCATCGACGGATCCCCGGTCACGGCCTCCTCGGGGACGTGCGGCTCGGGACCGGCAGGAGCCGGCTCCTCCACGGAGGTGTCCATGCGGCTGGCCGGTACGAGAGTGCAGGTGAGCATGTCCGGACCGGGATGGGCCGACAGGGCGAGCCAGTCGCCCCCGCCGGGTCCGGGAACCGGGTGGCGGACGTGGAAGTGCACCGGCTCGCCCGACAGCAGCGCGCCGCGCAGGTGGTCGTCGTACGGCGGCCCCGTCAGCCACGGCATGGCCTCGCCCACGGGGCGGCCGAGCAGCCACGCCCGCTCCCGGCCCGTCAGCCGGGCCGCGGCCGCGTTGACGTACACGACGACGCCGAGCCGGTCCATGCAGAACACGCCCTGCGGGAGCAGATCGGCCGCACCGTCCGCCGACGCGGCCGGCCCCGGGTCGAGGACGATTCCCTCCACCGGCGGCGCGCCGCCCGCCGCCGGAACCGGCCCCGGGCTCAGGTCGATCAGCCGCAGCAGGCCGTCACCCGACCGCAGGCACAGCGGACCCGGCGGCGGCTTGCCGGCGGCGGTCTCGTGCAGGGCCGCCAGGATCGGCTCCGCCTCGGACGGGGAGACCGCCTCCGCGAGCGCCGGGCCGGTCCCCGCGAATTCGTCCGGCCCGAGGCCGAGCAGCGCATACAGCCGGTCGTCCGCATGGACCGTCGAGGTCACCGGATCCCAGGTGAACCGGCCCAGTCGGGCCTTGGCCGGCCGGATGGCGGGCGGCCGCACACACAGCGGCTCCGCGTCCCAGGCCACCGCCGACTCGTCCCCGTCGGCGAGGCCGAGCAGTTCGGCCCCGAGCCCTTCGGCGAGCCGGGCGAGCAGCTCCCGGTCCACCGGCTCGTCCATCGCGTCCGCTGTGGACGGGCCCAGCACCGTGAGCACGCCCAAGGGCTCGGCCGAGCCCGGCACGGGCACGTGCACCGACCCGAACGGGAAGGGCAGCCCCGCTGCGAACTGGGGATACCGGCGCACCGTCTCCGTGGCGTTCGGCAGCACCACCTGGATGCCGAGGCGGTAGGCGTCGGCCACCGGGAAGGGCCGGGCCACGTGCAGGCGCCACCAGGGCCGGAACAGCGCGCCGGGCAGTCCCAGCAGGACCGCGAGGCGCAGCAGGCCGGGGGTGCTGGACCGCAGGTACACGCCGGCCACATGCCCCTGGCCCGCGCCGAGTGCGCCGGCCGATGCATCGACCAGCAGCGCGGCCAGCCGGGTCCGTGGACGGACCGCCTGCTCCCCGCTCCCAGCCATGGGCCCTACCTCGTCCCGCGTACCACCGGGTGGATGACACAGCAAGAATGCGCCACCTTGGCGGCGGATTGCACCTGGGCGCGAGAAGAGGCCGGTCCCGGCTCACACCTCTGCCTCACCCGGGTTGCCGGGCCCTGCGGGCGCTCCTAGTAATGGACTGCGTAATGGCGTAATGGACTGCGAATCGGCGCGCGCAGCACGCGGGGGCGCTGGTGCGGCCGCACCCTTCCTCAGGAGCCCAGATGACCACCCCCTCCACGTTCCCTGGTTCCTACGGCGACTCCGCCATACCGCCCGACCCGCCCGCCGGCGCTGCCGCCGCCCCTTGCGCAGCATTCTCGGCCGGCGGTGCGGTCGCTCCGTCCGCCGCGTCGACAGCCGGCGCTGCCGCCGCTCCGCCGGCCGCCCTGTCCTCCGCCCCGTCCGTCGAAGGTGCCGCCGCCCCTCCCGCCGCATCCTCGGCCGTGGGAGCCGCCGCCCCGTTCGCCGCATCCACAGTCGGCGCCGCCGCTCCGCCGGCCGCGCCGTCCGACCAGGGAACCCGCCCGCCGCTCGCGCCGTCCGATCACGGCGCCGGCCCGCCGCCCGCACCGTCCGGCCAGGGGGCCAGCCCCCCGCCCGCGCAGTCCGACCAGGGCGTGGGCCTGTCGCCTCCCGGCCTCCGGAGCCGGACCGCGCCTGCCCCCGAGCGGAGCCCCGAAGCCCCGCACGAGGGCGAACCCGGCCCGGGCGACCCGCTGCGCGACCTTGTCCACACGGCCTTCGCCGACCGTCCCCTGGAGGACGTGGTCCGGCTCCTCACCCTGCTCGAAGGCTCGCCCGAGTACGCCCGGACCATGTCCGACGCGCTGCGGGCGGTCGGCGTGGTCCGGTCCGTCGAGGACGTCACCCACCTGGTCGCCCTCCTCACCAAGCCGCCCCGGGACGCCGCCGGCGCCGACGCGGTGATCCGTGCCGCCGCCGAGGGCCGGTCCCTGGAGGACGTCATCCGGCTCATGGAGCTGATGCGGCGCACCCCTGCGGAGCGCCACTGCGCGCGTACGGTCGTCGAGGCGGCCGCCGTCCACCGGCCGGTGGAGGAACTCGCCGAGCTGATCGCCCACATGGCCACCGGCCGGACCGGACAGACGACGGTGCAGCCGAAGGGGTCGCTGCCCGAGACGGCGCAGTCGCAGCAGGCGCTGCCCGACACGGTGCGGCCGCGGCAAGCGTCGCCCGACACGATGCAGCCGCAGTCGGCGTTGGCCGACACGGTGCCGCTCAGGCCGGTGGCGCCCGAGCCGGTGCCGCCCAAGGCCGCGTCGCCCGAGCCGGTGCGGCCCGCCCCGGCGGTGCCCGACTCGGCGCCGGCCCGTGCGGTGCCTCCTCACAGGGAGGCACCACATAGGGAGCTGCCACAGAGGGAGGTTCCCCATACGGAGGTCCCACATAGGGATGCTCCACATACGGAGGTCCCACATAGGGAGGTCCCACGTGCGGACGGGCCACATACGGTGGTGCCTCACGCGATCGTGGCTCATCCGGTGGTGTCCGAGCCCGTGCTGCGCCCTCCGGTCGTCGCGGCCGGTCCCGTCGGCGTGCCGCCCGCAGCCGTCGTCGCGGAGCCCGGCGGCTCACGACCGGTCACCGCACCCACCGCCCCGGCAGCCGACCTGGTCCGGCAGGACAGCCGGCCCGACAGCCCGCAGGACAGCCGGAGGGACGTCCTGAGGGGCCTTGAGGACGAGCCCGCGAAGGCTCCCGTGCGGGTCGCCCGCGCCGCCGCGCTGATGGTGTTCCTGTGCGGTGTGGCCCACGCGCCGCGCTACTGGGCCGACCTGTCGCAGGCCGGCCTGCAAGCCACCCTCGTCGCCTCCGGGCTCTGCGTCCTGCTGGCCCTGGCCCTCCTGGTCCGGGTCGACCCCGTGCGGCTGCCGGCGGCGACCGTGGCCCTCGGCCTGACGGCGGCGCTCGCCGCCGGACCGGTGCTGGGCAGCCGGTTCACCCTGCCGGACTCGGCCCGGCTGCGCGTCGCCGCCCTGGCCCCGCCCTGGCTCGCCGGTACGGCGGCCGCGGCGGCCGCGCTGACGGCCGTGGCCGTGCTGCTCGTCGCCATCGCCATGGTGAACCCCTACCGGCGCGACGAGCGCTGAGTCAGATCGCCGTCGCCGCGTCCAGGGGGCGCAGCACCAGGTGACCGTCCGAGCGGGCGGCCGCCATGGCGAACGGGAAGGTGTCCGCCTCCAGGCACATCGGCACATCCTCGCGGTGGACACCGGCCCAGCCCAGCCGCACACCCTCGGCGAGCTGCGCGGCGGCCTCCGAGCGCCGTGCACGCTCCAGATACGGCGCGGGATCGACGCCGTCCGAGCCGACACGGGCCGCGATGTACTCGGCGCAGGCGAGATCCTCCTCGGCCCGCCCGCCGTCGCCGGTGACCACGAAGGTCACCGTGTCCGGCCGGGCGCGCCGCAGCGCCGCGGCGGTCGCCCCGGCCACCACGAAACTCGCGCAGAGCAGCAGCCGCGCATCCGCGACGGCCGGCGCCCCGGCCGTGCCGGCCGTGGTCCTCCGGACGACGGTGCGCCCCCTGACATCGAGCGAGCGCAGCCGGGCGGGCGAGTTGGCCAGGTCGAAGCCCGGTACCGGAGCACCGTCCTGGAAGGCAGCCAGTGCGGGTTACGGTTCGGGGATCTCGGGCGGCAGCGGGCGGGCGGCGCGCAGACTGCGCAGGGCGAGGAGCAGGACGCCGATGTCGTCCAGGTAGACCGGGTCGGGCAGCAGGTCGGTGGGGAGCACCAGATACAGGACGGCACCCCAGAACACCCAGCGCGGTCCCGTCGGCAGCCCGGCCCGTTGCAGGGTCCGCCGGGCGCGTACCAGCCGGACCAGCAGGCCGACGGCGACGGCGAGCAGCGCCGCCGCGACAACGACGACGGCGATCACCAGCACGGTCGCGGTGGAATCCATGCGGCCTCCTCTTCCTGCCCGGCGGACGCGGCGCTTTCCTGCCCGGCGGACGGAACGGGCAGGGCTGCCTGCCGGCCTCTCCCTCCACCCCTTCTTTCCGTTCTACCCGGACTGCTGTCCCACTTCCCGTTCCACCCGGCCCGAGCCGCCGCGCGGCAGGGTTCCCCCGCCGGGCGGGTCAGGACGGCCGGTCCTGCGGGCCGTTGGAGTCCGTGCCCCCGTCGCCGGACGAGCCGTCCGGGCCGGGTTCCGGGCGGGTTCCCTTCGGAGCGAACCTCAGCCGCTCGAACGTCCGCGTCAGCTGCCGCAGCGCGGTGGGCGTGCGGGTGACGGACTGCTGCTGCTGGTGGGGCAGGGCGGGAGGGGGCGTGTCGCGGTAGGCGGCCAGCGCCTGGTGCGCCTGCTCGGCGGCCTCCCGGTACAGGTCCCGGGACTTCGTCATGGCTTCCAGCGCCTCGGCGTACATGGTGGCCAGCTGCCGCTGCTGCTCCAGCTCCTCCTGAAGGGTCAGCAGCGCCCAGTTCTCGCGCAGGTCCGCGAGCGCCTCGGCGGCGCCCTGCGGCAGGGGCCGGGGCAGCGCGACGAAGTGCCGCAGGGCGGTGATGATCGCGCCAGGTTCGGAGCCGTCCAGGAAGACGCTGCGCACGCTGTGCTCCCGGCCGTCGTAGCCGTCCGGGGCGGGGTCGGGGGGCAGCAGCACGGCGCCGCCGCGCGGCACCTCGACACCCAGGTCCTTGAGCGCGTAGTTGACGGCGCGCAGCTGTGGCGGCGCCGCCCGGTGCTCGACCACGCGGTGCCGCAGTCCCGGCGGCAGCAGGCCGGCCAGCGGCAGCCGGCCGCTCTCGTCCGGGGTCATCGCCTCGTGCACGACGAGGTTGACGCACCAGGCGTCGCGCGCGGCGTCCCGCAGCCGTCGGCGCATCTCCTTGTCGTCCTCGGGCAGCGCGTTGACCTGCCGGAAGCGCAGGCCCGTGACGGTGGGGTGGTGGTCCCAGGCGCCGTCGTCGTCCTGCGGGGCTCCGGCCGCGGGCCAGAACAGGGTCGCGGGGGAGGGCCAGGAGTCGTCCCACGGGCGCTCCGCCTCCGCGACGAGCGTCCACTGCCTCGCCTGTGGCTGGTCCTGCGTGCTCGGCCGGGGCTGGTCCTGTGGCCGGCCCTGCCCGGCTTCGAGGGTGAGCCGGGCCCGCACGGTCACCGTGCCGTCGGCCCGCCAGCGCGCCTCGAAGACCCGGTGCGTCGCGTCCTCGCAGCCCGGCGCTTCGGCGAAGTCGTCGATGTCCCCGCTCTCCTTGTGCCGGGCCAGCGTGCGGCGGACGACGTCCTCGGCCGCGTGGCCGGTGTGACGGCCGCGGGCCGCCCAGAGGGTCTGCGGGATGGCAGCGTGGTCGGTGGCGGTGTTCGACATGGGCCAATCTGCTGATGGGGACGGGTGTACCTTCCAGTATCCCCGCAGGACGGCGGGGTAGGCCGACCGGGGCCCCGAACGGCGCGCCGTGGCGGATGCGCACCCCGGCGCGCGGCTACGGGGGTGCGCCATCGCGCGGAGAACGGGGGGCCCGGAGCGCCCCGCGTGCGGGGTGCGCGGCGGGCACCCGGGGTGCGCGCCGCACGCGTCACACGGCCGGCGTTCACACGTCCCCGGGTTTTCGCGCGACGCCCACAATGGTCCGGCGAACGGGGCCCGCCCGCCCATCCGCTCAGGGGAGGGCCCCGTTCGCAGTCGTCCCGCGAACCTGGTCGGCACCCGGTCCGGACCTCCCCGCCTTCCGCGTCCGGGCTTCACCGCTTTCCGCGTCCGGGCCTCATCGCCTTCCGCGGCCGGCTCCTCCACCTGCGCGTCACCGTCCTCACCTTCCGTGCCAGTCCTCCTTCTCCTGTCGGCTCCGGTCCTCTCCTTTGTCCTCCTCTCCACGGTCGGCGCCCTGGACGCTGTGCGATTCATCGGGATGGCGTGTTCCTCTCGATATATATCGGGTGCCGATATATTCTGGTCGCATGGCATCGAAGAACATGACCCGAGCGGCGTTCTTCGTCCTCACCGCACTCGCCGACCAGCCGCGCCACGGCTACGGCATCCTGCGCGAGGTCGAGGAACTGTCCGACGGGGAGGTGCAGTTGAGGGTCGGCACGCTCTACGGCGTGCTGGACCGGCTCACCGACGACGGCCTGATCGTGCTGGACCGCGAGGAGGTGCAGCAGGGCCGCCTGCGGCGCTACTACCGGCTCACCGACGAAGGCGTGGCCGCGCTCGACGCGGAGGCGGAGCGGATGGCCGCAGGCGCGGGGGCCGCCAAGCGACGCATCGCCGAGGGCCGCCGTGCAAAGGCTCCGGCCGACACCGCACCGAAACCCCCCACGGCACCCGGACTCGCGGGAGGCTTTGCATGACCACGCTCCTGGAAGCCCGTTACCGCAGCGTCCTGCGGCTGCTCCCCGCCTACTACCGTCGCGAACGGGAGGAGGAGATGGTCGAGACGTACCTCTGGGACCTCGACCGTGACACCCAGGACCAGAGCCGGCCGACGCTCGGCGAGGTGGCGAGCATCGCCGCCCTCGCCGTGCGCAGCCGCCTGGGCGCGGCCGGAGCGCCGCGCCGCTACGTCCTCCTCGGCTCGTCCGTCCGCCTCTTCGCGCTGTTCGCCGTGCTCGTCCAGGCGGTCACCGCCGTCGTCGACCTGGCCCTCGAACTGACCTGGGCCGTCAGCAGGGGTGGCGCGGGGCGGCATCTGTTCCTGTCGCAGTTCACCGACCAGGGACTTTCCATGGCGCTGGTCACCGCCGCCCAGTGGTTCCTGCCGCTGCTGTGGACGGTGGCCTACTTCGCGCTCCTGCACGACCGCCGTCGGCTCGCCCAGGCATCCGCGCTGTCGGCCGCGCTGCCCGCCCTGTGGCCGTTGGTCGGTCCGCTGACCGGTGCGCTGGTCGCCCCGGAGCCGGTGTTCGCCACCGCGTTCGGGCTCCTCGCCTGGCTGCCGGCCCTCGCGCTCTGTGCCGCCCACCACCGGGACGCACCCCCGGCCCGGCTGCCCGTGGGCCCACCCGGGCTGGTCTTCATGGCCGGTTGTGTCGTGACCGGCGGGTCCGTCGTGGTGCTGCCCGCCATGGCCGACCTGGCCTGGGCACCCGCGAGCTGCTTCGTCGTGGGCGCGCTCGGCTGGTTCCTGTGGCAGGTCCGGGGCGGTGACGCCGCCGCACCGGGCGCCGGGCTCGCCCTGGCCGCCCTCGGGCTGCTGATCCTGGCGGTGCGGGTCGCGGCCCTCTACCCCTGGCTGCAACTGCCCCTGCCGGCCGCCTACCTCGGCGGTGCGCTCGTGCAGACGGCCATGCTCGCCCTGCTGACCGTTTCGCTGGCCGTGGTCGGCCGCCGGGATCTCATCGCCGCCGAGCCGGGCCTGTCCTGATCGCTCTGCCCTTCGTCCCCCTGTCCGGTCGGGCTCAGCCACCACCCGATTGCTTCACCCGCGGTGCCGGCCCTCGCCCGCCGATGACATGGTGCGATGCGTTCCCGATGCCGCCGGCTCCCGGATTGTGGCGGCCGCCGACGGGAGGCAGAGTGATCTTGGGACTATCTGAGCGAAGCAGAAGGCGCGCGGTGTGTCACGGATGCGGGCTGTGGTCCTCATGATCGAGCAAGTTGTGTGAGCCCGGAACCGACGATCTCGGTCACCGCCGAACGAGTGGATCGCTTCACTGATCCAGAAAGCGGGGGCCCGACGCAAGATCGTTCATTGCAGGCAGGGATACGGAGGTGTGGTGTATGTCAGAAGGAAAGCCGGTGCACGGGTCCGCCGACGAGGGGCACGAAATCTCGTTGCCGCCCGAAGTCCAGTTGCTGCAAGACGTCACTCCGCCCTTCTTCCCTGAAGGCGGTTCGGGAATGACCATCCTTGTCGAGTGGCCTCCCGGTCACCCCGGGCTCCCTCCGCACCGCCACTCGGGGCCGTCGTTCGGTTTCGTGATGGAGGGTGCGGTCCGGTTCGAGCTCGAGGGTGAGCCGGAGCGTGTGGTCGAAGCCGGTGGGACGTTCTGGGAGCCGGGTGGTGACGTGATCCACTACCAGGATGGCAACGCACTGTCGGACGCGCCGACCAAGTTCGTCGTGACCATGGTGTGTGCGCCGGGTCAGCCGATGCTCACGTTGGTCGACGAGGAGGAGCTGAAGGAGCGGGCGCGCCTGCGGGCCCCACGTCCCTCCAACGGTTGAGCCGCGACGCCCAAGGGTCCCGGGTTCCGCCGGCAGGTCCCGTCCGGCCCGCGGGCGGACGACGCTACTTTCGCAATACACCTGGAACCAGGCTCGAAGAGGTCACGAGCTGCCGGGCGCCGCCTGAGCTGCCCGCAAAATTTGCCCGTGTATGGCCCGTGAACACCCGCAGCGGGCCGGTGACAGCCGTACACGGTCGGTTCCGCCACCCGTCCCAGGGAGGCCGGGTCCGACCGCGTTGTGGGAGCTGGCATGCCCGGCCCGTCCGTCCAGGACGTCTCCGTCCGGGACGCTCCGTCCGGGAACGGCCCGTCCGCCCCGGCTCAGTGCGGGAACACGCGGGGCGGCCGCTGACGGGGCAGCTCCTCCCGGAAGTCGGAGATGGCCGAAGTGATCTGCCGCATCAGGACCGTTCCCTCCAGCCGGTCGAGGTAGAGGCCGGCGCGGGCCAGGGCGGGCAGGTCCACACAGAAGTACAGGGCCATGAGCGGATTGACGAACAGCTCGCTGTTGCGGGTGCGTTCGGTGAAGCGGACGTCGCCGAAGTCGCCGCGCACCGCCGCCGCGACGGACCCGTGGACGATGCTGGGGTGGCCGGCGTGGCACTGCTGGGCGTGGGCCACCGCGTCGAGGTAGAGGGCGCCTTCGCGGCTCTCGCGGGGCAGTGAGAACGCGCCCAGGTAGGCGCCCTCACGGTCCAGGGCGGCGAGATTCTCCAGGAACAGTGCGTGGTTGACGCCGTGATAGGCGTCCACTCCGAAGCCCAGGCAGGCCACCAGCCGGTGTTCGACCTCGTCGAGCCCGGCGACGGCGGCCAGGCTCGCCATGTCCTCCTCCGGCGTGCCGAGTCCGTGCTCGTCCCCGCGCATGAGGATGTCGGTTCCGCCGTCCACCAGCACCACGGCGTCCACACCGCCCAGGTGCGCAAGGAGCGCGCGGTAGGCGGCGCGCAGCGGTCCGACACCCGTACGGGGAAAGGCGTACACGGTGTCGGGCAGCCCCTGCGCCGCCAGCCACTGGGCGAGCGCACGCTCGGGGAAGTAGTCGCCGCGCAGCGGGGTGTCCGGGCGGACTGCGGCGACGTCCGCCTCCACCCATGAGTCCAGGTCCAGTCCGTACAGGTCGGAGAAGGACAGGTTGGCCAGATGGACCTCTGCCCCGGCCGCCCGCAGCGCGAACGCCAGAGGCAGTCCGGCGTAGACGTCGAAACCGCCGCCCGCACCGGCGACGAGCACCCGGCGCGCCCCGCGCAGACGGGTGAAGAAGGGAGGCTCGCTCAGGGAGAACACCGCAGGACACTAGCAGGACGGTTGTTCGTCGGGAGTGTGCGGACGGGACGCGCGAAGGGGCCGGCACCACGGTGCCGGCCCCTCACGAGCAGGTGCAGCGCAAGGGCTTACGCGCCGCTCTCGCGGAGCATGTCCTCGCGCTCGACGATCTTCACGCGCTCACGGCCCTGCGGCTCGCCCAGTGCGCGCTCGGCCGCGTCCAGCTTGTACCAGCCCTCCCAGGTGGTGTGGCGGACGCCCCGCTCGGCGAAGAAGGCGTCCACGGCCTCCGGCTCGGGAGAGGCCGGGGTGTGCAGTCGGCCGTTCGCGTAGTCGTCCAGCAGGTTGGCCACGGTTTCGTTGGCGTCGCCCTTGGTGTGGCCGATCAGGCCGACCGGACCGCGCCGGATCCAGCCGGTGACGTAGGTCGACTGGAGATGTCCGCCGCCCTCCTCGACGACCCGGCCGCCCTCGTCCGGCACGGTGCCGGAGTCGATGTCCCATGGCAGCTTGGGCAGCTTCTCGGAGAGGTAGCCCACGGCACGGTAGACCGCGGTGATGTCCCAGTCCTTGAACTCGCCGGTGCCCTTCACGTTGCCGGTGCCGTCGAGTGCGGTGCGCTCGGTGCGCAGGCCCACGACCCGGCCGTCCTCGCCGAGGATCTCCGTGGGCGACTCGAAGAAGTGCAGGAACAGCTTGTGCGGCCGGTTGCCGACGTCCCGGATCGCCCAGTTCTCCAGGGTCTTGGCGACCATGTCGGCCTGCTTGTTGCCGCGCCGGGTCTCGATCGAGCCCTTGTCGTAGTCGATGTCCTCGGGGTCGACGATGACCTCGATGGTGGGGGAGTGGTCCAGCTCGCGCAGTTCCATCGGGCTGAACTTGGCCTGGGCGGGGCCGCGGCGGCCGAAGACGTGGATCTCCACGGCCTTGTTCGCCTTCAGGCCGTCGTGGACGTTCGGGGGTATCTCCGTCGGCAGCAGTTCGTCCGCGGTCTTGGCGAGGATCCGGGCCACGTCGAGCGCCACGTTGCCGACGCCGAGCACGGCGACCTTCTCGGCCTCCAGCGGCCAGGTGCGCGGCACGTCCGGGTGGCCGTCGTACCAGGAGACGAAGTCGGCGGCGCCGTACGAGCCGTCCAGGTCGAGGCCCGGGATCGACAGCTCCCGGTCGGCCATGGCGCCGGTGGAGAAGATGACCGCGTCGTAGAAGGCGCGCAGGTCGTCCAGGTTGAGGTCGCTCGGGTAGTCGATGTTGCCGAACAGGCGGATCTGGGGCTTGTCGAGCACCTGGTGCAGGGCGGTGATGATGCCCTTGATGCGCGGGTGGTCGGGGGCGACACCGTACCGGATCAGGCCGAACGGGGCGGGCATCCGCTCGAAGAGGTCGATGGACACGCCGGGGTCGGCGGCCACCTCGGACTTGAGCAGGGCGTCGGCGGCGTAGATCCCGGCGGGGCCGGCTCCGACGATGGCTACCCGCAGGGGGCGCGGCATGATCAGTTCCCTTCGAGCGTGAAACAGGCGACTCGTCGGGAAGCCTAAACTAAGGCAGCCCTAAGTTAGTACGCGGGTCCGGTCTATGACGTCATAAGGCGATCTTATGACTTGCCCAAGGGGTTCTTTGGCGCCTCGTGCCGTCCACCCCGGTCTGATCCTCGGGCCCTCCCTCACCCCGGCATCCGCTTCCACGTCGACAACAGCCGCAGCATCCGCGAACAGGGCCTCACCTACCGCCCGGGGGAGGAGACCCTGCTGGACCACTACGCGAGCTGGCGCGCACGGCGACGCCACCGCGGCTGAGCCCGGCCGGCCGGGGGCCCGGCTCCCGAGCCTCCGCCGGGACTGTGCCCCCGCTGTGACTGAGCCCCCGCTGGGACTGAGCCCCCGCTGGGACTGAGCCCCCGCCGGGACGGGGGCGCCGGCGGGCCCCGGTCCCGGCGCGGGCCGTCAGGCGGGCCGGATCACCCGGTGGATCGCCGACTCACCGGCACCGTAGATCGACTCCTCGCGGATGGACGACCCCGGGCCCGGCGCATGGATCATCATGCCGTTGCCGATGTGCAGGCCCACGTGACGGTCGTCGCCGAAGAAGAGGACCAGGTCGCCGGGTTCGAGGGCGGCGAGGGTGACCGGGGTGCCGGCAAGTGCCTGCTCGTGCGCCGCCCGGGGCAGCGTGACCCCGGCCGCCCTCCAGGCCCCCTGGGTGAGGCTTGAGCAGTCGTAGGAGTCCGGCCCGGTCGCACCCCACACGCACGGCTTGCCGATCTGCGCCTGAGCGAACGCGATGGCCTTCGCGACCCGCACGGAGTGGGTGGACTGGGGCGTGGAGGCGGTGTCGGGGAGAGCGCCGACGGCCGGCAGAGGGCCGGTCAGCGGGTCGGCCGTGACAGGGGGGAAGGCCCCGGTGTCGGTGAGGGGGGTGGTGAACGGGGACACGAAGGAGCCCGTGTCCGTCACGGGGGCGGCTGCGGTGGCAGGGAGGGTCGCGGAGATGGGGGCGGCCGAAGGGACGGCGGCGGCTGCGGTGGCAGGGAAGGCCGCGGTGACTGGGGCGGCTGCGGGGGCGGCAGCAGCTGCGGCGATGGGGGCGGTCGCGGGGACGGCAGCAGCCGCGGTGGCAGGGCCGGCCTGGCTCGGAATCTGCGGCAGAGCGGGTGCCGTCCACTGCGGCTGTTGCCACTGACCGGTGCCGAGCAGGTCGGGCTGCTGAGGGTCCAGCGGGCCCGGCTGCTGAAAGTCCAGCGCGACCGGCTGCTGGGCATGCAGCTGTCCAGGCTGTTGCATCCCCGGCCGGCTCCACTGCCCGGTGCCCGGCTGTGCCCACTGCTCGGCGTCCACTTGTGCCCACTGCCCGGCGCCCGGCTGTGCCCACTGCCCGGTTCCGGATTGTGCCCACTGCTCATCGCCCGGCTGAAACGCCTGCCCGACGGCCGGTTGGGCCGACGGGTCCGGCACCGGCTGAAAGGCCTGGTCCGCCACCGGCTGGGCCGCTTGCGTCCAGGCCGGCCGGGAGGCCTGCTCCGGCCCCGCACCCCAGGCGCCCTGCGCCGACAGGGCTTCCGCAGTGGCCCCGAGCGGTGTGCCGAGCGAGGAGGCGTGACGGGACAGCAGCTCCTGGGCCGTGGCCAGTTTGCGCCGGTTCCTCGTCTTGGACTCCGCGAGGGAGGGGCGCCGGGGCGCGGCGGGGGAGGCGGACGAGGGCCCGGGCTGTTGGGCCACGGCTCCCTGTGCGGCGGGCAGGACAGCGGCCGGGAGTACGGCCGTGCCCGGGCCGGTTCGGTCCGACAGTCCGAGTCCGAGTCCGAGTCCGAGTCCGAGTCCGAGGCCGGGGCCGAGGTCGAGTCCGACGTCGGGGCCGAGTCCGGGGCCGAGGTCTGGGGATGGTGTCACGTCCTGCCCGCTCGGCACGGGAACGCCCCCGGCGAGCAGCTCGGCCGGGCCGCGGCCGGGCAGCTCCGCAACACCCCCAGCGGGCAACGCCGTCATGCCCCCGCCGTATGTTCCGGGCGAGGGCGGACCGGTCAACTCTGCCGGTGCGTCGGGGAGTCGGGCGGCGAGAGCGGACGGCCCGGTCGTTCCCGGCTCCAGGGCGGCGTGCGGGAGTCCGGCAAGGTCCGCGGAGGAGCCGCTCGTCAGCTCCCGTACCGCGCGATCGGCAGACCGGCCGGTGGGGCCGGGCGGCAGCTCGGGCAGACCCGGGTCCGGAGCCCCCCGATCACCACCGGGCAGGGCGAAGTCCGACCGGTCCCGGAAGCGCTCCGACGCCGGGGGAAGGGCGGGCTGCCGGTCCTTGGGCAGGACCGCGGGAACACTCGGCCCCAGCTGGGCGCGCGCCGCGTCGAACCACTGCTGGGCCATCGCGTCCAGCGCGGGATCCGTGCGCCGGCGGCCTCTCTTGGCCAGAGGGACGCCTCTGGACCGGGTCGCCAGGGACATGGCCCGGGTCGCGTTGTAGGTCCCTGAGTCGGTCTCGGCCCGATCGTAGAGGGAGTCGATCCGCTGCCGAACCTCGTCGCGGTTCTCCGGCGCCATGGAAGACACGCTCCTTCCTCGCCCCGCGGGGCAGTTGGGCCGTTCCCGGGGTCGGTCGAGCCCCGCGGCTCCGGACGCCACGGCGATGCGCTGGGTGCGGCCGGGCGGCCTGGCGGTCAACCTAGCCAACTTGTGTCCCTCGTGTGAAGGTTGAAGTGCGGAATGTCCGATACGTATTTGTGATGTTCGTGGTGTTGTTCGAGGGGGAAGGCGGGTGGCTTTCCGTCGTGACCGCGGATTTCTGTAGGTTCTCTGAGAATCTTCGAAACGGTTGAACGCAAGCGCACCATGATGCGTATGGGGCGGGGGACCTCCATGCCCGAACGACCGCTCCACACAAGGGGACGACCTTGATACGCAATCGGCGCAGACGACCGACCGGCGCACGACGGGCGACATTCGCAGCGGTCGCCCTGATGCTGGGCGGCGGCGGGCTCATCGCTGCGAACGTCTACGCCTCTGCCAGCGAGGGAGGCTGGGGCGGGCAGCCCGGCCCCGGGGCGACCGGACACGTCACGTCTGCGGGCATGGCCACGATCGACTGCCCCGACGTCGGCAGCAGGCTGACGTCCGTGCCGGACCGGGCCCGCGCGGAGGTCGACCGCGAACTCGCCCGGCTGGACCAGCAGACCGCCGGCGCCTACCGGCAGCTCCAGCAGTCGGCCCAGGCCGTCCGGGAGAACCCCGACTCCGCCGACGGCTCGATCATGAACCCGCTGAAGGAGCAGCGCACGGCCACGATCGAGCGGATCACCGGCGCCATCGACCGGGTGGGGCAGCGTCCGGAAGGGCTGGAGTCCCTCGCCGCCTGCACGCTGCGCCCCGGCGAGGAGGGCACCGGCGGCGACGCGGGCAATGGAGGCCAGAGCAGCGCCCCTGCGGGCGGTGGTGCCCAGCAGGGCGGCGGCCAGGGCCAGAACGGTGCCGGGCAACCGGGCGCGGGCCAGGGCGGCAACGGTCCCGTCGCTTCCGACTACGCGGACATCAACTCCGTACAGCCCAATGTGCCGGATCCGGCGCAGCAGGCCGACGCCTCGCGCGGCACTTTCACCTCCGAGTGCGGCGTCAACGCCAACGGCCTGTTCAACTCGGACAACGTGATCGTCGCCCCCGGTGTCTCCAACGGCGCCCACCACTTCCACGACTACATCGGCAACCAGTCCAACAACGCCTTCGCCAGCGACGAGGACCTGGCCGCCGCCGACACCAGCTGCGTGGACAAGGGCGACAAGTCCACCTACTACTGGCCGGTGCTGCGTCTGCAGAACGGCAAGCAGGAGCGGGACGCCGGCGCTCCGGGCGGCGGCACCGAGGGCAACGCGGGCCAGATCGTCACGGCGAAGCAGGTGACGCTGACGTTCGTGGGCAACCCGCGCGGCAAGGTCACCGCGATGCCGCGCCTGCTGCGCATCATCACCGGCGACGCGAAGGCCTTCGTCAACGGCCCCGCCAACGCCAACGCCTCCTGGAGCTGCACCGGTTTCGAGGACCGGCAGCTGAAGGACAAGTACCCGCTGTGCCCGGCCGGCAGCGACGTGGTGCGCACCTTCCGCTTCCAGAGCTGCTGGGACGGCCGCAACATCGACAGCGCCAACCACCGTACCCACGTGGCCTTCGCCGCCCCCGACGGTTCGTGCCCCACGGGCTTCGTGGCGATTCCGCAACTGGTGCAGCGCATCGTGTACGGCGTCGCCGCGCCGAGCCTGAACGACGGCGGGCGGACGGTTCCGTTCTTCGCGGTGGACTCGTTCCCCGAGCAGCTGCACAAGCCGGTCACCGACCACGGCGACTTCATCAACGTCTTCGACGAGGACCTGATGGGCACCATGGTCGACTGCATCAACTCCGGCCGGACCTGCGGAGCCCGCGGCGGCGACTCCGGTGCCACCGAGACCCCGAACCCGAACCCGAGCGACGGTACCGGCGCGACGAACGGTCCGGGCGGCAATGGTGGTACGACGGGCGGTCAGAGCGGCGACGGCGGTACGGCGGGCGGTCAGAGCGGCGACGGTGGTGCCTCGGGCGGTGACGGCGGTGCGACGGCCGAGCCGGGCAGCAGTGCCACCGCGGATCCCGGCACGGGTGGCACCGCCGCTCCGGCGCCCTCCGTCTCCAACCCGGTGGAGCTGCCGAGGACCGACGCGACGACGTCGCCGGCGAACAGCACCAAGCACGGCAAGCCCGCCCACCAGGGCAAGGCGACCGAGTCCGCCCACCAGGACGGGGCGACCGAGCCCGCCAAGTCCGGCAAGGCGACCGGCGCGTCCCACGCGGCGGCGGACTCCAGCGGTGGCGAGGTCGGCCGGCCCACGCAGTCCCCGCCGCCCTCGGCCGCTGCCGGCGGCGGCCAGACCCAGCCGCCCGCCGGAGAGTCGGAGGCCCCGGCCCCGCAGACCGAGCCCCAGGCCGTCCAGGGCGGACTCGCGGAGACCGGTGCCCACCTGTGGCCCGCGGCCATCGGTACCCTGCTCGCCCTGTCCGGTCTCGTCATGCTGCTGCGGGCCAAGCGGCTGCGCTACTGACCGCTTGCGCACGGCCTGCCGAACGGCGGCCCACCCCTTCACGGGTGGGCCGCCGTTCGGCCATCGGTAACCGATGCCCGAGACATCTCGGCCTTCGGTATCTCGGCGCTGTGCCGCCCCGGGGCGGGGCCACGACTCCGGTACGAGCAGCGGCCGGGCGGTGTCCGTCAGAGGATCCGCAGGGTCTGCTTGGCGAGTTCGTACGCGGGGAGCATCGCCTTGTGCTCCTCGGTGTCCAGCCCCCCGAGGTGCAGTACGACCGGGCCGTCGGGGGTGGAGACCGCCAGGGCCCTCTCCTTCTTCCTCTCCTCCAGGAGCTTGCTCGTGTAGAGGTAGTCGACCTCCACGCCCGAGACGCCGTCGGAGGTCTTGAAGGAGCGGTACGTCTCCTTGCTGGTGTTGTCCTCGGCGGCGACGAACTGCCGCAGGACCGTACGCGTGTCGGCGTTGCCCGCCTTGCCGGTCCACACCCTCAGGAAGCCGATCTTCCCGGCGGGCTTGGCATCGATCTCGCAGGCGGTGGTGACCGGGCCCTGGCGGAGGAAGGCGTCCGCGAAGGCACCCGTGACGTCGCCGTCCGACCCTTTCGCCCTCTTCGACGCCTTCGACAACTCTCTCTCGGCGTCGATCCCCTTGGCCTTCCAGTCCTTGGCGATGTCGAAGCTCACCGGCAGCTCGCAGGCCGATCCGGACGCGCCGATCGTGCCCCCGCTCGCCGTGGCCGCGCTTGCCGTGGCCGCGCCCTTGGCTCCCGTGCTGCCGACCGACGAGTTCCCCGACGCCGTGGCGCCGCCGTCCGCGGATCCGGCGCACCCACCCAGGGCGACCGCAAGGAACACCGCCTGGATCACCCGCCCCCGCAGGGACCCCACCCTGACCTGCACTGTTGTCTCCCCTCCTGTTCAGGGCGGCCACTGTAACCGAGGACAACGACAACGCCGTACGCAATAAGCCGTACGCAATAAAAGGAGGGGGTCGTCCCCTCGTACAAGGGGTATCGGCCCCGGACATGGAAGGGAGATCAGCACCTGCCCATGGCAAGGGGATCAGCACCTGCTCGTGGGAAGGGGGGGAGTGCTGGCTCATAGCAAGGGAAATCAGGCCCTGCCGTGGAAAAGGGATCAGTCCCCGTCGCGCCGGCAGTGCAGGTACAGATGCGGCTCGGGCACGGCGTCGGGGTGGGCCGGGGTGAACGTGGCCCTGTCCTCGGCCAGGACGGTCAGGCCCGCCGCGGTCACCAGCTGCGTGAACCCGTCGGTGCCGAAGCTCGTCACCCGCACCGGCTGCCCCATGAACAGCCCCTCGACCCCCTCCACGTCGAGGGGCACGGTGGCCAGCACCGCGAGCCCTCCGGGCCGCAGCGCACGCGCGAGCTTCACCACGACGGCCGACTGCTCGGCGCGGGACATCTGCAGCATCGAGAAGTACGCGCACACGGCGTCGAACGAGGCCTCGGCGAGCGGGAGTTCACGGACGTCGGCGAGCCGGAACTCGGCCCGAGGCACCTGCCGGGCGGCGAGGCGCACCATGACCGGGGAGACGTCGACGCCCAGCACCGAGTGCCCCGCCTCCGCGAGGGCCTGCGCCGTCGGCCGCCCCGTCCCGCTGCCCACGTCCAGCACCCGGCTGCCCGGCTCCAGCCGGTCCAGCAGCCACTCGAGCGAGGCCCTGTGGGCCGCGGACGAGGCGAACGCCTTCTCGTAGTCGAGCCCCAGCGCGTCGAACACCACGGCGGCCGGTGCCCGCCTGTCATCCTCGCCCAAGACCGCTCCTTCCGTCTTTTGTTTACGTGCCCGGCATCGTCGCACCCGATGCCCGGGCCCACCATGCCGCGCGCCGGACGCCGGGAGCCGTTTGCGGGCGGCGGTGGCGGCAGGGCAGGGTTCGATGCGTGCCTACCTTGCTGATCGTGCATCACACCCCCTCTCCCCACTGCCAGACGCTGTTCGAGGCCGTCGTCTCCGGGGCCACCACACCGGAGATCGAGGGCGTTCGCGTCGTGCGGCGGGCGGCCCTGTCCGCCACCGCCTCCGACGTCCTCGCAGCCGACGGATACCTCCTCGGCACCCCGGCGAACCTCGGCTACATGTCCGGCGCCCTCAAACACTTCTTCGACCAGATCTACTACCCCTGTCTGGACGAGACGCGGGGCAGGCCCTTCGGCTACTACGTGCACGGCGGCAACGACGTCACCGGAGCCGTCCGTGCTGTCGAGGCCGTCACCACCGGCCTGGGCTGGCGCCGTGCGGCCGACACTGTGACCCTCACCGGCGAGCCCGGCAAGGCCGATGTGCAAGCCTGCTGGGAGTTGGGCGCCACGGTCGCGGCCGGGCTCATGACCGACGCGTGAGGAGTGACCCGGCCGCAGCGCGGCGGCCGGACCCCGCACAACGCGGTGAAGCCACCGGGCGGCTCGCCCGCCGCGCCGGAACCGCCATGGGCGACGGGGCAGGACGAGTGTGCGGTGGTGGTGTGCGGCGGTGCTGGTGCGCGGCGGACGGCCGACGGGGACGGTGCCGGGCAGCGGGGTCTTTGGTCCGTTCGGGTGAGCGGCGGATGCGGTCCTGACACAGTTCCCGCGACGGCCTGTGCGCACGTGGTGAGGACAGGGTGCGGCGATCATGCGGTGGGCATATGCGGTCCGGGCCCGGGCGCGCACGGCGGCGGCGGGGCCGGCCCACATCCCCGTACCGGGGCGGACGAAGGTGCGGCCGTGCCGTCCCTGGCCGACGATGGAGCAGGACCACGTCCCCCGGGCGCGGTCGTGCATCGCCGGACGTCGTCGAGTCGAGGGAGCGTCGGATGCGAGCGGACGGCCACGCACCCGGACGGCGCGCCGAGGACGAGCAGGACATCGATCAGGACCAGCAGCACACCGGTCAGGGAGGCCAGGACACCGCTCGGGATCAGCAGGACACCGGTCAAGGCGGGCAGGACACCGCTCGGGACCAGCAGGACACCGCTCAGGGCGGGCCGGACACAGCTCCGGACCAGCAGGACACCGCTCGGATCGGGCAGCACTCCACTCCGGATGAGCAGCACTCCGCTCCGGACGAGCAGGACACCAAGGACCTGTTGCGCCGCTGTGCCCGGGACGTGATGGAAGTGGCCGAGGGGATCCGTGAGGTGTCCGCGCGGACCGGCGCTGCACTGTTCGCGCCGTCGCTGACCGTCTCCGTGCGGCGCCGTCCGCGCACCGGACTCGCCGCGCAGTGGGCGTTGCTGCGGGCCCTGACGAACAAGCAGGGCCTCGGCGGCTCGGCGATCACGGCCCCGAAGGCCATGGGACATGTGCTCGGGGCGGCCGGCGACGTGCTGGGCCGGGAGAGCCTGGCGACACCGGTGGCCGTCACCTCGCTGCGCCTGCGCATGGCCGCCGTGCTGTACGACCACCCCGAGTTCGCACGCGACCCGGGCATGCGTCGGCTGATCGACGCCGTCACCGCGGAACGCGACCTGGAGGCCGTACGGGCCCTGCGCGCCCTGTTCAGGAACCGCAGTGCCCAACGCGCACTGGCCGAGATCGCCCCCCTGATGGCCGAACTCCCCGCCGTCCGCGCCCTGTTGGGCGAGGCCCCGATGCGCGACGGCACCGGCCCGCCACCGGCCACGGGCCGCGATCCGGTCGCCGGCCCGGTCGGGCACACCGGCACCACCCGCCTCGTGGGCACGCACCGGGGCGAGGGTGCCGCCGAGACCGTCGCCCTCGCCGAGCAGGAGAGGCGGTCCATCGCCACCGAGGGCTCCCTGCTCGGCTTCCTGCGCAACATCGAGACGCTGACCACCGGCGGGCGGATCCTCGTGCAGAACGTGCGCGGCCCCGACGGCGTCGTCCGCTACGTCGTCCAGGCCCCCGGTACGGCACCCGGCCGTCCCCGCAACGACGCCCCGCGGGACGTCGCCGACACCGGGCGAAGCCCCTCCGCGACCGTCTCGCCCCGCACCCGCTCGATCCTCCTCGCCCTCGCGGACCACGGCATCCCGCGCGGCGCCGACCTCGCCCTGATCGGGCACGGCGAGGGCGGGACGGCGCTGATGAACCTCGCGCAGGACGAGGAGTTCTGCCGCTCCTACCGGATCACGCACGTGATCGCCGTCGGCTCCCCGCTGGGCAACAGGAGACCCGCCGACCCGCGCACCTGGGTCGTCGGCATCACCAACCAGCACGACATCGTGCCCGTCCTCGACGGCCGGGGCCCGGGCTCCGCCTTCGACCCGCACACCCACCGGTACGAGGTCGACTACGCAGGCCCCGTCCGCGAGTTCCCGCAGTGCCACATGATCCGTGAGTACATCGAGCACCTTCGGACCGTCATACCCGAGGCCCGCAAGGACATCGACGAGGCGCTCACCCCCTACCGCGGCCCCGTCGTGCGCACCCAGGCCTACCGGCTCCAGGACCGCGCCCGTCCGCCCGAGGGCCACCCCTTCCTCACCGTGCCCACCGCCTCCGTGCCCACGACGACGGGTCCCGTCGACGTGCCCGTGCGCTACTACGACTCCTCCGCCGTGCACCTGTGCTACGCCGTCGACGCCGACGCGGCGCGCAGCCTGCTGCCCCACCCCACCTGGATGACGCCGAGCCGGCTCGGCCGCCGGGCGCTGGCGGTGCTGTCACTGTACGAACACCGCTGTTCCACCATCGGCTCCTACACCGAGATAGCGCTCTCGGTGCTGGTCGACGACCTGTGGCGGCCACGCCCGTACGACATCGCCGTCGATCTGGTGCGCCGCGCCGACCTGCGCCGCACCGGCCGGTACGTCCTCTCCCTCGCCGTCACCAGCGAGGAAGCCCGCGTGGTCGCCCAGCAGATCTGGAGCCAGCCCGTGCTGCGCACCTCGGCCGACGCCGATCTGATGGGCCGGGACATCGGCGTCAGCGCACCGGAACTGGGCCTCGCCGTCGAAGGCACGCTCGGCCCGGGCATCCGCGGCCCCGAGGCGGACTGGATCCTGTACGGACGGCGCGACGACAGCACCGTACGCATCCTGGTGCGCGCCCACGGCAGGCTACGGCTGCACACCGGAAGCGGCCTGCGCCTGCGCCTGGAGACCGCCGCCGCAGAACCCATGGCCGGGCAGCTGCGCCGGTTCGGCATCGACTCGGCCCGTCCGCTCTTCGCGCTGTCCTGCCCGCAGTTCATGCTCCACCGCAGCGCCGGCACCACGCTGCCGCGCTGACCTTCCGCACGCACCCCGGCAACAGGGAGCCGCCATGGTGACCGAGTCCCCCCGGACGATGCCGCCGGTCGACGCACTCCTCGACCAGGCGGGCAGTCTGCGCGCCGACGCGGACCTGATGGACGGCTACGCCCGCCGACTGCTGGCCACCGCGGCGGCGCTGACCGGCTGCGCCGCGGCACCCGAGTGGAGCGCGCCCGCCCTGGAACGTCAGGCTGCCGCGTGCGGTACGGCGGCGGAGCAACTGCGCAGCGCCGCACAGGCGTTGCTCGCACACGCGCGAGCCTGAGACGGCACGCGGTACACCCGGCCGCAGAAGCGGCGGATCTCACGGATGTCGCCCGCAAGCCGTCCCGGGTTCACGGGCGTCGTGCCGGATCCCCGGACCTGGTCCCGCAACCTCCGGCGTCGTGATCTCGGCGGCCGGAAACGGCGTCCGCTTGCTCTCGGTGAGAAAGCGGCGTTGGAATTCGCCCAGGACCACGGCAGTGCGGGCATGCCGGTCGATGATCGCGGCGATCTCGCGCGGGACGTCACCGGGCCGGCGGCCGGCGATCCACTCGCGCAGGAACGCCTCGTGTTCCACACCGCCGCGCAGGCCATCGGGCAGGTGGCGGCGGAGCAGATGGCTCACGGTGTGGCAGCGGTCATACGCGAGGTGGTCGGAGAGGAACACCGCCTCGGCCGCTGACAGTTCGAAGCCGGAGCTCAGGGCGAGTCCGAAGTCCGCGAAGTACAGCAGCTGGCCGTCGGTCAGGACATTGGCGAAGTGAGCGTCGAAGTGGACGAGTCCGTGCGAGCTCATGAAGGCAGTGCCGCGCGCCAGGGCCTCCTCCACCCACAGGTACGGCGAGCCCGCCCCGCTCTCCGGAGCGGCGGTCCGGTGGTCGTGCAGCCAGTCGGCGAGTGTCTGCGGGACGTGTTCCAGGAAGAGCACCAGGCTGGACGAGGACCGGCCGATGGCCTCCAGCCGCTCGCGCACGGCCGATGAGCCCTCCCAATGCGCGACCGCCCCGTCGATGCCCCCGAACTCGTCGGCGAAACCCTCGGGAGGGGAGTCGGGGAGGATGCGCCAGTGGTACATCAGCGGAAAGCCCTCGTACTCGTTCCCGAGGACCCAGTTGGTGGTCATGACATGCACGGCCAGTTCTCGCCAGGCCCCGAACCCGGTCGAGCCCGCCCCGTACTGGTAGAACATCGGCAGTCCGAAGAGGTTCGCCGTCGACCGCGCGTTCTCTGGCCGCAACTCGGTGTCCGTCAGGGGAACGCGCTTGACGAACACCCGTGTGCCGTCGATGTCCAGCTCCGCCGACCCGCCGCCGATGCCCGACCCGAGTGGGTCGGCGGCGGCCACGACCTCGCCGAGCCGACGGTCACCCAGCAGGGACAGTCGCGTGGCCACGGCCCCGTACGTGGCGAGCCGCGCGGCGTACGGCGGATCCGAACGATGCATCGACGACTCCTCGGATGCCCGGAACCAGGGCTCCGGTGATCTCGCGAACGCGGTCGAGCCTATCCGCCCCGGCCCCGGCCACACCGTCCGCTCCCAGACCCCTGAGACCGATCTCCTACGGACGCGACCGCAACCGTTCTACCTGCACAAGCGGCACCGGTTCACCCGTTTGCCCCGGATGCGCTCTGGAACACCCGCTACCTGGACGCCGCCGAGGACGACGAGGATCGACGCCGGCACACCCGACCGCCCCGGCCACTCGTCGCGCCCCGCGGGGGCCTGGCACCCGACGCGTTGTGACGCCTTCGCGGCGGGCGTCACGACAAGTCGGGTGCACTCTGCTCGGCGGGATCCTTCGATGCCGGGTGATCTGGACCGCCGGCCGGGGCGCCGGCCGGACCGCCGACCGGGGCGGCGGCACGCAGCGCCGCTTCGACCCGGCGGTTGCTGGTCATGGATGCCGTGACGGCCGTCATCGCCAGGAGCAGGACGGCGGCGGCGTAGAGCGGGGTGCGGATGTCGTAGGTGGTGGCCAGCCAGCCACCGAGGAAGGCCCCGACGGGGGCGGCGCACATGGCCAGCATGCGGGAGGTGGAGGCGACCCGGCCCATGAGGTGGGCCGGGACGATCGCCTGCCTCAGGGAGGGCCCGAGCACCATCGTGGCGCCCATGCCCGCTCCGCAGACGGCGAGCGCGAGGCCGGCCACGTAGGGATTCGGTGCGGAGGCAAGCCCCAGGATGGCAAGCCCTTCGACTGCGGCCGTGCAGGTCAGCGCGGTGCCGGTGCCGAGTCGCCGGCCGAGGAAGGAGGCGATGCCCGCGCCGAGCAGACCGCCGGTGGCCTCCGCCGTGAGGAGCAGGCCGAAGCCGAAGGTGCTGATGCCGAGGCGGTCGTGCGCGAAGAGGGCGAGTACGGTCTCCACGGCGAGGAAGGCGATGTTCCCGACCGCCGGGCGGAGCGCGAGGCCGAGCAGCACCCGGTTCCGGAAGACGTACGAGGCGCCGGCCCGCGCCTGCCGCAGCAGCGACTCGCGGACCTCCGGCACGGGCCGGGGCATGGCGGGCAGCGTGCGTACGAGGAGTGCGGAGAGCGCGAACGACACCGCGTCGGCGAGCAGCGGCATCGCCCGCCCGAGCGCGAGCAGTGCACTGCCCGCAGGCGGCCCCGCGAAGCCGGACATGGCGGTCTGGGCGCCGCGCAAGCGGGAGTTGGCGCGCTCCAGGAGTGCGGGGTCGCGGCGGAGCAGATCCGGCAGATAGGCCGTGGCGGCCGTGTCGAAGAAGAGTCCGCCGAGGCCCAGCAGGAAGGCGACGGCCGCGAGCAGCGGAATGCTCAGGACGTCGAGCACGGCCGCCGCCGCGGGTATCCCGAGCAGCACCGCACGTGCCGTGTCCGCGACCCACATCGTGCGCCGGCGGTCCCAGCGGTCCACCAGCGCACCGCCGAGCACCCCGAAGAGCAGCCACGGCAGCGTCCCGGCGGCCGTGACTACGGCGAGTGCCATCGGCTTCCGGGTCAGCGTCAACGCGAGCAGAGGCAGCGCGGCCTGCGTCACCCCGTCACCGAGGGAGGAGATCGTCTGTGAGCTCCACAGCCGTCCGAACCCGGTCGGCAACTTCTGTCCGTCCTTGGTCACTGGGAGTCTCCCTCGGCCTGCTTGCGCGGCGCCGGTCGGAACAGCGCGAAGGCGAGAGTGGCGTCCGGCAGCGAGGGATCGGACAGCTCCCGGTACTCGTCCGCCAGCGCCTCCAGCCGCGCCCCCAGCTCTGCGAACTGCTCCTCGGTGAGCCGCAGATGCGCCATCTGTACATGCCGCTCGCCATCCGCCGGAGCTGCCTCCAGGTCGGCCACCGCATGCCGCATCAGCACATCCGGCCCGCCCTCGCCCGGATCCGGCAGCACGATCGCCCGCGCAGCCATCGCGTAGTACCGCTCGGTGACCCCCCGCACCTTCCGCGTTCGCACCACCTTCACCAGGCCGGCCCGCTCCAGCAGCCGCACGTGATAGCTGGAACTCCCCTTCGCAAGGCCAACCCGTTCGGCGATCTGCGTAATCGTCGCCGGCTCGAAGCGGAGCACGGCCATGATCCGGTGACGCGTGAGGTTGGAGACGGCGCGTAGCTGCTCGTCAGTGGTGACGTGAAACGTCTCGGGAAGATCATCCGTAGGCATGCCAGCAATGGTCAACGATTCTTGACCATTGAGCAAGGGGATTTCCCGAGGACGTCCAGAACCTGCCGTCCGCAGGCCATGCGTCCCGGGCCGCGGTCGCCGACCGGTTCCGGGTTCGTCCCCATCGGACCCTGGGGCATGCCGGGCGGCATCGGGCTCGTCCCCGCCGGTGGGTGCTGATGAGGCATCAGCCGCGTTCGCACATCCGGGTGGTAGCGGCCACCGTCCTGGGCCGAACGAGTTGTCGCGGCCCGTGACCGCCCGCCCCGGCCCGGATAATCACCGCTCATGCAGCTGGTGAAAGCACGCGGCCCGGCGCGCCGCGTCCCGGTGGCCGTCACCGGACTCGGCCTGGTCACCCCCGCCGGGATCGGCCGGGACGCGGCCTGGGCGGGCCTGTGTGCCGGACAGTCCACCGCGGCTGCCGACCCGGGGCTCGACGGGCTGCCCGTGGCCTTCTCCTGCCGGGTGCCCGACCTGGACGCGGCCGGGCTGCTGGGGCACCGGCTCAGCCGCCGTCTCGACCGCTTCACCACCTTCGCACTGCTCGCCGCACGCGAGGCCGTCGCCGACGCCGGACTCACTCCCGGCGGCTGGGACGGTGCCCGTGTCGGTGTCGTGATGGGGGTCGGCACCGGGTCCATGCAGGGCTGGCAGGCCGAGTTCGACCGGCTCGCCGACCACACCCCGGAACGGGTCTCGCCGCTCGCCCTCCCACGCAGCGTGCCCAACATGGCCGCCGCCGAGATCGCCCTGGACCTCGGCGCGCAGGGCCCCAACATGGTCGTCAGCACCGCCTGCGCCTCCGGCACCAGCGCGCTCGGCCTCGCCCGGGACTGGCTGCTGTCCGGCGCCTGCGACCTCGTCCTCGCCGGAGGCAGTGAGTCGGCCCGCCTGCGGATGACCGCCGCCTGCTTCGCCCAGATGCGCGCGCTGTCCCGCCGTGCCGACAGTCCCGAGGCGGCCTCCCGGCCCTTCGACCGCGACCGGGACGGATTCGTCCTCGGCGAGGGCGCCGCCGTCCTCGTCCTGGAACGGACGGAGGACGCCCGGGCCCGCGCCGTCCGGCCGACGGTCCTGCTCTCCGGCTTCGGCGCCTCCTGCGACGCCCACCACTTCACCGCCCCGCACCCCGGCGGCGACGGCGCCGCCCGCGCCATCCGGGGCGCACTCGCGGACGCCGGCCTCGCCCCCGAGGACGTCGACCACGTCAACACGCACGGCACCTCCACCCCGCAGGGCGATGCGGCCGAGCACAACGCGCTCCAGCAGGTCTTCCGGAGGCCACCGCCCGTCACCGCCGTCAAGGGCGCGATCGGGCACGCCATCGGCGGAGCCGGAGCCATCGAGGCGGCCTGCACCGTGCTCACTCTCGCCCACCAGTTGATCCCGCCCACCGCGAACCTCGACACCCTCGACCCGGCGATGGACCTGGACGTCGTGACCAAGGCACCCCGCCCGCAGTCGATACGAGCCGCCCTCAGCAATTCCTTCGGATTCGGCGGCCAGAACGCCGTGCTCGCCTTCACCACCGTCGATCCGTACCCGTACCCGTGCCCGCATCCGCACCCACAGCCGTACCCGTCACCGCACCCGTCCCCGGAAGCACCCCCCTCCGAAAGGGTTTCCTCGTGTCGGAGTTCCCGGAATCCACCCGTCTGACGGGCAGAGCCCGGCCCTTGCCCAACGGCGAGCAGCTCCTGATCGGCGTGTTCGTCGGTGTCCCCTTCCTGGCGCTCCTCGCGGCCGTGCCGCTCGCCTGGCGGCACGGCCTGTCACCCGTGGACCTCGCGCTCGCCGTCGTCTTCTACCTCGTCAGCGGCCTCGGCATCACCGTGGGCTTCCACCGGCACTTCACCCACGGCTCCTTCAAGGCCGTCCGGCCCCTCAGGATCGCCCTCGCGCTGGCCGGCAGCCTCGCCGTACAGGGACCGCTGCTCCTGTGGGTGGCCGACCACCGTAAGCACCACCGCTTCTCCGACCGCGACGGGGACCCGCACTCGCCGTGGCGGTACGGCCGCTCGCCCCGGTCGCTGGCCAAGGGCATGGTCCACGCCCACGTCGGCTGGCTTTTCGAGACCGAGCACGCCTCACCCCGCCGGTACGCGCCGGACCTCGTCCGCGACCGCACCCTGATGCTGATCTCCCGCCGCTTCGCCCTGCTGGTCCTCGCCTCCTTCGCCCTGCCGGCGCTGCTCGGCGGGGCGCTGACCCGCTCCTGGCAGGGCGCGCTGAGCGCGTTCTTCTGGGCGGGGCTGGTGCGGGTCAGCCTCGTCCACCACGTCACCTGGTCCATCAACTCGATCTGCCATGCGGCCGGTTCGCAGCCCTTTCGCAGCCGCGACCGATCGGGCAACGTGTGGTGGCTTGCCCCGCTGTCGCTCGGCGAGTCCTGGCACAACCTCCACCACGCCGACCCGACCAGCGCCCGGCACGGCGTGCTCAGCGGCCAGATCGACGCCAGCGCCCGGCTGATCCGCTGGTTCGAGCGTCTCGGCTGGGCCTACGACGTGCGCTGGCCGGACCGGCACCGGATCACCGCACGCCGCTGGGAACCCTCCGCGGACGAGCCGCACGAGGTCGGGAGGCCACAGCAATGACGGTCCGGCAGCACGTGCGCGTCACTGGACGGGTCCAGGGCGTGTTCTACCGCGACACCTGCCGCCGGCTCGCCGAGGAGCGGGGCGTGGCGGGATGGGTGCGCAACCTGTACGACGGTGACGTGGAAGCCGTCTTCGAGGGGAGCCCCGACGACGTCGCCATGATGGCGCGCTGGGCGGCCGAGGGCCCTCCGGCGGCGCGGGTGGACCACTGCACGGGCGTCGCGGAGGAGCCCGAGGGCCTGTCCGGCTTCCGCGTCCTGCCCGACGCCCCGCCCCAGGATGCCCTGCCCGACGCCCCGTCCCAGGACAACCCGCCCGGGGTCGACCCCGGCGCCCGGTAGCGCGACGGGCGGGCGCCCTCCGCCCCCACTCGGTCACCGACCGGCTCCGGCAGCGTACGTCCGGCCGCAGGGGTACGGCGTGTCCCGCGGAGGGCGCGGTGCGGGGCACGGCTTGCAGGGCATCTCCCGAACGGACGCTGTGGGCCGTCCCGTCCGCAGGGACTGCCGGGGCGCCCCCGGCGGAGGTCAGGTGCAGTGGAAGCCGGACGCCGCCTCGTGCCGGAGCCAGACCGAGTCGACGACGCGTCCGTCGGGCAGGGTGTGCCGGCGCGGCCCCTCGGCAGGAAGGAATCCCGCCCCGGCCAGAGCCCGGCGGCTCGCGGTGTTCCCGGTCTCGGCGCCCGCCCGTACGGTGCTCATCCCCAGGTGGGTGTGCGCGAGTACGGCCCCGGCCCGGAACAGCTCGGGGCCCAGGCCCTGTCCGCGGCAGCGCGGCGCCAGCCAGCCGCCCATCTCGCCCTCGTGGTGCTGCACCTGCAGTCCACCGGCATAGCTCAGATCGGACCTGCGCACGCACACCAGGAACACCGGTTCGTCGGGGCCGGGGGCGAAAGGCTCGGCCAGCCGGCGCGGGACACGGCGGCCGTCGTCGCCTGCGGGCCGCCGCTCCAGCAGGGCACGCCGGGCAGCGGAGCCGGGAGCGATCCGGTCGCTGCCGTTCCCCAGCCACCTCTGGGCCTCGGCGTCCGCGCCGGCCGCGAGCGCCGCCGCCACGTCGAGCAGGGTCCGGGGCGTGAAGAGCAACAGCCGCTCGGTGGCCAGGACATGCCGGCCCGGCTCGCACCGTCCCGGCACGGGAAGTCCCGTACGGGTCCGGCTTCTGCGGACGAGCGACCAGACCATGCAACCCCCCCGGGTGCCACCACCACGCGACGGATGTCCGGGTCCCCTGTCCGGGAGCGCCGGGACCGCCGCCGGACGCGAACGGTTCGCATCCGGGGTGAATCTACCGGGGAACCGCGGAACCCGGGCGGGCCGGCTGCGTCGGCGGGCAGGGGCAGGCCGGGCGTGCGTCCGGGAATCTCTCGCCGGCGCTCCCGTTCGGCCGTCCGCCGTCCGCCGGTGCCCCCGCGCAGCGACCTCCGCGCCGAGGGTGCCCCCGCGCAGCGACCTCCGCGCCGAGGGTGCCCCCGCGCAGCGACCTCCGCGCCGAGGGTGCCCATGCGCCGGGACCTCCCGGCCGCCGGTGCCGTCCAGCCGGGATCTCCCGGCCGTGGATGCCTCGTCACGTGGCCCGTGGAGTCCGGACGGCTGCCGGATCAGCCGGTCCCGGCTTCGGGCGGGTGCGGGTCCAGGGCGGGTCGGCGGGCAGAGCGGGGCCGGGTGCGGTCAGGGGCATGGGCCGGGGATCCTTCGGACGAGTGGGGGACGGTCCGGGGGAGGGGTGTGCTCGGTGCGCGGGCGGCCGGGTCCTCGGCGCCGGGTGCCGCGGGCAGTTCCGCCCAGACGACGCGCGCGGGCCGGTCGTCCGTGACCGTCACGCCCCAGCCGGCGCTCAGCGCGTCGACGAGGAGCAGCCCGCGCCCGTTCTGGTCGTCGGGCCCGGGGCGGCGGGGGACGGGGTGGGCAGGACCCCGGTTCTGGTCCTCGACCTCGATGCGCACCCGGTGGGCGGCGCGGTGCACCCGGCACACGATCCGTTCTCCGGCCGCGTGCACCAGCGCGTTGGTCACCAGTTCCGAGGTCAGGAGCAGCGCGTCGTCCCGGACGCTCTCGCCGGCGCCCCAGGCGGTCAGCAGGTCGCGCACCACCCGGCGGGCCGTGCCGACCGCGGCCGGCAGCGGCGGCAGTTCGAAGGTGGCGGCGAGGCCGGCAGGGCCGGCCCCGGAGGCGAGCGGGTCGGAGCCGTGGGGCCCAGGGAGTCGACCCAGGTGCTCGCCTCCGGGTGGTCTCGCGGTGCCGGCCGCCTTTGCCGGCCGGGGCGCGGGCTCGCCGGCCTCCGGGGCGCGGACCGCGGGGCCCGCGGGAGACAGCCTCAGCGGGGACGGGCCGAGCGCGGGCCTGCCGGGGATCCGGTCGTCGGACAGCCGGTGGAGCGGTCGGGGGAGGGAGGAGGGCGGAGCCATCGCCGTACGCCTTTCGTGCGGCCTCGCACCGTGGGGGGTGTCGGTCTGACAGGGGGCCGGCTGCTTCGGAGAGCAGACGACACACCGCCTCCCACGAGGCCGTGGTGCAGGCCGGTCTCCCCCAACTGGCCTGCGACACCTACTCCTTCGGTCAGTCGGAGCAGTGAGTCCACTGTGTCATCAGCCAACAAGCACTCGCAACAGGCAAGTTGAAATTTGCAAGTGGCCAAGTGCATGCTGCTTCGGCCAGGAAGTGATCGAGAGTGTCGGCACAGGGGATCGCGTGAGACGGTGGCCCCGAAGCCCGGGCGAGGGGGTGGGCGTGACCACGGAGACCGACTGGGGCGGGGTCCCTTCCGTGCTGCGCATGATCCTCGGCAGACAGTTGGAGGAGCTGCGCACCCGGGCCGGTCTGACCTTCGAGCAGGCGGGCGCGGCCATCGGGGTCAGCCATTCCACGATCCGACGCATGGAGGCCGCCAAGGTCGCCCGGCTGCGCCTGCCGGACGCCGAGAAGCTCCTCCAGGTCTACGGCGTGACCGACCGGCAGGAGATCGACACCTTCCTGCAGTCGGTGCGCGAGGCCAACAAACGCGGCTGGTGGCACACCTACCGCGACGTCATGCCCGACTGGTTCGCCGCCTACCTCAGCCTGGAGCAGGCGGCCCTGCAGATCCGCGCGTACGAGAACCAGTTCGTCCACGGCCTGCTGCAGACCGAGGACTATGCGCGCGCCCTGCTGAGCGCCGCCCATCCGCACGCCCCGGCCGAGGCGACCGAACGGCGGGTCGCGCTGCGCATGCGCCGTCAGGAACTGCTCGCCCGCGACGCACCGCCGCGGCTGTGGGTCGTCATGGACGAGACCGTGCTGCGCTGGCCGGTCGGCGGCCCCGAGGTGATGCGCGCGCAGATCGGCCATCTCATCGAGGTCAACCGGCTGCCCCAGGTGACCCTGCAGCTCATGCCGTTCGCGGGCGGCCCGCACCCGGCGATGCGGGCGGGCGCGTACCACCTCTTCAGGTTCCGGGCCCGCGAACTGCCCGACATCGTCTACCTGGGCGGACTGGTCGGCGCCGTCTATCTCGACAAGGGCGACGACGTCGTGGTGTACCGCGAGGCCCTGGACCGGCTCGGCGCCCAGGCGGCGCCGGCCCGGAAGACCGAGACCCTGCTCGACGCGATGCGCAAGGAGCTGTGACCGTGCACCCTCCGACACGCACCGGCATGCCGGCCCGGCGACCGGACGCCCGCGGCTGCACCGGGCCGTGGAGCGACGACGCCGGCGGCGCCTGCGCGGCAGTGGAGGAGCCCGCCGGCGGGCGCACTGCCGTACGCCGGTCCACCGACTCCCGTGGTTCGGCGCCGGTGTCCACGTCCCGCGAGTCGTCCGGCTTCCTGAGCGGGGCGAAGGAGGGCGGCGCCGACTTCCTGCTGTGAGCGTCCTTGTACCGCCCAGGTCCCACCCCCCCCCGACCCGAATGGGAGACACGGCGTTGCCCGACAACGGATGGCCGGCCGACCGCATCGACACCGAGAACGCCCACTCCGCCCGCATCTACGACTACATCCTCGGCGGCAAGGACTACTACCCCGCCGACCGGGAGGCGGGCGACGCCATGGCCCGGGAGTGGCCCGCCCTCCCCGTCCACATGCGCGCCAACCGCGACTTCATGAACCGCGCCGTGCGCTGGCTCGCCGAGGAGGCGGGCATGCGCCAGTTCCTGGACATCGGCACCGGCATCCCGACCTCGCCCAACCTGCACGAGATCGCCCAGACGGTGGCCCCCGCATCCCGGGTCGTCTACGTCGACAACGACCCCATCGTCCTCACCCTCTCCCAGGGGCTGCTCGCCAGCGCGCCCGAGGGCAGGACGTCGTACATCGAGGCCGACTTCCGTGACCCGGCCGCCATCCTCCGGGCCCCGGAACTGCGCGAGACACTCGACCTCGGCAAGCCGGTCGCCCTCACCGCCATCGCCATCGTCCACTTCATGCTGGACGCGGACGACGCGGTCGGCGTCGTCCGGCGGCTGCTGGAGCCCCTGCCGCCGGGCAGCCACCTCGCGATGTCCATCGGCACCGCGGAGTTCGCGCCCGAGGAGGTGGGCCGGGTCGCCCGCGAGTACGCGGCCCGCAACATGCCGATGCGGCTGCGCACCATCGGCGAGGCGCACGAGTTCTTCGACGGCCTGGAACTGGTCGGACCCGGCATCGTCCAGGTGCACAAGTGGCACCCCGACGGCAGCGGCGAGAAGGACATCCGCGACGAGGACATCGCGATGTACGGCGCGGTCGCCCGCAAGCCGTGACAGGCCCGGGGCCGGGGTCCGTCCACCACCTCCCGGACCCCGGCCCCGTTCGTTGCGCACGACGGGCCGGGCGGCCCCCCGGCCGGTAGCGTGTCGCCTCATGTACGCCACGCGAGTCACCCGGCGCGTGCAGGCGCCCGCCGAGGCCGTCTACCGGGCCCTGGTCGATCCCGACGCGCTCGCCGCCTGGCGGGTCCCCGAGAACATGACCGCACACGTCCACTCCTTCGATCCCCGCGAGGGCGGAGCCTTCCGTATCTCCCTCACTCACGGCGACCCCGAAGGCGCGGGCAAGTCCGGCGGACGCACGGACACCTACCGGGGGCATTTCGCGAAACTCGTCCCCGGCGTCCAGGTCGTGGAGGTCTTCGCGTTCGAGACGGACGACGACGCCGTGCGCGGCACCATGACGCTGACGACGACGCTCACCGGCACGCCCGACGGAGCCACCGACGTCGAGATCGTGCACGCGGGCATCCCCGACGGCATCCCGCGCAAGGACAACGAACGGGGCACCCGTATGGCCCTCGACCACCTCGCCCGGCTTGTCGAGACCCGGAATCCGCCGGCCGCCTGAACGGATCTGGCCGAAAAGACGGGGCACTGGGCCGGAATTCGGCACAACCTTTTCCGCGGTGCCAGGCGCCCGGAATTGCCGAAAGGGAAAGCGGGAAGAAAGGGAACCGGGTCGGGGGAAAGACGGTCTTAGAGTCCGCGAAGGCCGGGATCAGCCCGGTCGCGAAAAAACCGGGGGAATGAGCAGAATGTCCGTCCGCAACCGCAAGACCTTGGTGACCGCCGTCGCCCTCACCGCCGGCCTCACTCTCGCCGCCGTCACGCCCGCCCTCGCCGGCACCGCCGCGAGCCACACCACCCGTGCCACCGCCGCGGTCTCCACCCAGGGCGACCCGCGCAACGTCACCCAGCACGTGGCCGACTTCTACGGCGCCTACATCGACGCCGTCTGGGCCAACGAGGACCCGTCGGCAGGGGCGAGCGCCAAGGCGCTGCGGGCCTTCTACCTGACCGCCGCCGCCCAGAAGAAGGTCGCCGCCTTCGAGAAGAAGAACCACGCCGACGGCATTCTGTTCGCGCAGAACGTGCCGGTGAAGTGGAAGGTCGCCTACACCGGATCGGGTGCGGGCCACGCCACCAGCCGGGTCACGCTCACCTGGAGC
Organism: Streptomyces sp. NPDC007971; assembly: GCF_042958635.1. Lineage (NCBI taxonomy): Bacteria > Bacillati > Actinomycetota > Actinomycetes > Kitasatosporales > Streptomycetaceae > Streptomyces > Streptomyces sp. NPDC007971. The sequence goes on from NZ_JBIBJK010000009.1 coordinate 89,588, forward strand.
GACGGTCCCGACGCCCAGGTCACCAGGATCGACGTCCAGTCCGACCTGAAGACCCTGAAGATCACCGACCTCAAGCCGGCCTCCTGACCGGCTGACGGGCGCGCAGCCCCGCCCCGCCCCCACTCGGGGCGGGGCTCGCGGCTGTCCGGGCCCCTCAGGCCCGGCCGTGCGGATGGTACGGCCGCGGCAGCCGCATCCCCCGGTCGGCCATGATCTGCCGTACGTGGTCGGGGTAATCGGTGATGACGCCGTCGACGCCGAAGTCCATCAGCGCCTCCACCGTCGCCGGGTCGTCACAGGTCCAGGGGACCACCTTCAGACCGCGGGCGTGTGCCTCGGAGACCATCGCCGCGTCCGAGTAGAAGCGGAAGCCGGGGTCGCCCACCTTGCCGCTCTGCGGGAAGCCGTAGTTGGGGGAGAGCGCCGTGACGCCGGGGACGGTCGCGGCCGCCCTGACGAAGTCACCGCCGTAGTCGTCGGCGTCGATTCCGCCGAGCCACGGGGACGCGCCCGGCCGCCCCACCTCCAGGAAGTCGTAGTTCGTCAGTGCCACCAGCGGCCAGGCGGGGGCCAGCCGGTGCATCACCTTCAGCGCGCCCCAGTCGAACGACTCGATGGTCACCTGCCGCTCGATGCCCGAGCGGTGGATCTCCTGGTACACGCGGCGTACGAACACCTCGCGCGGCGCGGTCTGTTCGGGCGAGCCCGCCTCGACCTTGGTCTCGATGTTCAGCCTGACCTGGTGGGCGTGGTAGCTCCTGACGAGCTGCAGGACATCCTTCAGCTCCACCATCCGGAAGCCCTTGACGACCTCCTGGTCGGGGAAGCCCGGCAGCTGCTGGTAGCCGCAGTCCAGGGTCTTGATCTGGCCGAGGGTGAGGTCCTTGATGTACTTGCCGACGTACGGGTACACGGGGTCGCCGGGCGTGACCGGCCCGGTGTCGCGGCACTTCACGCCGCTGATCTGCCGGTCGTGGTTGACGACGACCTTCAGGTCCTTGGTGATCTGGGTGTCCAGCTCCAGCGTGGACACCCCCAGCCGCATCGCCTTGCCGAACCCCTCCAGCGACTCCTCGGTCGTCATGCCGAGACCGCCGCGGTGGGCCTGGAGGTCGAAGCGGGTCTGGGACGAACCGTCCTGGGCCGCCTGGGCCGCCTGCGCGGTGGTGGGTAACACGAGCGCCGGCACCAGGGCCAGACCGGCGAGCAGGTGTCGTACGGACATCGCACCTCCCTGTTCTCGGGGCGCCCGAGATTCTCGCAACGGCCGGCCCGGGCAGGCCACCTCCACGACGCAACGTTGGCCCGAAGGCCGTCGGACGTACGACGCACCGACACCCCGGCGGGGCCTGTGGTCAACCTGTGCGCCGCCCGGGGGCCCACCCGGGCCGGGACCGCGCCGGGCCCGGAGCGTCACCCCATCCGGGGGCCGAGCGCAGCCGGGGCTTCACACGGTGGGGGACCGCGTCCCCGATTCGTGCCGCATCCCCTCGGTGCCGGACCCGCGTCCGTGGTGGTGGCGACGGCGCTCCGCGGGGGTGCGGTGCAGCGCGATGAGCGCGGCGTCGTCGTCCAGGCGGCCGCCCACATGGGAGAGCAGGTCGCGGCGCACATGGTGCATCAGTGCCTCCGGACTGTCGTCCGTCCAGCGCGCCACCCGTTCGGACAGCGGATAGAACCGGCCCTGCGCGTCCCGGGCCTCGATGACACCGTCGGTGTACAGCAGCAGGGTGTCGCCCGGCTCGAAGGAGAACACGTCCATCGTGTGCTCGGACTCCCGTTGCACCCCGAGGGGCGGCGAGGGGTGCAGGCTCGGCACCGAGACCGCGTTCCCCGGGCTCAGCAGCAGCGGCGGGGGATGGCCGCAACTGGTCATCCGGGTGATCGGATCCTGGTCCGGGATCTCCACCAGCAGGGCGGTGGCGAAGCGCTCGCCGGCCTCCTCCGGTGTCTCCAGCTCGGTCGCGTAGCGGCTGATGCTCTGGTCCAGCGACGTGGCCAGGTTCTCCAGCGGGATGTGCCTGTGGGCGCTCTCCCGGAAGGCACCGAGCAGCAGGGCCGCCTCCCCGATGGCCGGCAGGCCCTTGCCGCGCACGTCGCCGATCAGGACCCGCACCCCGCCCTCGTACTGCGTCACCGCGTACAGGTCGCCGCCGATCTGTGCCTCGTCCTCGGCGGCCATGTAGAGCGAGGCGATCCACAGCGGGCCGATCTGCTCGGGCAGCGGCCACATCAGCACGTGCTGTGCCGCCTCGGCGACCGTGCGCACCTGCGCCAGTTGGGCCTGGCGACGCTCCCGGACCACGCTGTAGATCACCACCATGACCGAGAGCACGGTCAGGGTGATGAGCTGCACGATGTGGTTCGAAGTGGCGATGCCGCCGTGGATGAAGGCGATCAGCGTCTGGGCGGCGATCGCCAGCGCCCCCACGAACGCCGTGGTCCGGGGCCCGGCGAAGGACGGGGTGAGCGCAGGGGCGATGACCAGGGCCGGGCCCAGGTGGATGGACTCGGGGGAGCGGATGTCCACGACGGTGATCGCCACGATGAGCAGGATCGGGAGCAGCAGCAGCGCGTGCGCCGACTGCCCCGGTTGCTGCACACCCGCGACCCTTTGCCGCAGCCTCATGCCTACCAGCGTGCTCCCGGACGCTGCATACGGCACTTGGAGGAGCGGGAACGCGGCCGGCGGCCCCGTCCCGCGGCGGACGCCCGGGGCCTGGGCTCCTGGTCCCAGGCGCCGTCGTGGGCGAGGGTGAGGATCTCCAGCACCTCCGGCTCGCGCGGCAGCCGCGGCGCGTTCTTCGTCACCGCGTCCGCCACCGCGCCGGCGGCGATCGCCGGGAGCAGGGCTCGGTCGGCGCCCAGAGCGCGCAGCGGGCGCCTGATGCCCACCGCGCCGGACAGGTCCCCTACCGCCGTCACGGCCGCGCGCGCCCAGTCGCCGTTCGCGGGCGGGGGGCACCCGCATCGCCCGGTCCCGTCCCCCGCACGTCCCCGGGCCCCCACCTCCCCCGGACCCGTACGCCCCCGGCTCCGCACGTCCCGTCCCCGGACAAGGACCGCTCATGGCAACGACGTCCGTGACTGAACACCGGTTCGAGAAACCTGGCACTCCGCCGTCCGTCGAGCTGCTGCGCGAACGCCGACGGCTGCACACCAAGCTGAAGCTCGCCACCCAGCTCGGCGAGGGCATCGACGGCTACATCATCGGCGGCGTCGGCATGGCGATGGCCGCCCTCACCACCGACCTGCATCTGTCCACGGTGATGGAGGGCCTGGTCGGTGCCTCGCCGCTGATCGGCGTCTTCGTGGGCGGCCCGCTCTTCGGCCGCCTCGCCGACCGGTTCGGCAGGCGGCCGGTGTTCCTCGCCGACATGCTGATCTTCCTGATCGGGTCGGTGCTTCAGTTCTTCGTCACCGACGGGCTCCAGCAAGCTCTTCCTGATCCGTCTGGTCATGGGCGTCGCCGTCGGCGGCGAGTAGGCCATCGGCGCCCCGCTGCTGGCCGAGTACGCGCCCCGGCACGGCCGCGGCCGCCTCCTCGCCAGCCTGGAGATCAGCCGGTACGCCGGCTACGCGCTCGCCACCGTCGTCGGGGCCCTCTTCGCCGACGTCCACGAAGGCCGGCGCTGGACCCTCGCCGGCAGCGCGGCCATCGCCCTGGTGTGCGTGGCCCTGCGCGGGGCATCCCGGAGTCGGCACGCCGGCTGCTGAGCAGGGGCCGCCGGGAGGAGGCCGAGGAACTCATCGCCCGGTACGGCATCGAGATCGACGTCAGTACCGAACTGGACGAGACCGGCCAGGACCAACGCGCCGGGTTCCGCGCCCTGTTCAGCCGCCGGCACCTGCGCAGCACGGTCTTCGCCAATGTCTTCTGGGCCGCGCTCGTGCTGCCGTACTTCGCCATCGGCACCTTCTGGATGCAGGTCTTCGACGCCCTGCACATGGGTGACGACGCGGTCGCCGCGCTGCTCGTCTACTCCGTCACCGCCGTCGCCGGTGTCACCGTGGGCTGCCTGGTCGTGGACCGCATCGGCCGCCGCAGACTGCTGATCCCGCCGTTCTGGATCACGGCCGGCTGCCTCGCCCTGGAGAAGGGGCGATGAGCGCAGCCTGGTACGCGGCCACCGCCGCCTGGGCGCGAGCGGCCGGGGAGGTGCCGTGGGCGGCCGACGGCGGCCCACGGCACCCGCCCGCACGGTGCTCAGCGGTTGACGGCGCGCATCCCTGCCTCGTCGTAGCGCTCGCCCGACGCCTCGGGCAGTTCCGCATCGATGCGGGCCAGGTCCTCCTTGGTCAGCTCGACGTCGACCGCGGCCGCGTTCTGCTCCAGGTAGGTGCGGCGCTTGGTGCCCGGGATCGGTACCAGGTCCTCGCCCTGGGCCAGCACCCAGGCGATCGCCAGCTGGGCCGGGGTCACGCGCTTCTCCGCGGCGATCTCCTTCACCTTCTGCGCCAGCCGCTGGTTCGCGTCGATGTTGGCGTCGGTGAACCGGGGGCTGTTGCGGCGGTAGTCGTTCTCGTCGAGGTCCTCGGCGGAGGAGAAGCGGCCGGCGAGGAAGCCGCGGCCGAGCGGCGAGTACGGGACGAAGCCGATGCCCAGCTCCCGGCAGGCGGGCAGCACCTCGGCCTCCACGTCCCGCGTCCACAGCGAGTACTCGCTCTGCACCGCGGTGACCGGGTGGACGGCGTGGGCGCGCCGGATCGTCTCCGCGCTCGCCTCGCTCAGCCCGATGTGCCGCACCTTGCCCTCGGCCACCAGTTCCCCGAGGGCGCCGACCGTCTCCTCGATGGGCACCGCCGGGTCGACCCGGTGCTGGTAGTACAGGTCGATGTGGTTGGTGCCCAGGCGCTCCAGCGAGCCGTGGACGGAGCTGCGGACATGCTCGGCCGAGCCGTCCTGCCGGCCGATCGTGCTCATGTCGCCGGGCACCGCGTGGTCCATCCGGTAGTTGAACTTGGTGGCGATCACGTACTCGTCGCGGTGGCCCCTGATCGCCTCGCCGACCAGCGACTCGTTGGTGAGCGGGCCGTAGAGTTGCGCGGTGTCGAGGAAGGTGATGCCGATCTCCAGGGCGCGCCGGATGGTCGCGACACACTCGTCCTGGTCCGTGGTGCCGTAGAAGGCCGACATGCCCATGCACCCGAGGCCGATGGCCGATACCCGAAGGTCCCGCAGACTGCGCTGTCGCATCTGGTGTCCCAGCCTTTCCTGCACACTCGATCGTCGTTCCGTACGGCACGAAGCCCCTCATCCATCCAGCGACGGATTCTGTCGCCGGGCAACCCGTGGGGGAGGCCGGGCGAGGCGGTCCTCGTGCACCGGGGTGTCAGCGACGCTATGACTTGGAGCGCGCTCGAAGTCAACTCGGGCGATCAGGCGTACCGGCAGCTCGAACAGATCGTTCTGGGGCACCGCCGGCCTGTGGCGCAGGGCGCCTGCCGGCACGGCCGGGTCCAGGCCCGGGAAGCGGGCGCAGAGCGCGGGCAGCACCACGCCCGCCTCCAGACGGGACGAGGGGTCCGGGGACCGGCCCTCCCCGGGCCACGGCGGCACCGCGGGACGGCCCGGGCGGCGCGGGCTCAGAGGGCGGGTACGGGCGTGAACCGCACCGGCAGTTCGGTCAGCCCCCGCAGCCAGGGCGAGGGCCGGCGGGTGAGGGACTCGGCGGGCACCGCCAGGTCGATGTCCGACAGCCGGTCCAGGACCACCTCGATGCCGGTCCGTGCGATCACCTCGGCGATCTCCTGGGCGGGGAACGGGCAGCGGTGCTCGCCGTGGCCGAAGGAGAAGTGGGCTCGGTTGCCGCCGGTGAGCGCGCAGGCGTCGGTGCGGATCTGCGGATCGGAGTTCGCGCCCTGCAGTCCGAGCAGCAGCAGGTCGCCGGCCGCGACACGGCGGCCGCCCAGGTGTGTGTCGCGCAAGGCCCAGCGGCCGGCCACGTTCTGTGTGGGCGTGTCCTCCCACAGCACTTCGTTCATCGCCTCGGCGACACTGCCCTGCCCGCCGAACAGGGAGGCGGCGAACCGGTCGTCGGTGAGCATCAGCCTGAGCGAGTTGCCGATCCAGTCGGCAGTCGGCTGGTGCCCTGCCGTCATCATCACCATCAGGTCCTGGGCGATCTCCTCGTGGGTGAAGCCGCTGTCGTCGGCGAGCATCCGGGAGACCACGTCCGCGGCGGGCTCCTTGGCGCGGTCGGCGACCAACTGCCCCATGGAGGCGGCCAGATGTGCCTGTCCCGCAAGGGCGCCCGCGGCCGTCGATCATGTCGTTCAGGGCCGTGACCAGACCGGGGCCGTCCTCGTCCGGGAAGCCGTACAGCCGGGCGAGGACCCGCACCGGCAGCAGCATCGCGTAGTGCGCGATCAGGTTGGTCCCGCCCGTGGGGCAGACCGCGTCGATCAGCTCGTCCGCGAACCGCTCGGCATGGCCGCGCAGTGCGGAGGGGTCCACCGCCTCCAGCGCGTTGCTGATCACCGCGGCGCGCTGCCGGTGCCGTTCGCCGACGGTGGAGAGGACCGACGGCTGCCGGCGGCCGGTCACCGGCAGCAGCGGCCAGTCGGCCGGGATGCTCTCCCACCGGTTCCACAGCCCGCAGTCGCGGCTGAACAGCACCGGATCGCCGGTCACCTGGTGCAGCTCGCGATAGCCCGGCACCAGCCAGGCCGGGACGTCCCCGACGAGCAGAACCGGGACCACGGCGCCGTGCTCGCGCCGCATCTCCCGGTACAGGCAGGCGGGTTCGGCAAGGAACCGGGGTCCGCTCAGCGGGACGGCGTCGGGCGTCACACGAACTCCTGTCGGGGCAGCGTCCAGGGTGTGATCCGGCCGAAGTCGAAGGCGACGGTGGTGGCGGACCTGCCGCGCGCCTGCCGGACGCCGTCCACCGGCCGGCCTCGGTCATCGTCTCCTCGGTGATGAGGGGCCGGATCTCGCTGACCGAGCGGACGAAGGTGGTCCTGCCGACGCCGAAGCCGCCCACGACGACGATCTTCGGACCGTTGTCGGCCGACGCACCGAGCGGGGCGCGCACATCAGAGGTTGCGGAGTCCAACGAGCACCTGCTCCAGGAGGTCGGGGTCGGTGATGGCCGGCCGGTGCGGATGCCGGGCGCTGACGCGGCCCGCCGCCAACAGGTCGCACAGCAGCACCCTGGTGATGCCCACGGGCAGGCCCAGCTCGGCCGCGATCTCGGCCACGGAGGCGGGGAACCGCGCCATCCGCAGGATCGCCACGTGCTCCGACTGCATGCCCGCCACCGGCTCCGACTCGGCAACGACCAGCGTGACCAGGTCGAAGGGGCTGTCCGGGCCGGTCCGGCTGCGGCCCCGGGTGAGGGTGTACAGACGGTCGGGAGCGTCCTCCCTGCCGGGACGCCTCATGAGGTGCGGGGCAGCGCGGTCAGATGCTCGCCGAGCTGCTCGACGAGTTCGCTCATGCGGTGCCCCACCATCCCCGGGTCCGCGTCCTCGGCCGTCACGACGGCCAGGTGGGCGCCCCGGCCCGCCTCGACGATGAACAGCACGCCACCGTGGAACTCGGTCATCGCCGAGCGGCGGTACCGGGGCGGCCCGGGGCGGTCGGACGGACGGCGCGGCGGAAGCTGCCGAAGCGGGCGGCGCGGGTCCCGGCGTCGTCGCCGTCCCGCGGGTGCCGCGGTTCGGCGGGCCGGAGCTGCGAACGGGACTGTTCGGCCTCGGCGAACGTACGGCCCCGGCGCCGCTGGGGCAGCCCGGCCGGGCCCTCGTCCGCAGGGGACGCGGGGGACTCGTGCACGGGAGTGGGACCGCCCGCCGCCGCCCCGCCGGCGTCGAGGTGTGCCCCCGCGGCCGTCTGCCCGGATGCCGCGGCGCCGGCGAGGACGTCCTGCGGGATGAGCATCAGCACGCCGTCTGCGCCGGGTGCCGCGGGCGTCGCGCAGGGCGTGTGCCGCCGTGGCCACGGCGGCACAGAGCACGACGGCGGCCGTGCCCGCGCCCCAGGCGGGCGCGGTACGCACGGAGTGCGGCGCGGCCGAGACGGCGGCGAGGACCACGACCGCCGACAGCATGCCGGTCACGGCGAGGGCACAAACGGACGTACGGAGGGGGTTAGGTCGCCGGGATGCGTGGGGGCGGTCATCGGTCCGGTCTGGTCCTCGCGACGCAGAGGGCGAGCGGGGCGGGTGCGCGGCATGACTCTGGAGGGTGAACCGGCGCTCACTATACGAGAGTTGGTGATCGAACCCGAGGGCTCCCAGCGCTATTCCACGAAGTGGCCGGTCATACCCGCGCGTTGGCCGTGAACCGGGCGCCTCGGGTGTGTACGGACACACACCCCCGTTGGGGGACGGCGCCCGAGCCGTCCGGGTTGCCTCCCGTACGCCGGATTCTTGTCACGGTGTCACGAGCCCTGAGGATCTTGACGACGGGCCTCCGGCTCGCTGAACTGTGAGCGCCGTCGTCGGCGGAGGCACCGGTGTGACCAGCCGGTGCCCGACCCGGGCGAGGGTGCGGCCGGCCCGTCCGGAAGGGGAGGACGGGAAGGGTGAAAACGTACATCCATACGGTGGCCACCGAAAACGGGTGGAAGACCAGATGACTCCCCGCACGGCCGGGACGCCGGACGCGGGGTCGAGGGGGCGATGCAGGTGGCGGGGGACCCGGAGGCGTTGGGCTGCCGTGCCTCATGAGGGCCGACCGGAGAAGGGACGAGCGCACGGCCTGGACCCGCTCCGTGCTCGCACGCCTCGCCCGGTTCACCGGGCGCACACTGCGGGCGGAGTGGCACGCCATCGTCGTCGACCCGGTGCACCGGGTCGCGCGACGCGGACTGTCCGGGCTGCTGTTGGCGTTCGTCGCCTCGTTAGGCGTCGTCGGCTTCCACGACCTCGCCCAGCACCCGGTCGGAGCACTGTGGGTGAAGCGGCTCGGCGGCGTCTACGCCGACCTGCCGCTGTGGCTGTCCCTGCTGCGCACCCCGGTCTCGCTGTACGTCCCGGCGCTCGACCTGCCGGTGTGGGCGGGCATCACCCAGCTCTTCCTCGCCTTCGCGCTCGCCGAACTGACCCTCGGCCGGAGCCGCACGCTGGCGGTCTCCTACATCACCACCCTGGCCGGCACCCTCACCGCACGCGTGATGATCGCGATCGGCCCCGGCTGGTGGGGGCTCGGACTGCCGCCCGAGTGCGGAAAGGTGCTCGACACCGGACCCTCCGCGGCCGTCGTCGGCCTGTTCACCTATCTCGCGGTGGTCCGCCGCGCGCCCGTGGTGTTCACCCTGACGGGCGGTTCGATGGTGTGGGAATCGATCGCGGTCCCGAACCTCGCCGGCCGTGAGCATCTGATCGCGGTGGGCGCGGCCGTCGTGCTGGGGCTCCTGCACGGCCGCAGGGAACGGCTGAGGTCCTTCGCCCTGTCCCTGCGCACGCCCCGCCGCCCCGCGCCCGCCCTGCCGCCCGCGCCGTCCGTACCCGCAGCGACGCGTGCACCCGCACCGACGGGCGCACCCGCACCGACGGGCGCACCCGCGCGCATCCAGGACCCCGGCCCCGTCGGCCCTCTCCCCGGCGATCCGGCTCCTGGCATGTCCGCAGCACGTCAATGTGATGGTTTTCGCACTTCGACACGTGCGGGCACCCCCTAATGTTGCCGCCAGATACGGCAGGGCGTGGCTGACACCATGGTGTTCGTCGCCGGCAGGCAGCTGAAGGGAATCCAGGATGTTCCGCAAGGTGCTGGTCGCCAACCGTGGAGAGATCGCGATTCGCGCGTTCCGGGCGGGCTACGAACTCGGTGCGCGCACGGTCGCCGTGTTCCCGCACGAGGACCGCAACTCGCTGCACCGGCTCAAGGCCGACGAGGCCTATGAGATCGGAGAGCCGGGCCACCCGGTGCGCGCCTATCTCTCCGTGCAGGAGATCGTGCGTGCCGCCCGCCGCGCGGGCGCCGACGCCGTCTATCCGGGTTACGGGTTCCTGTCCGAGAATCCCGAACTCGCCCGCGCCTGCGAGGAGGCGGGCATCACGTTCGTCGGACCGAGCGCGCAGACGCTGGAGCTGACCGGCAACAAGGCCCGCGCGGTGGCCGCGGCCCGCGCGGCCGGCGTCCCGGTCCTGGGTTCCTCCGCGCCCTCCACCGACGTGGACGAACTCGTGCGCGCCGCCGAGGAGATCGGCTTCCCGGTCTTCGTGAAGGCCGTCGCGGGCGGCGGCGGTCGCGGCATGCGCCGGGTGGAGGCCCCCGAGCAGCTGCGCGAGTCCATCGAGGCGGCCTCCCGCGAGGCCGCGTCCGCGTTCGGGGATCCGACCGTCTTCCTGGAGAAGGCCGTCGTCGACCCGCGCCACATCGAGGTGCAGATCCTCGCCGACGGCGAGGGCAACGTCATCCACCTCTTCGAGCGCGACTGCTCGCTCCAGCGCCGCCACCAGAAGGTCATCGAACTCGCGCCCGCGCCCAACCTCGACCCGCAGCTCAGGGACCGGATCTGCGACGACGCCGTGCGCTTCGCCCGCGAGATCGGCTACCGCAACGCCGGCACCGTGGAGTTCCTCCTCGACCCCGACGGCAACCACGTCTTCATCGAGATGAACCCGCGCATCCAGGTCGAGCACACGGTCACCGAGGAGGTCACCGACGTCGACCTGGTCCAGGCCCAGATGCGCATCGCCTCCGGCGAGACCCTCGCCGACCTCGGCCTGTCCCAGGAGACGGTCACCCTGCGCGGGGCCGCCCTCCAGTGCCGCATCACCACCGAGGACCCGGCCAACGGGTTCCGCCCGGACACCGGCCGGATCAGCGCCTACCGCTCGCCGGGCGGCTCCGGTATCCGCCTCGACGGCGGCACCACCCACGCGGGTACGGAGATCAGCGCGCACTTCGACTCGATGCTGGTCAAACTCACCTGCCGGGGAAGGGACTTCAGGACCGCCGTCCTGCGGGCCCGGCGTGCGGTGGCCGAGTTCCGCATCCGCGGCGTGGCCACCAACATCCCCTTCCTGCAGGCCGTCCTGGACGACCCCGACTTCCAGGCCGGGCGGGTCACCACCTCGTTCATCGAGCAGCGCCCGCACCTGCTCACGTCCCGGCACTCCGCCGACCGCGGCACCAAGCTGCTCACCTTCCTCGCCGACGTCACGGTCAACAAGCCGCACGGCGAGCGCCCGGACCTGCTCGACCCGGTCACCAAGCTGCCCCTGCTGCCGGCCGGTGAGCCGCCGGCCGGATCCCGGCAGCGGCTGATCGACCTCGGCCCCGAGGGCTTCGCCCGCCATCTGCGCCGGTCGCCGACCCTCGGCGTCACCGACACCACCTTCCGTGACGCCCACCAGTCGCTGCTCGCCACCCGGGTCCGTACCAAGGACCTCCTGGCCGTCGCGCCGGTCGTCGCCCGCACCCTGCCCGAGCTGCTCTCGCTGGAGTGCTGGGGCGGCGCCACGTACGACGTCGCCCTGCGCTTCCTCGCCGAGGACCCGTGGGAGCGCCTGGCCGCCCTGCGCGAGGCCGTACCGAACATCTGTCTCCAGATGCTGCTGCGCGGCCGCAACACCGTCGGCTACACCCCGTACCCGACCGAGGTCACGGACGTCTTCGTGCAGGAGGCCGCGGCCACCGGCATCGACATCTTCCGCATCTTCGACGCCCTCAACGACGTCGGCCAGATGCGGCCCGCCATCGACGCCGTCCGCGAGACCGGCACGGCCGTCGCCGAGGTCGCCCTGTGCTACACCGCCGACCTCAACGACCCCGCCGAGCGGCTCTACACCCTCGACTACTACCTGCGCCTGGCCGAGCAGATCGTCGAGGCCGGCGCGCACGTCCTCGCCGTCAAGGACATGGCCGGCCTGCTGCGCGCCCCGGCCGCCGCCAAGCTGGTGTCCGCGCTGCGCCGCGAGTTCGACCTGCCGGTGCACCTGCACACCCACGACACCGCGGGCGGCCAGCTCGCCACCTACCTCGCCGCGGTCCAGGCGGGTGCCGACGCGGTGGACGGCGCGGTGGCCTCCATGGCCGGGACGACCTCGCAGCCCTCGCTGTCCGCGCTCGTCGCCGCCACCGACCACTCCGAGCGGCCCACCGGACTCGACCTCCAGGCCGTCGGCGACCTGGAGCCGTACTGGGAGGGCGTGCGGAAGGTCTACGCCCCGTTCGAGGCGGGCCTCGCCTCCCCGACCGGGCGTGTGTACCACCACGAGATCCCCGGCGGCCAGCTCTCCAACCTGCGCACCCAGGCCGTCGCCCTCGGCCTCGGCGACCGCTTCGAGGACATCGAGGCCATGTACGCCGCCGCCGACCGCATCCTGGGCCACCTGGTGAAGGTCACCCCCTCCTCCAAGGTGGTCGGCGACCTCGCCCTGCACCTGGTCGGCGCCGGAGTCTCCCCGGCGGACTTCGAGGCCACCCCCGACCGGTTCGACATCCCCGACTCGGTCATCGGCTTCCTGCGCGGCGAACTGGGCACCCCGCCCGGCGGCTGGCCCGAGCCGTTCCGCACCAAGGCCCTCCAGGGCCGCGGCGAGCCCAAGCCGGCTCCCGAGCTGTCCACCGAGGACCGCGACGGGCTGGCGAAGGACACCCGGGCGACGCTCAACCGTCTGCTGTTCCCCGGCCCGACACGCGAGTTCGACACGCACCGCCAGTCGTTCGGGGACACCAGCGTGCTGGACAGCAAGGCGTTCTTCTACGGTCTGCGGCCCGCCAAGGAGTACGCCGTCGACCTGGAGCCGGGCGTCCGGCTTCTGATCGAGCTGCAGGCGGTCGGCGAGGCCGACGAGCGCGGCATGCGCACCGTGATGTCCTCGCTCAACGGCCAGCTCAGGCCGATCCAGGTCCGTGACCGGGCGGCGGCCTCGGACGTGCCGGTGACGGAGAAGGCCGACCGGACCAACCCCGGGCAGGTGGCCGCGCCGTTCGCCGGCGTGGTGACGCTCGCGGTCGCGGAGGGCGACGAGGTCGCGGCCGGCGCGACCGTGGCCACCATCGAGGCGATGAAGATGGAGGCGACGATCACCGCGCCGAAGGCGGGCCGGGTGGCCCGGCTGGCCATCAACCGGATCCAGCAGGTGGAGGGCGGCGACCTGCTGGTCGAGCTCGCCTGAGACGGCTGCTCGCCGCGACCGGGCGCACCGGTCGCGGCGAGCAGCGGGCCGTGGACAGGCCTCAGAGACGGCCGGCCGGGTACCGCAGGCGGGCGAGGAGCAGGTTCGGGTCCTGCCGGGTGACGAACGCTCCGCTGGGCACGTACAGGGTCCGGCCGCGTACGGCCACCGAGGCCGGGTTGGACAACCCGTCCCGCGGGGTCAGCACGACCGTGCGGGTGCCGTCCCGGCGCACCAGCACGACCTGGCTGGTGTCGTTCAGCGCGGCCAGCACGCTGCTCCCGTGACCCGGGAAGGCGAAGTCGTCGATGCCGGCCAGCCCCGTGGCCCGCGTCTCGGCCGGGCCCGCGGAGCCGTCCGCGCGCAGCGGGAAGCGCAGCAGGGTCCCGCGCACGGAGTTGGACACCCATACCGCGTCGCGGTGCACCTTGATGCCGTTGGCCCCGTACCCGGAACTGGAGCCGGGGTTGGCCGTCAGCGGCTGCAGCCGTGTGCCCTTGGCCCAGGCCGTGGCCTTGCCGCCGGACGCCGCCACGCGCCAGACGGTGCCCAGCACCGAGTCGGCGGCGTAGAGCATGTTGCGGTGTTCGTCCAGGGCCAGGCCGTTGGGCAGCCCGTCGCGCGGCAGCTCGGCGATCTGCACGGGCGCGCCGCCGTTGCCGGGGACGCGCCAGATGCCCGTCTCGCGCGTGCCGGTCGCGTAGGAGACGTACCGGGTGCCGTTCGCGGCGCGGACGATGCCGGTGACGACGGCGCGGTGCACGACGGGTGTCTCCGCCTTCGCCACGGCCGGCAGGGTCGCCAGGACCCGGACCCGGCCGTCGCGGGTCTTTCCGTCGGCGGTGACGTGAGCGATCTGACGGGCGAGGGCGAAGGTGAGGTCGGCGGAGCCGTCGGGTTCGAGGGCGATGTTCTCGGGCGTCTGCCCGGCGGCGAGCCCGAAGTGGGCGACGGTGCGCGAGTCCGTGATGAGCGGCTCGTGGGCGCTGGCGGGCGCCGCCGCCGTCACGCCGAGCACGAGTGTGGCCGTGGCGGCCGTGGCCAGGCGGGAGAGTCGGGGCATGTGACCTCTTTTCGTACGGCGCACGGGACGCCGGCGTGCGGGGCCACACAACGATGACGGTGCACCGGTCACCGGCCGCCGGAGCCCGGGCCGGGGGGTCGCCCGCGCGGCCCAGGACACGCCGCCGCGCGCGGCCCGCCCGGGTGACGGGCCGGGCCGCGCGCGGCGGAAGGGGTCAGTTCCAGAGCGGGTACGTCATGACCTGCTTGAAGCTGGCGGGCCGGGCGTTCCCGTAGGTGAGGCTCATCCGGGTGAAGTGCTGGACGTCCGGATGCCTCTTCCACGACTGCGGACGGTCCAGGCGCACGGTCACCGGGTAGAACCGGAAGGTGCCCGCCGCGCAGTACGGCTTGCAGTCGTTGACCGCGTTCATGCCCACGGCGGTGGCGCCGTACGGGCTCCATTGCGTCCAGTGCAGGTCCACCAGGCGGCTGTTGCCGTCACCGCAGGCCAGAATGAAGTCGGTCGGGCGGACGTTGCGCTTCGAGAAGCAGTCGACCAGTACGGGCTGCCGGGTTTCGGTCTTCGGGTCCGCGGCCGCCGGAGGGCTGGCCGTGGCTGTTGTCATGGAAGCGGTGAGCAGGACTCCCGCTGCCAGGGTGACCGCCGTTGCCACCAGTGATCCGCGCATGGCCGCTCCGCCCGTCGTGCGTGTACCGCTACCTGCATCTCGACGCTACGACCGTCCGCCCGGTTGCACCAGTCGCGCAGGTCGCGGGGCGTGTCAGCCGTGAGAGACGGTCAGTCCGTAGAAGGCCACGCGGGCTCCCTGCGTGGTGCTGTCCGAGGAGGACTGGTTGTAGGAACCCGCCTTGAAATACTGCTTGTACGGCGAGAACGACGACGGTATGCCGTAATGGGTGGTGGTGCCGTTGACGGTGAGGTCGATGGTGTTTCCGCCGGAGACGGCGATGGTGTAGCTCCACGTCTTCCCGACGGGCACATGTCCCACGGGGTGCGGGGTCTGGCCGCCTGACGGCGAGTTCTCGGTGCCGAGCACGATGTCGCCGTTCGCGTGGTAGTACAGCTCCAGGAGCGGCTTGGTGGACGAGCCGCCGGAGCCCAGGTGGATCTGGCCCACGCAGACGTTCTTGGTCACCGAGACCACCCGCAGGGTCGCGTTCAGCCGGTGGGAACCCTTGAGCGCCCAGTCCGCGGGGCTGCCGCTGCGATTCATCTCCCTCAGCTCGGAGCGGGCGTAGTGGGAGTTCGGAGTGGTGACGCCCTTCTCGGGAGCCCAGAAGGTCATCGCCCCGTCACGGGTGTCGGTGTAGAAGTACGCGTCCTGGTAGCCGTTCGCGCCCTGCAGCCGCGACGAGGGGATCGTGGTCGGGGAGCCGGGCGAGCCGACGGGCTCCTGGAGCTGCCAGACGGACAGGTCGAAGTTGCCGCCGGGCGCGACATGCGGGTCGGCCGCGTCCGCGTTGCCGCCGGTGAGCGCGGTGAGGCCGAGGGCGAGGCCTGCGGCGGCCAGGGCCGCCAGGAGCCGGGAACGGGACACGTGGGGGGTCCTTCCGTCGGAAGGATGCGCCCGATGTTCAGGTTTGTGAACACTGGACGCATCCTTGTTCATCGGTGACCCGTGAAGCTAGAGGTCTGAACCAGACGCGTCAAGAGGTTCAGCAGGCGCCCTCGTCCTGCCAGGGGCCCCACTCCGAGGCGCCGGGCGTCTCGTTCTGGGTCCACCACTTGGCCTTCCAGTTGTGCTTGTTGTACGAGACCTCGTTCCCTGCCGTGTACACCGCGGTCGAACTCCAGGCGCCCTTGCAGGAGGTGGGCGTCGGCGTCGGGGTGGGTGTGGGCGTGGTGCTGGGCGGGGTGGCGCCCGCGAACTGCACCGAGTACTTCGCGAAGTCCCAGGAGTTCTGGGCCACGCTGGAGCAGGTCCCCGACGTGCGGCCGCCGTTGTCGGGCGGCGTGCACTGGCGGTCGCGGTTCAGCGACCAGAACGTGAACCGGTCCATGTGGTGGCTGGTGGCGTAGTCCAGGACGGTCTGGAAGTCGGCCTGGGTGAAGTACTCGCCGCTGTCGCTGCGGCCGTTCATGCCGGAGAAGCCCTCGTGGGCGTAGGCGGTCGCCTGGTCCCAGCCGAAGGTGGACTGCAGGATCGAGTTGAAGTTCGTCAGGGCGCTGGTCTGGCTCGCCGCCCCGTTGAAGCCGCCGTCGAAGGGCATGATGGAGAAGTTGTTCGGGGTGAACCCCTGCGACTTGGCCTCCAGCAGCATCTGCTTGCCGAACCAGCCGGTGCCGTCCGCCGTGCCGGCCGTGGTCACGGAGACGTACAGGCCCGGGTTGTTCTGCTGCAGGATCTTCGCGGCGCCGATCTCGTTCGCGATCGCCGCGCTGTTCTCGTACTCCGGCTCCTCCAGGTCGAAGTCGATGGCGTGCAGCCCGTACTTGGTGATGACCTGCTGGTACGCCGCGGCCGTGGAGGCCGCGTCCGAGCAGGTCTGGCCGAGCTTGGTGCCGCCGTACCCGCCGATGGAGACCGAGACGTCACCGCCCTTGCTCCGGATCGTGCTGATCATCGACTGGACGGCGGTGTCCGAGGAGACGGGCGCGGTTCCGCCCCAGGTGGGCGAACAGCCGCCGCCGTTGGGGGCGAGGACGAAGGCCAGCTGGAACGCCTTCAGGCCGCTGGCGTCCATGATGGCCGACGGGTCCGGCGGGTCGTTGTCCAGCGGCATCAGGTAGGGGGCTGCGGCGTACCACCGGTTGTCCAGCGCGGTGGTTGCGCCCGAGGCGTTGCCCGCGACGAGTGCGGTGGTGCCGGCGGCCGCCAGTGTCACGGCGGCCGCCGCACCCAGGCATGCCCGAAGAGGTCTCATTGCGTGCCTCCCAGAGGGGTGGGGTGGGGAGTTGCCCCAGGCTCTGGGAGGTGTTGGGGTCACGTCAATGAGTTGGACTAGACCAACTTGCTCTTTGGACTAGACCATACGATCGCTTTACCTCCCGTCGACCAGTCGCAGACCGAAGCCCCGGTCGAGCGGCAGGCTCGGCGTGCTGATCGTGGTGGTGTGCGTGCCGGCGTCGTACGACCAGGCGGTGCGCGCCAGTTGACGTCCGTTCACCACGACCCGTGCGGGTGCGCCGGTGCCGTGCACGGTGAACCGGTACGTCCGCGCGTCCACCTTGCCCGTGTAGGCGCCCCGGCTCGCACCGACGGACACGGTGGTCCCCCCGTCGTCCGCATGCACCGACACCCGCTGGGTCGCGGCGGAGCCCTTCGCGAAGTCGCGGGTCACGCCGTCGTCCTCGTAGAGCGTGTAGCGACTGGTGCCGTGCGCCGACGGATACACGTCCCAGTCCAGCTCGTGCCGGTCACGGGTCTGCCAACTGGTCGTCCCCTGGGGCCACATGGGGACGATCGCACCCTCGCGCACGAACAGCGGAAGCGTGTCGAGCGGCGCGTGATAGCCGTTCAGCGTGAGGGGACCCCGGTAGGTGCGGCCGGTCCAGTAGTCGGTCCAGGTGCCCTTGGGGAGGTAGATCCCGTCACGAGTGTCGGAGTCCTGGTAGACCGGGGCGACGAGGAAGTCGCGGCCGGACAGGAACTCGTACTTCGCCTGCGCGCCCAGCGTGTCCGGATCGTCCGGGTACTCCAGCCACAGCGGGCGCACCGCGCCCACCCCCGTCTTCGCCGCCTCGGCGGACAGGGTGTACATGTACGGCAGCAGCCGTTCCTTCAGCTGCAGGTACTTGCGGTTGACGGAGGTGTACGGCTCGCCGTCGAGCCAGGGCTGCTGGTCGGCCGGCTTGCCCGTGGTGATGTCGCTGGCCCAGCCGTCCATGGTCATGACAGCCGGCAGGAACGCCTTCCACTGGAGGTCACGGGCGTACATCTTGGCGTCGTGGCGGTAGATGCTGCCCACGTCGCCGGTGTTGTAGGCGATGCCCGACATGGTCGCCCCGGCATAGGTCGGGATCTGCCAGCGGATGTAGTCCCAGGACAGCTTCTGGTCGCCGCTCCACAGGACTCCGCAGCGCTGGGCGCCCGCCCAGGAGACGGGCAGCCACACGAACCCGCGCGCGTCGCTGTTGTCCTCGATCCCCTTCTTCGCCGCGTCGCACGCGTCCAGCGCGAACTTGTAGCCGTTGCCCACCCAGGCCACGTCCAGCTTGGCCACTCGCTGGCCGGCCTTGACCTGGTCGGCGAGCTTGTCGATGCCGTCCTGGGTCCACAGGCCGAGCTGGGCGTGGTGGTCGTCGAGGCCCTTCGCGGTCTGCTCCAGGTTCTCGTACCCGCAGCCGTACCCGTCGTTGACCAGCATCCAGCCCAGGGGCATCTGGTGCTGGGTGTAGCCGTCGGCGATCTTCAGGGCGTCCAGGGTGTGCCGCTCGCCCCGGTTGGCGTTGTGCAGGTAGCAGTCGGAGTCGCCGGGTTCCAGGCCGTAGACGGGAGGCATGAAGGGCTTGCCCACCAGCGCCGTGTACTTGCCGATGACCTGCTTGGGGCCGCCGAGGAAGTAGTAGGCGTCCAGGCGCCGTTCCTGCTGGCCCGTCGTCACCGGTGAGCCGAAGGTGTACACGCCCGGTGCGAAGGTGTTGCGCAGGACGCCGTAGCCCGCGCTGGAGAGGTAGAACGGCTGGGAGTTGTTGTAGCCGCCCTCGTTCCAGTCGAAGCTGTTGGCCACGTACATGGTCTGCCCGCGGTGCGAGAAACTGCCGTTCTGCTCGCCGCCGCCGAAGAACTGCTCGTCGGCGCCCCGCTGGAGGCTCTGCCGCATCCCGCCGGTGGACCAGCGCAGCGGCTTGTCCTCCTGCCAGATCCGGGTGCGGTTGTCGGGCTTGTACAGGCCGAACCGCAGGGGCATCTTGTACACCCGCAGCACGGCCTCGGGGGAGCGGATGCCGTAGTAGTCGCCCGCGTCGAAGGACGAGGTGTGCCGCTGGAGCGCGGGCTCGCTGCGCACGATGGCCGTGCCCGCCGGGTCGCTCAGTGAGCCCGACGGATCGGCCTGGAGCCGCAACTGACCTCCCGTCAGGAAGTCCGCGCGGGCCGTGAGCGTGCCCGCGCCGATCGTGTAGCTGCCCTCGCGGCCCGAGAAAGACGTGAGATTCCCGGCGTCGGTGGTCGCGGGCAGGTACGCGGTCCCCGTGAACGAGTTGTCGTGCACGTCATAGGGCACGACCAGGACGTGGTACGTCCCCGAGGCCCGCGGGATCACCGTCGCCTCGGGATCGGCGGTGCCGGCGCTGGACGCCACCTGCTTGCCGTGGTCGTCGTAGACGTACAGGTCGAAGTCGTCGGAGGGCTTCTCCCACTTGATCGACAGCGGTACGCCGCCCTCGGGGTTGTCGTCCCAGTAGCCGTCCGGCACCGAGACGGTCAGGTCGAAGCGGTCGCAGACCTTGCTGTCGGGGTCGGCGGCGGCATCGGGGCAGCTCTCGGTGCCGCCGCCGGTGCCCTTGGCGTAGACCGGGCTCTGCCAGTCGACGTTGCTGTGAGTGGAGTCGAGCACGGCGCCGACCGCTGTCGTGGCGGCCGCCGCGGGTGCCGGGGCGGTGAGCACCGTCCCGGCCAGGGCGGCCGCCAGTCCCAGCGGAACCCAGGACGGCCACGGCACACGGTGTCGGAGTCTTCGCACGGCGGAACAGCTCCTATCGCACCTTCGCGGACTGACTGTTCTTGCGCTTTCTGCGCGGAAGCGCTCGAAACGAGCTTCAATCGAGCAACTTCAAGCACGAAGCCTCGGGGTTGACGCAGGTTCATGTCAATACGGCGGAAGGGAACCCGCCCAGGCACGACGAAGGCCGGCCCCCTGCGGTGGCGGGGCCGGCCTTCGGCTCGGTGTCGCTCAGTCGGTTTTCTTCCTCAGTACGATCTGGGTCTGCGTGGTCTGGCCGACCAGCCGGTTCCGGTCGTCGCGCAGGTCCGTCTGCACCACCATGAGCGTGCCGCCGACATGCAGGGGGCGGGCCGTGGCGTGGACGCGCCCCGCGGTGACCGCCCGCAGGAAGTTGGTCTTCGACTCCACCGTCGAGGTGCCGGCCGCTCCCTCGGGCAGATGGAGATAGGCGCACACCGCACCGACGCTGTCCGCCAGCGCCATCAGTGCCCCGCCGTGCACGGCACCGCCCACCGTGCAGATCTCCGGGGACCACGCCAGGCTGCCCACCGTGCGCTCGGCCGTGGCCTCGTGCAACTCGATGCCCAGCCCGGCCGCGAAGGGCATGGCGGCCAGCAGTTCGGCGGGAATCGGGACGACGGGCTCGGAGGAGGACATGACGTACCACCTTTCATGAATGCCGTGGTGCTCCGGACGGTGATCCACTGTGGTGGTGCGGGGCGGCCGGCGCCAGTCACTCCTCGGACGGCTGCTGGATCATGGCCAGGGTCAGCACACCGCCGCCGATGCCCCAGCCGCCGTCGGCGACCTCCTCGACGAGGACCAGCGTGGTGGCGCGGGCGCGTTCGCCGTAGATCTCGGCGTACAGATCGGTGGTACGAGTGACGATCAGCTCCTTCAGCTTCTCGTCCAGGCTTCCGGCAGGGACCTTGAAGTTCGCGAACGGCATGATGATTCTCCTGGGTTGACGATGCGTCAGAGGGATTGGCGGATGGTGAGGGCCGGTCAGACGATGCCGCCGTTGGCGCGGACGATCTGGCCGTTGACCCAGTGGCCGGCCGGGGAGGCGAGGAAGGCCACCACCTCGGCGATGTCGGCGGGCGTGCCGAGGCGCTCCAGAGGGGGCTGGGCGGCCAGCCTGGCGACGGTCTCCTCGTCCTTGCCGTCCAGGAACATGTCGGTGGCCGTCGGCCCGGGGGCGACGCAGTTCACGGTGACGTCCCGCCCGCGCAGCTCGCGGGCGAGGATCATGGTCAGCGCCTCGACCGCGCCCTTGCCGGCGCTGTAGGCGCCGTAGGCGGGGAAGGACAGGCCCACCACGGACGTGGAGAAGGTGACGAACGCGCCACCGCGGCGCAGCGTCCGGGCCGCCTGCCGGGCCACCACGAAGGTGCCGCGGATGTTGGTGCGGTGCATCGCGTCCAGCTCCGCCAGATCCAGATCGGCGATCGGCGCGAGGTACATCCGCCCGGCCGTGTGCACCACGACGTCGACTCCGCCGAACTCGTCGGCGGCGGTCTCGAACAACGCGGCCACCTGCGCCTCGTCGGCGACGTCGGCGCGGACGGCGACCGCGCGGCCGCCGGCCCGGACGGCCTCCTCGGGGGCGGCCTCGGCCAGGCCGCGGTTGCCCGCGTACCCGACCACCACGGCGTATCCCTCGGCGGTGAGCCGCTCGACCGTCGCCCGGCCGATGCCGCGGGAGCCGCCGGTGACGACGGCGACGCGGGGTGCCGAGGGGGTCGGTGCTTCGGTGGACATGGCAGCGGACGTGTCGGTGGACATGGTTGCGGACGTGTCGGTGGACATGAGATCTCCCGTGGCAGCGGGGCGTGTCGCCCGGTGGATGTCTCCAGCCTGGGCGGCCGGTCCGCCGCCAGCCACGGCTGTGCTCACCCTGGGGTCGGCAACCCCTGGTTCCGCGCCGTCGCCGGAGTGACCATGGAGAGGTGAACCAATCGGAGCTCGCCGCCTTCCTGAAGTCCCGCCGCGACCGGATCCGCCCCCCAGACGTCGGCCTGCCCGTCGGGCCCCGTCGCCGGGTGCCGGGACTCAGACGCGAGGAGGTCGCCCAGCTGGCCGGGCTCTCCGCCGACTACTACACCGAGCTGGAGCGCGGTCGCGGGGCCCAGCCCTCCGCACAGGTGCTGGCCGCGCTCGCCCGCGCGCTGCGGCTGAGCGGCGACGAGCGCGATCACCTCTTCCACTTGGCGGACCGCCCCGCGCCGACCGCCCACGGCACCGCGGCACAGGCCCAGCCCGCCCTGGTCGGCCTGCTGGACCGGCTCACCACCACCCCCGCCCAGGTCATCAACGACCTGCACGAGACCCTCGTGCAGAACCCCCTCGCCCGGGCGCTCCTCGGCCCGCCCCCGGCCGTCCGCGGACCCGAGGCGAGCTTCGTCCACCGCTGGTTCACCGATCCCGGCGCCCGCGCGATCCACCCGGTCGAGGACCACCCGCACCACTCCCGGGTCTTCGTCGCCGACCTGAGGGCGGTCGCCGCCCGGCGCGCCCGGGACCCCGAGGTCGGCCGGCTCGTCGCCGCACTACGCCGCCGCAGCGAGGAGTTCGAGGCGCTCTGGGAACAGCGGGACGTGGCCCTGCGCCGTACCGACCACAAGCGGATCGTCCATCCCGCGCTCGGTGTCATCGAGGTGGACTGCCACAACCTGTTCAGCGAGGACGGCCGCCAGCGGCTGCTGTGGTTCAGCGCCCCGCCCGGCACCGAGGGCGCCGCCCAGCTGGAACTGCTGTCGGTGATCGGCACGCAGGACATGGCGCCCGGGGCCGAGCAACTGGGGCGCCGACCGGGCTGAGCCACGCCCTTGACACGCGCCCGGGGCCGCGCAACGTCCGCCGTGCCCCGACGCGACTGACCTGCATCTGCTGTGCGCCGACGCGCCCGAGGGGCGTCTGCTGTGCCCCGACCCCGCGGAGCAGCGTCTGCGCGCCCTTCCCGGCCGAAGGGGGCGTGTCCGGCGCGCCGACCGGCGCGCGGGGGGCGTGAACTTTACTCCATCCGTCCTGACTCATCACCGATGTCCGCAGACCCATGGCGGAGCATCCGTCGCCTGAGGCACCCTTGGACGATGTGCGTACGGTTTCGGGACGTTTGGGTACCGGCGCACGGCGGGGATGGGCAGACATCGGCAGCAAGGGCAGGACGCGCACGGCGCGTCATGGGGGGAGTGATCGCCCATGCGATCCATGAGCCACGGTCCACACGCCGCACCGGCTGGTGCCGCACGCGAGAGAACCTGCGCGCGGCCGGCGGAAGGGCGGTCGGCCTGAGGTGGAGATCACCATCCACAGACCCGGTGATCTGACCTCCGCCCTGCGCGGAGCCTGGCACCGGGCGATGGACGAATCACCCGAGTACGCCAACCCCTTTCTGGCACCGGAGTTCACCATCGGAGTCGGCCGTCACCGTGGCGGCGTCCGGGTCGCGATCCTGCGGGAGGGCGGAGAGCCCGTCGGCTTCTTCCCCTACGAGCGCAGCCCCCTCGGCACGGGACGGGCCGTCGGACTCGGGCTCTCCGACTGCCAGGCGCTCGTGCACCGGCCCGGCGTCACCTGGGACGCCGGAGAGCTGCTGCGCGCCTGCGGGCTCAGCATCTTCGAGTTCGACCATCTCGTCGAGGAGCAGCGGCCGTTCGCCCCCCACGTCACCGGCACCTTCGCCTCGCCGGTGATCGACGTGAAGCCCGGCGACGGCGGATATGCCGACTGGCTGCGCGGTGCCTACCCGGGGCTGGCCAAGACGACGCTGAAGAAGGAGCGCCGCCTGGGCAGGGACATCGGCGAGGTGCGCTTCGAGTTCGACGAGCGCGATCCCGGGATCCTGCACACGCTCATGCGGTGGAAGTCCGCCCAGTACCGCAGGACGGGACGGATGGACCGGTTCTCGCGGGACTGGATCGTCGACCTGGTGGACCACCTCTTCCATGTCCGCGAGGAGCACTTCACCGGCGTGCTGTCCGTGCTCTACGCCGGCGACCGTCCCGTGGCGGCCCACTTCGGCCCCCGCTCCAGCACGGTCCTGGCCGCCTGGTTCACCGCGTACGACCCCGACCTCCAGTACTACTCACCGGGGTTGATGATGCATCTGAGGACGGCCGAGGCTGCCGCCCGGCACGGGGTGACCCTGGTGGACCTGGGGCGCGGCGACAAGGAGTACAAGGACTGGCTCAAGACCCGCGAGCTGCGGGTCGGGGAGGGCTTCGCCGCCCGCCCGCACCCCGTGGCGGTGGCCCAGCGGCTGTGGCGACGGCCGGTGCGCGGCCTGCGGAACACGGTCCTGGCCCATCCCCGGCTGCGCCGGCCCGCCGACCGTCTGCTCAAGACGGTCGGGCAGTTGCGCACCCAGGAGCGGGCGGGTGCCGCCGCAGCCCCGCTGCGCGACCCTCGCGCGGGATGAGCGGCGGGGGGCGACGCGGACCGGACGGGCAACTACTGGCAGGTACGTGTCAAGTGTGGGTCAAGTGGCGGACGTTTCCACGCCCGCGTGGTCGGGTCTCCTGCGTCGGCAGAGTCGATGCCCGCCTGGGAGGTCCTGGTGTCCTTGCCCATCCGCAGAAGACGGTGGTTCACCGTCTGTGCGCTCACCGCGTCCGCCGCGCTCGTCGCGATACCCCCGTCCACCGCCTCCGGACGCGGCGGCGCCGCCCCCTTCGGAGTCCGTACGCTCGGTCAACTCGCCAAGGCCCGCCACCAGTCGGCGGGAGCCGAGTCCCCGCGGGTCCAGGCCGATGACGACGACGGCAACGAGGCGGACGAGATCGCCGAGGGCGCCGACCAGTACGCCGAGGCCCGCACCTCGCCCGGTGTCGTGGCGCCGGGCGCGTACGGCGCCGCCTGGAGCGGTCTGCAGGGACTCCCGCAGACCGGCGGCAAATGGCGCCACGTCACCGGGTTGCGGTACGACTCCGACGACCCGCGCTACCGCGACATCGACTCCAACTCCAGCGGCGGATCCGGCGACGTCACCGGCCGCATGGCCGCGCTCGCGGCCGACGACGACGGCTACGTCTACGCGGGCAGCGCCGGCGGCGGAGTATGGCGCTCGCGCACCGGAGGCGGCCACTGGCAGCCCATCAGCGACCGGCTTCCCGCGCAGTCCACCGGCGCCCTCGCCCTCGACGGAGCCGGCCGGCTGTGGCTGGGCACCGGCGAGGCCACCACCAACTCCGACGCCTACCTCGGCAGCGGCGTCTACGTCCTGGCCCACCCGCACCACGGAACCTTCTCCCCGCGCCGCCGGGTCGGCGGCGACGAGCTGGAGAGCATCACCATCCACGAGCTGCGCTTCGGCGGCGGCAAGGTGTGGGCGGCCACCAGCGAGGGCGTGTGGAGCCACTCCACGAAGCGGCTGAGCGGTCCCTGGAAGCTGGAGTTCGCGCCCAACCCCGACTTCCTGCCCAAGGGTTCGAAGGCCGACGACCCGGACGCACCGTACAAGAACATCGCCAACGACATCGCGATCGACCCCAAGGACCCGTCCAAGGTCGTCCTCGCCGTCGGCTGGCGCAGCGGCGACGACTACAACGGCTTCTACACCGAGGTGAACGGCGCCTGGACCCGGATCACCAGCGGTCTCGGTGACCTGCCCGCCGACGCCGACAACGTCGGCAACGTCACCTTCGCCCGCTCCGCCGACGGCTCCCGCTACTACGCCATCGACCAGTCCCCGGAGCAACTCGGCACCAACCCGGACAGCGGCCTGGAGGGCATCTACGTCTCCAAGTCCGGCTCACCGACCGGACCGTGGACGAAGATCGCCGACTACAAGGGGCTCGCCGCCGACAACTCGGCCCTGACCACGGCCGGATACATGCCCGGCGTCCAGGCCTGGTACAACCAGTTCCTCGCCGTCGACCCGAGCGACGCGCAGCACCTGTACGCCGGTCTGGAGGAGGTCTACGAGACCAAGGACGGCGGCAGCACCTGGTCCACCGTGGGCCCGTACTGGAACTTCCCCTTCTCCTGCTGGAGCATCGACCCCTCCAGGCAGACCGGTGACTGTCATCAGACCACCCACTCCGACCAGCACGGCGTCGCCATCGGGCGCTTCCACGGCAGGTCCTATGTGTACGTCGGCAACGACGGAGGCGTCTACAAGCGCCCCGTCGAAGGCTCCCAGGACGCCTCCGGACACGCCACCGACTGGACGTCCCTCAACGACGGCACCATCGACACCCTCCAGTACTACTCCGTCGGCATCGGCAGGGACCTCGACCACGGCGGCCTGTCCGTCACCGGCGGCCTGCAGGACAACGGCCAGTCCGTCCTGCGCGGTGACGACAAGGTGATGGGCTCCGACTTCGGCGGCGACGGCGGCGACACCCTCACGGACCCCGCCAACGGCTGCGACATCGCCCAGGAGTACGTCTACCTCGCCGTCCAGGTCACCCAGAACTGCGCCGTCAATGACGGCAGCTGGGCCACCGACCCGAACAAGGCCACCTCCTACGGCGTCGCCCCGCCCGACAACGCCACCAGCGAGGCCCGCTTCATCGCCCCGCTCGCGACCGACCTGAAGGACGGCAACACCTGGATCGCCGGTGGCCGTCACATCTGGGTGCAGACCCATGGCTACGCCATCCGCAGCGGTGCGCAGTGGACCAGCGTGCACGACTTCGGCACCGGCCGTGTCGCGACCGCCGTCGCGGCCTCCGGCGGGAAGATCTACGCCGCCTGGTGCGGACCGTGCAACAACCAGGGCTTCGCCCGCGGCATCGCCGTCGGCAACGCGGACGGCACCGGCTGGCACGACATCAGCCTGCCCGTCGAGGGGACCGTACCCAACCGCTACCTCAGCGGCTTCGCCGTCGACCCGAAGAACGCCGGCCACGTCTTCCTCGCGGTCAACGGTTTCTCCCGGCACTGGACCGAGGGCCCGGGCGCGGGCGTCGGCCATGTCTTCGAGTCCACGGACGGCGGCACCACCTGGAAGGACATCTCGGCGAACCTCCCCGACGTGCCGGCCGACTCCGTGCTGGTGACGGCGAACGGCGGCCTCGCCGTGGCGACCGATCTCGGCGTCGTCCTCCGCGCGCCCGGCCACACGAAGTGGGAGCGGGTCGGCCGGCTCCCTGCCGTCGCCGTGCTCCAGCTGAAGGCCGGTCCGGACGGCGGCATGCTGTACGCGGCCACCCACGGCCGGGGCATCCAGGCCATCAGGCTGCGCGACCTCGACTGACCGGCCCGTGCGGCTGGGGGAACGGGTGGGCCATGACCGGTCCGTCCAGCCTGGAACGGGTGGCCCTCTGCCAAAGGGTCACCCGTTCTGCGGATACGGCACCACGCTCACGTCCAGCGCGAAGACTCCCTGAGGAGCACCTGCCACGTCGGGTGCCTTCGCGGCGACGGTGACCCGGGCGGCACCGCCCCGGGTGCCCGCGCAGCGCAGGGTGGTGCGTGCGGTGCCGTCCGGCTCCGGGCGCCAGCCGGACGGCACGACGAGGGCAGGGGCCGAACTCCGAACCCCGGTCCACCGCCTGTCGTCCGCGCGGGGGCGCAGCACGAGCGTGACCACCGTCCCGGGCCGCACGCACAGTTTCCGCCGGACCGGGTCACCGGGAGAGACGGCGACCTCCACATGTCCCGCGGCGCACCGGCCCGCCGAGGGTGAGGCCGACGGCGAGGAAGCGGTGTGGGCCGAGGGCGACGGCCGAGTCGAGCTGCCGCCCGACGCACCAGTGCCCGCGCTCCCGCCCTCCGACGGCCGGCTGCCTGTGCTTGCGCCCCCCGACGGCCCTGTGCCGCCGGTCCGGCTCCCGCTCGCGCCCGTGCGTGCGCCCGCACCCTCGCCGCGCGGTGCGTCGCACCCGGCCAGCAGCACGACCACCGTGGCGATCGCCCACACCCCGGTCCACCACCGCATGCCGGCACCTCCCCGGTTCGACCTACGCCACCAGGATGCCCTGCCCTCACGCGTCGTTGCGCAGCGCTCGTCCCGCCTTGGTGCGCAGAACCACGAATCAGGGCCACGTTGTCGCGGACGGTGAGCCAGGGCGGCAGCGAGCGGCCGTACTCCTGGAAGACGACGGCGAGCCGCTCGGGTACGCCGGTCACCCGGGTGCCGTCGACGCTGATCGTGCCCTCGTGCGCGGGCAGCAGCCCGGCGATGGTGCGCAGCAGTGTGGACCCCGCAGCCGGACGGACCGACGACGCACGGCAGTTGGCTGTCGGGCACGGTCAGGCTGATGCCGTCCAGGACGGGACGGTCGCCGTAGCGCCGGCTCACGGAGCCGAGGCGCAGCATCGCTCACCCGGCCCAGGGCTCGTAGAGGGTGCCGACGCTGCCGGTCACCCGTACGTGCAGCAGGAACGGGCCCGCGTCGTCGTCCCGGCCCAGGGCGTGGTCGAGGGCGGCCGGCAGCTCGGCGGCGTGTTCGGCGCGGGCCGCAGGGCAGCCGAAGGACTGCGCGAGGCCCGTGAAGTCGACGCCCTGGATGTCCGTGCCGGGGACGTGCGTGAGACCGATCCGGCGGCCCAGCGCACGGACGGCCCCGTACCCTCCGTTGTCGAGGAGGACGAAGGTGACGGGCGCCGCGTGCCGGGCCGCGGTCCACAGGGCCTGCACGGAGTACAGCGCCGAGCCGTCGCCGACCACGCACAGCACCCGGCGGCCGTCGGCGAGCGCCCGGCCGACCGCGAGGGGCAGGCCCCAGCCGAGAGCCCCGCTGCCCGTGGTGAGGAAGCCCCCGCCGAGGTCGACCGGCACGCGGGCGTGCAGGGCGTCGCGATGACTGGGCGCCTCCTCGACGAGCACCCGGTCGCGCGGCAGCCGTGGGCGCAGCAGGTCGAAGAACAGCTCCGGGGTGAGAGGTCCCTTGCCGGGGGCCGCCGGGGGTGCGGGCCGTGGCGGCGGCGGGTCGCGGTCCGCCTCCTTCAGCAGTGCGGCGAGCCGGGCCAGCGCGGGGCGCAGCGTCGTCACGATGCTGGTGCCGGTGGGCAGCCAGGCGGCCTGGCCCGGATCGCAGTCCAGGTGGAACAGCTCGGTGTCCGGCGTCAGCAGCGGTCCGTAGCCCGCCACGTGGTAGGTGAACAACGGCGCACCCAGGGCCACCACCACGTCGTACGGCGCCAGCCGCGCGGCCAGCGGCCCGGGGACCGGTGGCAGGAAACCCTGGAACAGCGGATGCGACTCC
The DNA here is from genome assembly GCF_042958635.1 of Streptomyces sp. NPDC007971. Taxonomy (NCBI): domain Bacteria; kingdom Bacillati; phylum Actinomycetota; class Actinomycetes; order Kitasatosporales; family Streptomycetaceae; genus Streptomyces; species Streptomyces sp. NPDC007971. Next base: position 118,455 of record NZ_JBIBJK010000009.1, read on the forward strand.
GGGAACCCGGAGCGCCCGGACAGCGGGCTGATCCAGACCCCGGCGCGCAGCCGCTCGGCCAGCGCCCGCACCTCGTCCAGCGCGTCCTCGTCGTCGACGCCGGGGCCGACCACCAGGGCCGGGCGCGCGCAGGCGCCGAGCCGGTCGGCGAGCGCGGCGAGGACCTCCGGCCGGGCCGTGAACGCGGAGTGCACCGTGCGTGGCACGACGGGTGCGGCGCGCCGGTCCCAGTCGTCCTCGGGCACGGAGACGAAGACCGGCCCGCGCGGATGCGTCATCGCGATCCGGTACGCCTCGGCGAGCACGGCCGGCACGTCCTCGGCCCGCTCGGGCTGCCGGGCGAACTTCACGTACGGGCGCGGGAACAGGGCCGGTTCGTCGGCGCCGAGGAACGGCCGCAGCTGGATCAGCGAGCGCGCCTGCTGGCCCGCCACGATCACCAGGGGCACGCGGTCGCGGAAGGCGTTGAAGACCGCGCCGAGCGCGTGCCCCAGCCCGCCGGCCGAGTGCAGTGCGACGAAGGCCGCGCCACGGGTGCCGAGGGCGTGTCCGGCCGCCATGCCCACCGCGGTGGACTCCTGGAGCCCGAGCACGTAGGTGAAGTCGTCCGGCCAGTCGCGGACCATGCGCAGCTCCGTGGAGCCCGGGTTGCCGAAGACGGTGGTCATGCCGGTGTCCCGCAGGAACCGGACGACCGCGTCGCGCACCGTTGCCGTCACGAGGACCTCCCTGAGCCGATGAGCCGCCTCTCGACAGCCACCCAGGCCGGTGTTCAGGAGCTGGCCGAGCAGCCGGCACAAGCCCATGGGGCATGCCTACCCCTCGTTGTCATGATCGCTACATCCGGACGGGTGGTTGCGCCGGACTCCGGAGAAACCCGTCGGTTCTTCGAGAAGCGCGTAGGCGTGGCGGTGGGTGCAGGGAGTGGCTGGACGGAGGAAACCGATCGGTTTACGATGTGGGAAACCGATCGGTTTCACCTGTCTGGAGACTGTCATGACCGCACTCGCGAACTCCGTAGCCCTCGTCACCGGCGGCAGCCGGGGCCTCGGCAAGGCGCTGGTGGAGGAGCTGTACGCACGCGGCGCCGCGAAGGTCTACGCCACCGCCCGCGACCCGCGCACCGTCACGCACCCCGACGCCGTACCGCTCGCCCTGGAGGTCACCGATCCCGCCTCCGTCGCGGCCGCGGCCGAGCGCGCGCAGGACGTGACCGTGCTGGTCAACAACGCCGGAGTGGCCACCGGCACCCGGCTGCTGGACGCGCCGCTCGACGCCATCCGCCAGGAGTTCGAGATCAACTACTACGGCCCCCTCCTGCTCACCCGCGCCTTCGCACCGGTCATCGAGCGCAACGGCGGCGGTCACATCCTGAACGTCCACTCCGTGCTCTCCTGGTTCTCCGACGGCAGCGGCTACAGCTCCACCAAGGCGGCGATGTGGTCCCAGACCAACGGCCTGCGCCTGGAACTGCGGCCCCGCGGAATCGAGGTCACCGGGCTGCACATGGGCTACGTCGACACGGACATGACGGCGCGCATCGAGGCGCCGAAGGCGAACGCCCACGACATCGCCGTGGCCGCGCTCGACGGCGTCGAGGCGGGGGCGTACGAGGTACTGGGCGACGACCTCACCCGCTGGGCCAAGGGCGCCCTCGCCGAGGACGTGGCCGCCATGTACCAGCAGCTCGCCGCATAGCGCCCGAGGACGGGACCCGCCGGGCGGGCAGGCGCGGCCGGGCCCGGCACGATCCGGCCGGGAACCGGACACGCACCACCTTTCCGCCTTCCTCGGGCGCTGCCTTCCTCGGGCGCTGCCTTCCTCGGGCGCTGCCTTCTTCGGGCGCCGCCTTCCTCGGACCCCCGCTCCCGTGTCCGGTTCTCGGCCCCCGCCACTCTCCACGCAACCGGCACTGCCCTTAGATGGACGCAGCCAACAGCGACGGCGGGAGCGGAGTGTGACAGGGATGGCGGCGACGAGCGTCCTGGTGGTCGGCGGCGGAATCGCGGGCACGGCGGCAGCGCTGGGCCTGCACAAGGCGGGTTTCGACGTCACGGTCCTGGAGGCGCATCACGACGCGGCCGAGGACCTGGGCGCCTTCCTCACCCTGGCGAGCAACGGCATGCGGGCCCTCGCCGAACTGGACGCCACGGACGCCGTCACGGCCATCGGTTTTCCGCTGACTTCGCTGCGCCTGCTCGACAGCCAGGGATCCGAGGCGGTCCGGGCCCCGCTGGGCGAGGCGGACGACCCGGCCCTGCGCTTTCGCTGCCTGCGCCGCGGCGAGCTGAACTCGGCCCTGCAGGCGGAGACCGTCCGGCGCGGCATACCCGTGCGCCACGGCACCCGGCTGGTGTCCGTGACGGACGGCCCCGAAGGCGTCACCGTGCACCTGGCCGACGGGAGCAGCGCGGTGGCGGACCTCCTCATCGGCGCGGACGGACTGAACTCCACCGTGCGCCGGCAGATCTTCGGGCGCGCCCCGCAACCCCGGTACGCGGGCCAGCGCGTCTTCTACGGATATGTGCACGACGCTCCGGTGACCGACACCACCGGCACCATCACCATGGTGCGCGGCAGTGAGTCCGCCTTCGGCTTCGCGGTCTCGCCGCAGCGGGAGACGTACTGGTTCGCCCGCATCGGGGGAGAGCCGCTGCCCACCGACGGACCGGCCTACCGCACCGCCGCCGACCGCCGCGACGAGCTTCTCGCCCTGCTGCGCAAGGACTCCACCCCCGCCGCCGACATCGTCGCGGCCTGCGCCGACCGCATCATGGTCACCAACGCCACCGAGATGCCGCTCGGCACCGCCTGGCACACGGGCCGCGTCCTGCTCGTCGGCGACGCGGCCCACGCAGCGTCCCCGGCCACCGGGCAGGGCGCCTCCATGGCCCTGGAGGATGCCGTCGTCCTGGCCAAGTGCCTGCGGGACGCGCCGGATCCGCACTCCGCGTTCACCCTCTACGAGCAGTACCGCCGCCCGCGCACGGAGCACAACATCAGCGTCAGCGGCGGCATCTCCCGCGGCACGCACACTCCCTCGCGCGACGCCTCCGCCGGTCCCGGCGCCCGGCGCCCGGACGACGAGCTGATCCGCCAACTGGCCTGGGACGTACCGCTGTCCGCCGAGGCCGACGCCACGGGCTGACCCGCGCGCCGCCGCGAAAGTGCAAGAGGCGGAGCAGGGGAGTCCATTGCCGGGGGAAACCGCCGGGCCGGATCGTTCGGGTGCAACCGGCCCTTCGGCACCAAGGAGCACCCGTGCGACTCTTGAGCAGAGCAGGCGGCGCCATGGCCGCGGCCGTCGCTTCGGCCCTGGCCCTGGGCAGCGGCACCGCGGCCCCGGCCCCCGCTGTCTCCGCGACCACCGACGCCGCCTACAGCGTGACCGTCGGGACACCCGTGCCGTTCACCCACCCCACGGACACCCCCGCCGTCCCGTACCTCGACCGGGACGGCACCTTCCACTACCAGCAGTCCGCCGCCCTCTACGGCGCCAAGGACCCGCGGATCTGGGACTTCTACACCGGCAAGGACTTCGACAGCGCCACCTTCGACAAGGCGCTCAGCAAGGCCGTCGACCCCGCCAATGCCGACGACCGCAACGACGACACCACCTGGCGGTGCAACAACAGCCCGACCGGCCGCGAGGCGACGTACCCGCCGGCCGGCTCGGGCTACGCCCAGAAGAACTACTGCGACCTGTCGGGCGTGTGGGTCGACCCCGACACCGGTGACTGGTACGGCCTGGTGCACAACGAGTTCACCCCCCAGCCCTTCGGCGACGGACTGCACTACGACGCCATCGACTACGCGGTCTCCACCGACCGGGGCCACACCTGGACCATCAAGGACCACGTCATCACGTCGCCGTACAGCACGAAGCGTGGCGACACGACGGCCTTCCCTCACCAGACCTACTCCTACGGCGACGGTGACCAGCGCCTCTTCGCGGACACCGCCTCCGGTTACTTCTACGTGTATTACGGCTCCCGGATCGTGGACAAGAACGGCGGCTGGAAGGCGTTCTACGAGCACGTCGCCCGCTCCCCGATCTCCGCGAAGATGGCGCCGGGTTCCTGGCGCAAGTGGTACGACGGCACCTGGTCCCAGCCCGGTACCGGCGGCCGGGAGAGCAACATGGTTCCCGTCGACACGGACCACCCCACCGGCTACACCCCCGTGTCCGGCGAGTACGACCCGGCCAACGCCGGCACCGCCGCCGAGCAGATCGCGGCCGGCACGATGCCCCCGACCTCACCGCTGTTCGTCATGAACATCACCTACGACGCCTACCTCGGCCTGTACATCGGCGAACCGCAGGCCGTGGACCAGAGCGGCGACTCACCGCAGTACTTCTACGCCACCGACGACCTGGCCTCCCAGAAGTGGCGCCTGATCGGCGACACCGGCGGCTACACGAACGCCTCCTGGTACCGCTGGTTCCTCGACCCCGCCAACCGCACCAGTTCGAGTGTCGTGGGCAGGACCTTCCGCTCCTACTGCGCCTTCGGCTGCTCCCACGACGCCTCCGGCGAATACGTCGACGTCACCGTCGACTCCGCCCGCCGCGCCGCCCCGCCGGTGGACACCACCCGCCGCTACCGCATCACCTCCGGCACGGGCCGCGTCCTCGCCCAGGCCTCCGGTGGCTCCGCCACGACCTCGCTCGCGTCGCCCAGCGGTTCCGCCCGGGAGTCGTGGACCTTCACCCCCACGGGCGACGGCGCCTTCACCGTCGCCAACGCCGCGAGCGGGCGTCTGCTGGGCGTCAACTCCGCCTCCACCAGCGGCAGGGCCTGGGGCGCCCGGCCCGCCCTCACGGCGGCACCGGCCGGCGGACCCGCGGCCGGCCAGCAGTGGTTCGTGATCCGCAGCGCCTCCGGTGACGGTTCCTGCCGTCTCGTCAACCGCTACAGCGGTCTCGTCCTCGCGCTGTCCCAGGGAACGGCCCATCGTGTGGAGACCACCGCGCCACGCAACTGGACCGACAGGAGTGGCAGTTCGGTCGGGGGTGGCCGGACCGCGGCCGAACAGAGCCTGTCCTTCACCCCTACCGGCAAGGCCCGCAGGCCATAGCCGAACCCGGGCCCGCCGCCCGCGCGGGCCCGCCTCCTATGCTGGCCGCATGCAGCTCAGCAACGGGGAGATCGACGGAGAGACTGACGGGGAGTCCGGCTGGGAGTCCGGCGGGGAGGCCAACAGGCAGCCCACGGGGCAGTCCGCCGGGCTCTCCATCGGGCAGCCCACCGGGCAGTCCCACGAGGAGTCCGACGCCCAACTGGCCCTGCGGGCCGCCCGGGCGGGCGCGGACGTCGTACGCGCCATGTACGGAGGCTCACTGGCCCGCTTCGAGAAGTCCGCGGGCGACTTCGCGACGGCCGCCGACCTCGCGGCGGAGCAGGCCATCGTCGACGTGCTGCGTGGAGCGCGGCCCGACGACGCCGTGACCGGAGAGGAGAGCGGCAGCACCGGCAGCGCTGCGGCGCCGCGCCGATGGCTGGTCGACCCGCTGTGCGGCACCCTCAACTACGCCGTGCGGAACATGCTGGTGGGGGTGAACGTGGCTCTGCGGGTGGACGGCGAGATCACGGCGGCCGCGACCGCCGACCCGTTCAGCGGCGAGGTGTTCTGGACCGACGGGCAGCAGGCCCGGGTCCGGCTCGGCGACACGGACGAGGATCTGGTTCCCTCGGCGGAATCCGCCCTGGTGGACGTCAACCTCGACCCGCCGTTCCCGAACGCCCCCGGCTTCCGTGCCGTGCGCCTCCTGGCCGACCCGGGTTTCGGTCGGCGGTTCCGGCCCCGGGTGGTCTCCACGACCCTCGCGGTGGCCTGGGTGGCCGCGGGCCGCCGGGCCGCGTACGTCACCGACGGAGACCTGCGCGACAGTGTCCACTTCGCGGCCGGCATCGCCCTGTGCCGGGCCGCCGGCTGCACCGTGACCGGCATCGACGGCCTGCCCCTGCACACGGGTGCCGGCGGGCTGATCGTGGCCGCCGACCAGGAGACGCACGCCGCGCTGCTGGCGATGGCCGGGGACCGGATGCGCCCGTAGGCCGGTGGTGTTCCTCGCCGCCGCACGGCGCCAGCTGCGCAGGTGAGCCGGTGGGCAGTGCTTAGGGTGGGATCGTCCCGAATGGACCGGATGTTCCGGTATCGGAGGCAGGAGGCGATCGCCGTGCATGTTCACCCCGTGCTGGTCACCGGCGTCGGCGGCACCGTGGGCGGAGTCGGGCGAACGGTCCTCGACCGGTTGCGGGAGCAGGGCGTGCCCGTCCGGGCACTGGTGCACCACGACGACGAACGGGCCTCGGCCCTGCGGGCCATGGCCGGCGTGGAGGTGGTGGTCGGCGACCTCACCCGCGGCGCCGACGTGGTGGAGGCGCTGGCGGGCTGCCGCCGGGCCTACTTCGGGATGGGCGTGTCACCCGCGTACCTGGAGGCCTCGACGACGGTCGCGGCGGCCGTCCGCGAGGGCGACGGCCTCGACCTGCTGGTGAGCATGTCCCAGATGACGGTCTCGCAGATGGACCTCACCAGCAGCGGCGAGTCCCGGCACCAGCGGCTGCACTGGCTGGCCGAGCACGTCCTGGACTGGTCCGGCGCCCCGGCGGTCCACGTCCGGCCCACCGTGTTCATGGAGAATCCGCTCTTCGCCCAGGTCGCGGTCGCCTCGATCCTGCGGGACGGCACGATCCGCCTCCCCTTCGGCTCCGCCCGGACCTCGCCGGTCGCCGCGGGCGATGTGGCGGAGGCCGTCGCACGGCTCCTGCTCGACCCGACGGAACCGTCCCGCCGGGTCTACGAACTGACCGGGGCGTACTCCCGCGACATGAACGCCGTCGCGGCCGAGTTCTCCGCCGCTCTGGGCCGTGCCGTGACCTATGTCGACGTGCCGTACGAGGAGTGGCTGGAACACGACCTCAAGAAGCTGGGCCTGCCGCCCCACGTCTTCGACCACATCGCCACGATGGCGCGGCTGCACGCCGAGAACCGGTACGACCGGGCCACGGACGACCTCGCCGAGCTGCTCGGGCGCCCCCCGGCGGGGTTCGACAGCTTCATCAGGAACACGCCTGCCCTGCAGCCGTAGCCCCAGGACCTGCCGACAGGCCTCGCGGCCCTTCGCCCGGGCCGACCCCCTGCTGCTCGGCGCCCCCCGGCCGGACGACGACCGCCGCGGAGCGGGCTGGCGGCGCGTGATCACCTCGGTCTTGCGCGAACGGCCGACCGGATCAGTCGCGTGAACGACCGGCCTGTTCAGTCACGCGAACGACCGGCCTGCTCAGTCGCGTGTACGACCGGCCGGTTCAGTGGCGCCCGGGGCGGGTGCCACCCGGCTGGAGGGCACCGACTCCAGCTGCCGGCCGGACCCGCCGGCCGCCCGGCGGCGGAGCAGCAGCCGTCTGGCCGGGCGTTCCACCGCCTCGTACAGGACCCAGGACAGCCCCAGGGACAGACTGAAGGCGATGCCCGTGACCGCCACGCCCGCCAGGACACCGAAGTGCGGCTTGGTCCCCAGCAGGTTCGTGCCCGCGCGCAGGACCAGCAGATGGATCATGTAGAAGGCGAACGACAGTTCCCCCAGACGCACGAGGCACCGGTGCCGCCACAGGGACGGCAGCCCGTGCAGGTCCGCGGCGGCCGCCGCCGGGATCAGCAGGGTGAACCCGGCGAGCGTGCAGACCGTGGCGGAATAGCCGGGCGTGACCTGCGGGACCAGGAAGTAGCCGATGATCGCCAGGGCCAGCGACGCCTCCAGGCCGGGCCCGCGCCATCGGTCGACCAGTACCAGCCGGGCCGTCACGGCGCCCAGCACGAACTCGGGGAGGCGGGCGGCGGGGAAGGAGTACAGCGACTGGGTCAGCCAGTGGTGGGCGTCCGCCCAGGCCAGCACCAGGACCGCCGCGACCGACACCCCGCCCAGCACCGTGGAGCCCCGGGCGCCGAGCTTGCGCAGCAGCAGGATCAGCAGCGGGAAGGAGGCGTAGAAGAACGCCTCGCACGCCAGCGACCAGCTGACCGGGTTCAGCGTCTGCCACCAGGGATGCCACCAGGAGTGCAACAGCAGGGCGTTGGCCAGCGTCTGCCGGGGCGTCGGGTTCCCCTGGTGTGTCAGCGTGAGCGTCATCAGGAGTGCGACGGCCAGGGTGACCAGGTGCACCGGGTAGATCCGCGCGATGCGCCGTCGCCAGAAGGCGAAGGCGCGGTCCTGCTGCCGCGCCGACCAGGTCAGCACGAAACCGGACAGCACGAAGAAGAACGACACTCCCGTGGCACCGGCGCCGAATCCCCAGAACACGATGCGCCCGGCGCCGCCTCCGAAGTAGCCGAAGTTGTTGACGTGCAGTCCGAACACCAGCAGGGCAGCCATCCAGCGCAGCCCCGTGAGGGACGGCAGGGAGGGCAGGGCGGCGGTCGGGGAGGACCGTCCCGGAGAAGTGGCCGTGCCGGTCCGTGTGGGCGGCGTCCGGTTCGCCCGGGTCGTCGCCGTCGTCATCCAATCACCTGCCGCAGGAGTTTCGCGTGGAGCATGAAGGGGAGCGTTGCCCGTTCGGCCCGTCTCAATCACATCAATGTGCAAACATCACACTGCTGCCGAACGACGCGGTCCGCGCTATGCCACGGACGGACCGACGCGATGCACCCGTACGAGCGACGGGGCCTGTTGACCGCCCGCCCGGCGCCGGAACCGGGCGAAGTAGACGTTTCCGGGCGCGAATACGACATGCTCGTCAAGCCGTGCAAGCCGTGCAAGCCGTGTAAGTCCTTCAAGCCCTTCGTGCCCGTCCTCCGGAGGCCTTCGGCCGTGGACGGGCGGCGAGCGCGCTGCGATGATTCGTGATCATGAGCGAGCGAGCGCGCGTGCGGCCTGCCGAACCGGGTGACTACGACCGCATCATCGCGGTGGTCGACGAATGGTGGGAGCGGCCGATCCGTTCGGTGCTGCCCCGGCTGTTCCTGGACCACTTCCATCGCACCAGCCTGATCGCCGAGGACGGCGTCGGCCTCGCCGGGTTCCTCATCGGGCTGATGTCCCCGGCGGAGTCCGACACCGCGTACGTCCACTTCGTCGGGGTGGCGCCGCGAGCCCGTGGGGAAGGGCTGGCCAGACGCCTCTACCAGGGATTCTTCGAACTGGCGGCGGCGGAGCACCGTACTCGGGTGAAGGCGGTCACCTCGCCGCAGAACCGGCGCTCCGTCGCCTTCCACACCGCGTTGGGATTCACGGTCACCGGACCCGTCCACGACTACGACGGCCCCGGGACCGACCGCATGGTCTTCCGGCTTCCCCTCCCGCCCCGGGTGGAGCGCGAGCGGCCCTGACGCCCGGCCCGCCGCGGTCCCGTCGTGCGGCCGGGGGCCGAATCCCGGGGCCGGCCGCGCCACCGGCCGCGACTTTCGCCGCCCGATCCGCTCCCTTCGGCGCTCGGCCGTAGACCATCGGGGGACGGCGCCGGCAGGGCCCGTGACGCCAGGGTGGCCGTATGCAGAGGATCCATGACCGTACGCATCGGGCCAACGGAATCAACCGCGCACAGTTCCTGGCCGGGGCGGCGTCCGCCGGGCTCGCCGCGACGCTGCTGCCCGCGGGCACGGCCGCGGCGGCCGAGCAGCGCCACGGACTGCGCCACCGAGGTGTCGTCTACACCGTCGGCGAGGGCGAGACACCGGCCACCGGCTTCCACACCGCACGGATGCGCCGGGACATCCGTGTGATCCGCGACGAACTGCACGCCGACACGGTGGACGTCACCGGCGACGGCGTCGAACGGCTGACGGCCACCGCCGCCGAGGCCGCGGAGCGCGGCCTGCACATCTGGCTCCAGCCGACCCTCGCCGACGCCTCCGAGCGCGACACCCTGGAACACCTCGCCGAGACCGGTCGCTTCGCGGAACGGCTGCGCCGCCAGGGCGCGAGCGTCGACCTCAGCGTGGGCTGCGAGTTCTGGCTGCTCGTGCCGGGCATCGTCCCGGGCGACACGGTCGTCGAACGTATCCAGAACCTGATGGACGGCAAGGTCGACCCCGTCAGGATGCAGCACCGCCTGGACCGCTTCACGGCGAGGGCGGCGGCGGTCGGCCGCTCCGTCTTCCGCGGCCGGCTCGCCTACGCGGCCGCCCAGGAGGACCAGGTCGACTGGCGACTCTTCGACATCGTCGGCATCGACTACTACGCCTACTTCCCCCGCCGCGCCGACTACGTGCGGGAGCTGCGCCGCTACCTGCGATGGGGCAAGCCGCTGGCGATCACCGAGTTCGGGACCTGCGCCTACGTCGGCGCCCCCGAGACCGCCGGCATGGGCTGGGACGTCGTCGACCGCGACAAGGACCCCCAGGAGATCAAGGGTGACCTGATCCGCAGCGAGCGGACGCAGGCCGCCTATCTGATGCAGCTCCTCGACGTCTTCACCTCGATGGGTCTGTACGCGGCCATGGCGTTCGAGTTCGTCACCCCCGACGCACCGCACCGGCCCGGCGACCCCCGCCACGACCTCGACATGGCGAGCTACGCCGTCACCAAGCCCATCGAGAAGCGCCCCTTCGACCCCGCCGCCGGCTGGCACTGGGAACCCAAGGAGGCCTTCCACGCCCTGGCCCGGCGGTACGCGAGGGAGGCGGCCCGCGGCTGACCGGCCGGTCCCGGAGCATCGCGCTCACCCGTTGGGAGGATCCCCCGGCTCGGCGCGCGGCACGGCGGTCGGTGCGGCCGCATGATGCGTCCGTGTCAGCGCGCCCCGTTCCCTCAGCCCGGCCCGTCGGCCCCGGCCGAACACGGGCCGGGCTCGGCCATGCGCGTGCGGGGCAAAGCTGCGCACGGGCGAACACCGGTCGGCGGCACGAGGCCAGAATTGCATGGTTCGTTTTCTTGAATCCCTCGTGTTTATGAGGGTAGGTTCGGCGTCATGACCGCATCCCAGACTCCGAGCACCGCCGAGGAGCTGCGCGGTGTCGGCCTGCGCGTGACAGCCGCCCGCGTCGCGCTGCTGGAGACCGTCCGGGACGGTGACCACCTCGGCGTCGAGGCGATCGCCTCCGGGGTCCGCGACCGCGTGGGTCATATCTCCCTGCAAGCCGTCTACGAGGCCCTGCACGCACTCACCGCGGCGGGCCTCATACGCCGTATCGAGCCGGCCGGCAGCCCCGCCCGGTTCGAAGGACGCGTCGGCGACAACCACCACCACGTCGTGTGCCGGGCGTGTGGTGCCCTCGCCGACGTCGACTGCGCGGTCGGCGATGCGCCCTGCCTGACCGCGTCCGACGACCGCGGCTTCTCGATCGAGGAGGCCGAGGTCGTCTACTGGGGCACCTGCCCCGACTGTTCCACCGGCCGCAGTTTCTGAGCACCAGTTCCTGAGCACCGAGTTCCGTCACGTTCGGAAGGATTGCCATGACTGAGAACCACGACGCGATCGTCGCAGACGCGGAGTCGGAGGAGGGGAGCGGCGGCTGCCCCGTCGCGCACGGGCGTGCCCCGCACCCGACCCAGGGCGGTGGCAACCGCCAGTGGTGGCCGGACCGGCTGAACCTGAAGATCCTTGCGAAGAACCCTGCCGTGGCCAACCCGCTGGGTGAGGACTTCGACTATGCCGAGGCGTTCGAGGCCCTCGACCTCGCGGCCGTGAAACGGGACATCGCCGAGGTGCTGACCACCTCGCAGGACTGGTGGCCCGCCGACTTCGGCAACTACGGCCCGCTGATGATCCGTATGGCCTGGCACAGTGCGGGCACCTATCGCATCAGCGACGGCCGCGGCGGCGCCGGCGCCGGCCAGCAGCGCTTCGCCCCGCTCAACAGCTGGCCGGACAACGCCAGCCTCGACAAGGCCCGCCGTCTGCTGTGGCCGGTCAAGAAGAAGTACGGCCAGAGCATCTCCTGGGCCGACCTCATGATCCTCACCGGCAACGTCGCCCTGGAGACGATGGGCTTCAAGACCTTCGGCTTCGGCGGCGGCCGTGAGGACGTCTGGGAGGCGGAGGAGGACGTCTACTGGGGTCCCGAGACCACCTGGCTGGACGACAAGCGCTACACCGGCGACCGTGAGCTGGAGAACCCGCTCGGCGCGGTCCAGATGGGCCTCATCTACGTCAACCCGGAAGGCCCCAACGGCAACCCGGACCCGATCGCCGCGGCCCGCGACATCCGTGAGACGTTCCGCCGCATGGCGATGAACGACGAGGAGACGGTCGCCCTCATCGCCGGTGGCCACACCTTCGGCAAGACCCACGGCGCCGGCCCCGCGGACAACGTCGGTGCCGACCCCGAGGCCGCCCCGATGGAGCAGCAGGGCCTGGGCTGGCGGAGCACCTACGGTACGGGCGTCGGCAAGGACGCCATCACCAGCGGCCTCGAGGTCACCTGGACCACCACCCCGACCCAGTGGAGCAACGGGTTCTTCAAGAACCTCTTCGAGTACGACTACGAGCTCACCCAGAGCCCGGCCGGCGCCAACCAGTGGGTGGCGAAGGACGCACCGGAGGTCGTCCCGAACGCCTTCGACCCGTCGAAGAAGCAGCGCCCGACGATGCTCACCACCGACCTCTCGCTGAAGCTCGACCCGATCTACGAGCCGATCTCCCGCCGGTTCTACGAGAACCCGGAGGAGTTCGCGGACGCCTTCGCCCGCGCCTGGTACAAGCTGACCCACCGCGACATGGGCCCGAAGTCCCTGTACCTCGGCCCGGAGGTTCCGGCCGAGACGCTGCTGTGGCAGGACCCGCTGCCGCAGCGCGAGGGCGAACTGATCGACGGCGCGGACATCGCGTCCCTCAAGGTCAAGCTGCTCGACTCGGGCCTGACCGTGTCCCAGCTGGTCTCCACCGCGTGGGCGTCCGCGTCCACCTTCCGCGGCAGCGACAAGCGCGGCGGTGCCAACGGCGCCCGCATCCGCCTGCAGCCGCAGCGCGGCTGGGAGGTCAACGACCCCGACGAGCTGGCCCAGGTGCTGCGCGTCCTGGAGGGCATCCAGCAGCAGTTCAACGCCTCCTCCGGCGCCAAGAAGGTCTCCCTGGCCGACCTGATCGTCCTCGGCGGTGTGGCCGCCGTCGAGAAGGCCGCCAAGGACGGCGGCCACGAGGTGGAGGTGCCCTTCACGCCGGGCCGCGTCGACGCGACCGACGAGCACACCGACGCCGACTCCTTCGCGGCGCTGGAGCCGATCGCGGACGGCTTCCGCAACTACGTGGGCAAGGGCAACCGCCTGCCGGCCGAGTACCTGCTGCTCGACAGGGCGAACCTGCTCACCCTGAGCGCCCCCGAGACCACCGTCCTCGTCGGCGGCCTGCGCGTCCTGGGCGCCAACCGCGCCGGCTCGCAGCACGGTGTCCTCACCGACAGGCCCGGCACGCTCACGAACGACTTCTTCGCCAACCTGCTCGACCTGGGCACGACGTGGAAGTCGACGTCCGAGGACCAGACCACCTTCGAGGCCCGGGACGCCGCCACGGGCCGGGTGAAGTGGACCGGTACCCGTGCCGACCTGGTCTTCGGCTCGAACTCCGAGCTGCGCGCGCTCGCCGAGGTCTACGCCTCCGACGACGCGAAGGAGAAGTTCGTGAAGGACTTCGTCGCCGCGTTCGCCAAGGTCATGGACCTCGACCGGTTCGACCTCGTCTGATCCATCCCCGAAGGCGTCCGGGGCGGCCCGCATGGGCAGCCCCGGACGCCTTCGCCGTGCCCGGACGCCTTCGCCGAGTACGGGATTATTTCCGGGCAGGGGCAGGGGCAGGGGCAGGGGCAGGGGCAGGGGCAGGGGCAGCGGCACTGGTCGCGGCCGCGCCCGGGGCAGTGGCAGTGGCAGGCGTGGGCCTCAGCGGCCCAGCGCCGCCGCCCCCGCCTGTGCGTACCGCTCGTCCAGGTCGCCGGACGGGGCGCCCGCGACGCCGATGCCCGCCACCGGAGCGCCCTGGGCGGTGACCGGAGCGCCGCCCGCGAGGAACAGCGTGCCCGGGATGTCCTTCAGGGCCGGCGCCTGCTCCAGCCGCTTGGCCAGCTCGGACGTGGGAGCGTTCCAGGACACGGCGGTGAACGCCTTGCGCCCGGCGGACTCGTACGACTGCGGGCCGGCACCGTCGCCGCGCAGGGTGACCAGCGTGTTGCCGTTGCGGTCGACGACGGCCACCGACACCTGCCGGCCGTCCTTCTCGGCGGTGTCCATGGCGGCCTGCGCCGCCTTCGTGGCCGCGTCGAGGGTGAGGTGCCGGGTCTCGGTCAGGTTCCCGCTGCGGGCGGCCACGGCAGCGGCCGGCGTCGTACCGGCGGAATCGGCGGCACTGGCGGCGACGGTTCCGACGACCCCGGCACCCACGACGGCAAGGACGGCGCCTGCGGCGAGGACACGGGTACGGCGGGACGGCTTCTTGCGGCTCGGCATGACGAGCACCCTTCTGGCACGGAATCCGGGGGCCGGCTGGCTCCCGTACCGATCCTCGGCCCGGATCCGGCGGCTCCCCCTCGACGGATCGGTGGTCTCGGGGGTCATCCGATCGGATGACCCCCGAGGCTGCGGGCCAGGGAACAATGGAGGGTGTTTGCCCAGTTCAGCGCGATGATGAGAGGGAACCGGATGAGGGAGGAGCCACCCGTGGCCACGCCCGAACGCGACGACACCCGTGCCCTCACCGTCGTCATGCACACGGCGTTCTTCGTGCTGCTGGCCGCCTCCCTCGCCCGCTACCTCGCCCGGCACGCCGAGGGCCCCCGCACCCCCTGGATCATCGGCCTCTCCGTGCTGCTGGCGGTGCTGTACCTGCTCGGTCCGGTCCTCGGACCCCGCCCCACCCTGCGCCGGCTGACCTGGCTCGGCCTGGTGGTGGCGACGTGGGCGCTGCTGGTGGTCCTGGCACCGAGCTTCGCCTGGTGCGCCGTGCCGCTCTTCTACACCGGCCTGCGCACCCTCCCGGCGCGCGCCGCGATCCCGCTGGTGGCGCTGCTGACCGCGCTCGCTGTGGCGGCCCAGCTGAGCCTCGCGGGCTGGCCGGACCCCAACGTGCTGCTCGCGCCCCCGGCCGTGGCCGCCGTGGCCACCACCGTCTACGTCGTCATGCAACGTCAGTCGGCCCGCCGTGACGCCCTCATCGCCGATCTGGTCCGCACCCGTCGCGACCTGGCCGCCACCGAGCGCCGCGAGGGCACCCTCGCCGAGCGCGAGCGGCTGGCCCGCGAGATCCACGACACCCTCGCCCAGGGCCTGTCCAGCCAGCGGATGCTCCTGCAGGCCGCGGACCGCCTGTGGGACAGCGCCCCGGACACCGCCCGCGACCATGTCCGCACGGCGGCGACGATCGCCGAACGCAGCCTCGCCGAGGCCCGTCGCTTCGTCCACGACCTGACCCCCGCCGACCTCGCGGACGGCGACGGCCTGCTCCGGGCCCTGCGCGCGGTCGCCGAGCGCGAGACCACGCCCATGCTCACCGTCCGCGTCCACACGGAGGGCACCCCGCCCGCCGCGCTGCCCGCCCCCGTCGAATCGGCCCTGCTGCGCATCGCCCAGGGCGCCCTGGCCAACGTCCGCGAACACGCCGGCGCCACGACGGCGACCCTGACCCTGACGTGTCTGGACGACCAGATCGTCCTGGACGTGACGGACGACGGCCGAGGCTTCGACACCACCACGGCCCCGGAAGGCGGGGAACGCGGCCACGGCCTGCCTGCCATCCGGGCCCGCCTGCGCCAGCTGGGCGGCACCCTGACCATCGAGTCGGCGCCGGGCGAAGGAACCGCCCTGTCGGCCGCGATCCCGCTGGAGCCCAGATGACCGGCACACCCGATCCGACCGGCAGCCGTCCCGTCCGCATCCTGGTCTGCGACGACCACGCCGTCGTGCGCGCCGGACTGCTGGCACTCCTGCACAGCGCGCCGGACATCGACGTCGTCGGCGAGGCCGGAAGCGGTGAGGAGGCGCTGGCCCTGGCCCGCAGGGCGACGCCCGACGTCGTCCTGATGGATCTGCACCTGGGCACCGGAATGGACGGCGTGGAAACCACCCGCCGGCTGCGCACCCTCGCACCGGCCCCGCATGTCCTGGTCCTGACGACGTACGACACCGACGCGGACGTCACCCGTGCCATCGAGGCCGGCGCCACCGGCTATCTGCTGAAGGCGGAGCGCCCCGAGGACCTCTTCACCGCGATCCACGCCTCCGCGCAGGGCCGCCCCGCTCTCTCACCCCCGGTCGCCGACCGCGTCATGGCCCGTCTGCGCAACCCCCGCCCCGCTCTCACACCGCGCGAGCGCGAGATCCTCGCCCACCTCTCCCAGGGCCTGCCCAACCACGCCATCGCCCGGGCCCTGTACATCAGCGAGGCCACGGTCAAGACCCACCTGCGGCGCATCTACGACAAACTCGGCGTGGACACCCGGGCGGGCGCCGTGGCCGTGGCGAAGGAGCAGCGGCTCCTGCCCTGAGACGGCCACCAGTCTCATGGCCGGGCCTCAGCCTGCTTCGTCCGGGGCGGGCCGGGCAGAGGCGTCCCCTGGCGTCGTCGGCCGGGCAGAGGTCGCCCCCGGCGTTCGTCAGCCGTCAGCCGTCAGCCGTCAGCCGTCAGCCGTCAGCCGTCAGCCGTCTGCTGTCTGCTGCCAATCGTCCGTCAGCCGAACAGGTGGCGTACCCGGATCGTCTCGACCCGCCGCCAGGTGCCGCCCGGCAGCAGGACCCAGTCGCCGGCCGAGCCGCGGGTTCCCGGCCGCGCAGGAGCGGCCGTCGGCCGCGGTGCGGGGATCCGCGCAGTGCCGTGCGCAGGCAGCCGGTCGCCGCCGCGCGCGCGTCCGCCCCGGCGCCGGACCCTGGCGCGCCTGCTCATCGCTCCTCCCGGCGGCGGTGTTCCCGCGGCGCCGCGCTCCGGCCGCCGGCCCGCCGTGCGTCGCCCGTGCGCCCATGCATGATCACTCACTCCTCGACGGTTCTTCTCCTCCTCCAGCATGAACCCGCGGCCCGCCGCATGAGAGGTGACCGCAACGCCACCGAGGACACTCGCCGGAGCTTCGCCCGCACGTGCCGACGGGTGGCCGTCCGTCATGCCCCCGGAGGCTCATCGGTGGCGGGGTGCCGAGGGCTCGCGCAGCGTGGAGACGAGGGGGCGACGGGTCGGGTGGCGCGAGAGCCGCAGGAGAGGTGGGACACATGGACAGGGACGTCTCCGAACGGCGGGTCGTGGTGGGTGTCGACGGCTCGCCCTCCTCGTACGAGGCCCTGCGCTGGGGCGTGCGCTACGCCGGACTCGTCGGCGGCACCGTGGAAGCGGTTGCCGCCTGGGAACTGCCGGGCCTGCAGGGCTGGTCGGGGCCCGCCGTGGACATGGACGTCGACGAGGAGGACGCCCGGCAGCGGATGCGGCAGGAACTGGCCGACGTGCTCGGTGCCGACGAGGCCGGAGCGGTCACGGCCCGCCTGGCCCACGGCAACGCCGCCGAGGTCCTGCTGCGGGCGGCCGAGGGAGCCGAGGTCCTCGTCGTCGGCCGCCGGGGGAGGGGCGGATTCGCCCGCGCCCTGCTCGGTTCCGTCAGCCAGCACGTCTCGCACCACGCGAGCTGTCCGGTCGTGATCGTACGGGCCAAGGAGTCATGATCGTACGGGCCGGGGACTCGTGATCGTACCGGCCGTAGACGCGTGAGGGTGCGGGCCGGTGAGTCCTGATCGTGCGCGTGCGCAGTCCGGGCGCCGGAGGGGCGTCGAGGATCATGGGCGTCATCTTCGGGGATCAAGGCGGAGCGACACCGCGGGGGATCGGTGCCGCTCCTGTCTCCACTGTGGCGCACGAGTGCCCTTCCTCTCCAGTGCCAATCGGCCCTCCCGACGGGCCGTCGGTCCCCCCTCCCGCAGGACGGGACGGGCTGTGCGCAGCCCTTCCGCGACCGAGACGGCGGTTATCCGGATCGGGGTGCACGATGGTGGAGTGACGCTTACGGGCCGGATCCATGAAACGGCTCTGGTGCCGCTCGCCGCCTGCCTCGTGCGAGCCGTGACCGTCGTGGTGGACGCGCGGTGAGGGGCGTCCGGTCCGCCCCGTCACCCGGACCTCGGCCCGGAAGGCGAGAGGAGGCGGTGACCATGAGACGGACACCTCCCACGACGGTGGCACGGGTGCGGCTGTGGCGGTGGCGGCCCAACCCCCTCAAGCGGCACAGCGACGTCGTCGAAGCCTGGATCGTGCTGGCCACCTGGATCCTCGCCCTGCTGGGCGCGGTGTTCGCCGGTCAGGCGGCGGCCCACTCCATGGACTCGGCCCTCTCGGCGCGGCGGGCCCAGGAGCACGCGGTGTCCGCCGTGGTCACCGACGGCCCGGCGAAGGCCGCGCCGGCCGACGGCGGATACGACGACGGCCAGGTGTGGGCCACCGTGCGCTGGACGGCCAAGGACGGCACCGTGCACACGGACCGGGCCAAGGTCCACCCGGGCGCACCGGCGGGCAGTCCGGTCATGGTGTGGACGGACGGCACGGGCCGGATCGTCTCCGCGCCCACCACTCGCGCGGAGGGCCTGCTGCAGACGGTCCTCGCCGGTGTCCTGGTGGCGCAGGTCGCCGGCACGACCGTGTGGGTCACGGGCTGGCTGGTCCGTGCCCGGCTCGTCCGGCGGCGGCTGGCCGAATGGGACGACGAATGGAAGCGGGTCGGGCCCGAGTGGCGGAACCTGAGCGGCGGCAGGGGCTGATCGCCGTACGGGCCGGGGCTCGAAGGCGCGTCCCGCACCCGTCGGCTCGGCACTGGTCTCGGCCGCAGGGGAGGGCCCGGCCGTGCGGAGGGGCCGGCCGAGGGCCCGTCCGTGAAGAGGGACCAACGGCCCCCCTTCTTGGCCTCACCAGCTCAAGACAGGCGACCCGGTCCGGACGAGCGTGGGGGGAGGCAGACGCCTCGGACGCCGTTGACACCGGGCGCCGTTTTGGGGTGCTCGGGAGGAGGCGGATCACGTGACGTGCCCCCGGCCGGCCTGCGTAAGGGCCTCGCCACGGTCCGGGGTCCGGCCGACGGCGAGGAGGAGGCAGACATGGAGGAGAGGCTTTCGGTGGGCGCCCTGATGAAGGAGGCGCCGTACTCGATCAGCGAGGACGAGACCCTGCTGATGGCTTGGGAGGTCATGGAGCGTTCCGGCCAGCGCCAGCTGCCTGTGGTGCGCCAGGACGGCTGCTGTGCCGGAGTGCTGGAAGGCACCGAGCTGGCCGTCGCCTGTGCCGCTCCGGCGTCGACCCTGTCCCGCCGGCACGTGCGTGATCTCGTGTACGGGCGCCGTACGGTCACGGTCCATGCGGAGGACTCGATGCTTCGCGCGGCGGCGGTGATGACGGAGGAGCACATCGACGCGGTGCCGGTCACCGACCCGCGCGGGCGACTGACGGGACTGCTCACCGCGCTGGACTTCGTCGCCGCCGCCGCGGGACTGCACCACCGCTCCGGGCGGGCTCAGGACGCGCCCCGTCCGCCCCACCTGCGGGCCACGCTGCCGGGGCTGCCGCCGCGCCGAGGAGAACGGGAACGCGGCATTCCCATCCCATAGCACCCATCCCATAGCACCCACCCCATAGGACCCACCCCATAGGACCTATCCCTTGAGCCGACCGATTTCCTGAGGCGCCCGCCCCCTGGACCGACATACCGGCTGACCGTCCGTTCGCCCCACCGTGCCGACGCCCGTGCGGTGACCGTCTCCGTGCGGTGGCTCAAGGCATCCTGCCGCCTCACCCCCGCAGTGCCTCGAACGCCTGCCGTGCACCATTCGCGATCGCGAAGTCGATGTCCGGCGCCAGACCCGCCCGCCGGTCGGCACGGGTGAGCGCCGCCATGGCCACCCGGTCGCCGGACTCGGCCTCCACCACGCCGATCTCGTGCCGCAGGTGCAGGAACGTGCCCGTCTTGCCGCTCAGCCGCAGGGAGTCCGCACGCAGCTCGCCGGCCAGTCGCTGGGTGAAGACCTGATGCCCCATCAGGCGGCGGAGTTCGGCCGTCGCACCGGGATGGGAGATCTCGTCACGCCACACCCGCCGCAACAGGTCCACGAGCGCCGCGGCCGAGCCGAGGTTGGCGTGGGCCGGATCCAGGGTCTCGATGGTGTGCCGTCCCGCCCGCTCGTCCCGTACGGCCAGTTCCAGGGCGAGGGAGAAGTCGTTGCCGGCGGCACCGGCGGCGCATTCGTACATGTGGTTCATGCGGTGCCGCACCCGTATGCCGTCGCAACGCCACGCGCGCAGGCGGGCATCGACCTCCGCCACCGGCACCAGACCGAACAGCGCGTCGGCCGCGGCGTTGTCGCTCACCGACAGCATCAGCAGGAGCAGGTCCCCGACGGCCACGGTGGCCGGATGCCGGAACGCGGCCAGTCCGGTGGGTCCGACGCTGCTCCCGGCCGGGTCGACGGTCACCGGGTGGGCCGGATCGAGGTCCCCGGCCGCGATCCGGTCCAGCACGGCCAGGGCGAGCGGGACCTTCACCACCGAGGCCAGGGGAAGCTGCTCGTCGACGTCGAAGCCGAGGTGCTCGCCGGAGTCGATGTTGCGGGCGAGGAAGGAGCCGCGGACCCCGAGGGCCGCCCAGTCGCGTGCGATCGCCTCGGCGACGTCGAGGAGCGCGCCGTCACCGGCGACGCAGGCCGGGCGGTGGGCCGGTTCCGCGCTCATCCGCGCGCCGCCAGCCGTGCCGCGGCGTCCTCGCCCGGTGCCCCGGTCCGCCGGGGATCCGGTACGGCGCTCGTGGCGCCCGCCGCCCCCGCCAGCGAGGCGACGAGCCAGTCGGGCACGTCCTGCGCGCCCCGCTGCCGGCGCGTCCCCTGCACGTCGTACCCCCGGTGCAGCGAGGCATCGGCCAGCGGCGTCCACGTCGCCCCGTGCTGCCGCGCGAACGGCTCGGCACACAGCAGCATCGACCGGCCGGCCAGCGTCTCGGCGAGCGCGGTGGCCGCCGGTCCGGCCGACCGGATCAGCCCCTCCGGCAGCCCCGATCTGGCGGCGGCACGCACCAACCTGTCGTACGCGTAGGGCACTTCGTCCTCCGTCAGGATCAGCAGGGGCAGTGCGGCGGCCCGTTCACCGCCCGTGGCACGGCTCCGCCGTGGCCGCAGGTCCTCCAGGTGCACCGCGCGTCGCCATCGTCCCTGGGGTTCGGCGCCCTGAGGCACCCGGGCATCGGAAGGCGGCGCGGACGCGAGGCCGAGCGGCACCCGGAACGCGCCCTGCTCCGGCGCGACACGCACCAGCGCGCAGGTGAGCGAACCGTCGGCGAGCCCCGTCACCCGCTCCTGAGGGGGAAGTTCGCGTACGCCGAGGGTGATCCCGTGTTCGGTACCGGCACGGATCACGCCTGCCAGCGCGGCCGGAGCACAGTGCGCGGGCACTCCGACGGCGCGCACCTGCGCCTGCCGGGCGGACCGGGCGGCCTGCCCCAGCCGTTCGGCCCGGTCCAGCACGTCCTGCGCGTAGGGAAGCAGGAGCATGCCCAGCTCGGTCGTCGCCACCTGCCGCCGTGAACGGTCGAACAACAGGCCCCCGAAGTGGGCCTCCAGTGTCTTGATGCGGCGGCTGAGGAGCGGCTGGGCGATCCCGAGGCGGTCGGCCGCGCGGGAGAAGCTCGCCTCGTCGACGGTCGCGACGTACGCCTCCAGGTGCGCGAGGAGATCCATCCGACCAGTCATATCAATAAGTTATCTGTAGCGTCCACCTGGCAGCGATCGTTCTGGATGGCAAATGTTCAGGTCACAGCGCTAGAACCCCCGAATGGGCCGGGGCTCTGGCAGTACCCGCGCTGACTGTGTGCTGACCTGTAAGCACCTGCCATCACCCCAGGAAAGCCGTCCCGTGCTGGGCCGGTGCTGATCTGTTGTGCGGTCCGTTTCTGGCATGGCATGGCATGGCATGGCATGGCATGGCCGTGACGGGGCCGTCGTCCGCGGTGGGTGAGGTAGGGGGAGCAGACGCCCTCAGGTCGTTGCTACCGGTGCGGTCCGTCGCGAACTTGAGCACGTCGGTGGAGATGCGGGCGATGTCCAAGCGGGTGCGAAGCGCCTCTTTGAGGGGAGGGGCGCGCCGTCGCCGCGGTCGACTTCTGCGTCTGGGTCGAGGCCGGTCGGAGCGAGCCACTCGGCGACGAGAGAGGCCGAGCCATTGCTTTGCCGGCTCCTCGAAGTCGGGCTCGCAGTCGGTTCGGGGAACGGAGGCGGGTGACGCCGAGGGCGTCGAAGAGTTCGTCGAGGCGGCGGCCGTGGCCGCAGAAGTCGTCGTAGGTGGAGTCCCCGAAGACGAGGACCGCACAGCGGAGCCCTTCCAGCTGCCCTGCGTCCGGGCCGGAGACAGGTTGCCAGAAGTCGGCGCCGTTGTCGGGGGCGCCGCTGTCGCTGAAGGTGCTCGCGACAAGGAGGACGTCGGTGTCGGCGGTGAGGTGTGCCGGGGACGCGTCGGCCATCGGCAGGAGTGCGGCGGCACGGCCGGATGCGGTGAGGTGGGTGGCGGCGAACTCCTGCGTTGCCGGTCTGCGAGGCCCAAAGAGAACTCCGGCCTGTCACACGACTGGCGAGGCCGGTGTTGAGCCCCACGCGCACTCGCCGGCAGCACCATGCGAGCGAGCTCAGCCGGATTGCCGATCGTGCGCAGTCACGCGGGGGATACGATCCGATCATGGTCAACCTCCGCGCCCGCACCATCGTTTTCGACGTCGACGGCACGCTTTGCTTCGACGGGCGAACGATTGACGACCGGATTCTCACGGCGATCGGTGTGTGTGAACGCCTCGGACACCACGTGGTCTTCGCGTCCGCGCGACCCGTTCGAGACCTCCTGCCCGTGCTTGACGGAGCTTTCCCCGCCGCCACGCTGATCGGCGGCAACGGGAGTCTCGTCTCGATCGACAACCAGGTGCGGGCCCGGGCTGCTTTCGGCCCTTCCGGGCTCGCCGCGCTGATGGAAGTGGTCGAGCGGTACAACGCGACTTACCTGGCCGACGGGCCCTGGGACTATGCGTACACCGGACCCGCGGACCACCCGATCGTGGGCCGGGTCGATCAGGGCAACCTGGCGCGCAAGGTGGATGTCGCCGAGCTGGGCGAGGTCGTGAAGTTTCTTGTCGTCGGCGCATCCGACATGGCCGGATTCGCCGCGGCAGGACGCGGACTCGGGCTGACGGTCAACCACCACCTCGACGAGGCGATCGTCGACGTCGCCCCGGCGGCGACGACGAAGTGGGAGGCCCTGGCGTCCATGGGGATCAGCGAATACGTGGCCTTCGGCAACGACATCAACGACGTCGATCTGCTGCGGAACGCCGAACGGGCGGTGCGTGTCGGCACCCACCCGAGCCTGGACGACGTCGCCCACGTCACCGTCACGGCTGCCCCCGCGGCAGTAGCGGCCGAGATCGCCCTGCTGGCCCAGGCGGACCGGGCCCTCGCCCAGGTGAAGTCCGACCGATCCGGCATCGAGGCACCCTGACCACGACGGTGCCGCCGGCGCGGTGGGCGGTGGCGCGCCGGTGGCCAGGGTCTCGGTGAGGTGCCGATCCGGTTGACCTTGACGACGAGGCCCTGGGCGCGCGGTCGAGGAGATCCACGGCGAGTCGAACGGCGCGTACGGCGTCCCGAGGGTCACCCGCGAGCCGAGGGAAGCTCAGCCCGCTGTCTTGGCAGCAAGAATCCCTGCTGCTGCGCCCTTCGCCGTTCGGCGCGGGCGAGATCCACACCGACTTCCCCGTCCCCGACGAGGTGACCGACGACGAGCTCCGGCGGCGGGCCCAGCGCCTGGCCGACCGCGAGTCCGCCCTGCGCGCCGTCGGTGTAGAGCAGGAGGGTCGAGCCCGGGGAGAGTGTGCGCCGGTGGTCGGTGCGGTGGAACCCTCCGAGGCTCTGGTGCAGGAGGATGTCGTGCTCTGTGAGGAGAGCGACGTGGGCGTCGGGGGGCGCAGGAGTCGCGGTGGGTGTCCGGCGTTGCACCAGGTCAGGTCCCAGCGAGGACCGTCGTGGACGGGGGCGAGGCGGGCATGGACCAGCGTGCCGCCGGCCTCGATGGTCAGGATGGAGCACGCCACTTCGAGGGCGGCCACAGCTCTGGCGGGGCTGTAGGGCGGATGATCGAGGGTGGCCTGTCTCAACATGCTGCGGACCTGCCCCATCACGGTTGCGGCGTGCATGTCGTGGTCGGTGATGTCGCCCACCGTGATCATGAGAGAGGGTGGTCCGCCGGACGGAGCGGACGGCAGGTGGTAGGCGTCGTACCAGTCTCCGCCGATCATGTTCTCGTTCGCGGCCGGTTGATACAGGGCGCTGATCTCGACATGGTCGGCCACGGGAAGATCGGTCGAGATCGGCCTGGGCCTCGTGCTCCAGGCGCTCCGCGTCGCGTCGGGCCTGCTCGGCGGCGGCCCGCGCGGTGTCCAGTACCTTCTGCGTGGACCGGCGCTGCGCCGACAGGATACGCAGGCGCAGTTCGGCGGAGCAGGCCGCTGCCCCGGTGTGCGTGCTCCGGTGTGCCGCCCGGTGACTGCCGCGTTTTCCGCAGCGCCTCGCTGCGGCGCAGGCGTCCGCGGCCTGCCGGCGGTCCCGGGGGATCGGTGGCGGCGGGCCGCGCGGGTTGGTCACCAGTAGTGGCGTCGGCCGGCGACGGCGTGTCCCATCGAGCCGAGGATCCACAGGATGGCGCCGACGACCAGCAGGATGATCCCGATGGTCCACAGGATGGATATCCCGGTGAGGAAGCCGACGACGAGCAGAATGATGCCGAGGACGATCATGATCTCTCCCTTGGGGAGTGGTGCCCGCGTCCCTGTGAACTGCGAGAGAGCGCAAGGGCGGTGGACTCGGGGACGGTCGGTCTCCTCCTTACTCCGCGCGGTGCGGTTTGTGGCCGGCAACCTGCAGGCGGACCTCGGTGGGCATGCCAGGGGTGCCGGTCGACCGACAGGCGGTTCGGAGCGGGCCCTCGCACAGGACACCGAGGACGGTGCCGGGGGATGCCTGAGGGGTGAGAGTGAGGGCGACGCGGGTGCGGGGGTGGGCAGGGCGGCCGGTGATGCGTACGGCGGCGTGCTCGACCGCCGGCAGGGCACCGGCTTCGGTCGCTATCGCGTCGCTGAGCGCGCCGTCGCGCAGTTCGACGCCCTGCTGCGGGGGTGTTCCGCCGACGGGCAGTGCACCGGGGTGGCGTCGGCGTAGTTGGGCGAGCAACCACCACAGGGCGAGCAGGACGACGAGGGCGAGGGCGGCGATGACCGCGGGCCACCACCACCAGCCCTGACTGCTCCAGCGGGCCCGGTCGGCGGAGCCGAGCAGGACGTCGTCCGGGGTGGTCAGGGGCCAGCCGGTGGGCGGGACCAGATCGTGTCGCCGGTAGATGTCGAGTCCGGCGAAGAGGATCAGCAGACCGCCGCCGAGCAGTACCAGTCCGGCGAGGGCCAGCAGACTGCGGTTGAGTACGGGTCGCGGCGTCATGGTGCGTGCTCCGGTCCGGGGGGTTTCGGTCAGTGGGTGCGTTGCCGTACCCGTACGACGATGCGGGGAGGGCGGGCGAGGGCGAGCTGGTCGCGCTCGTGGTCAAGGGCGGTGGTGAGGTCGTCCTTCACCTGGTGGGGGTCGCGGAAGCGGACGTCCGCGCGGGCTTTGACGCGGTGGCGGCGCACCCGGATGCGGGCCTTACTGACTCCGGCTACCCGCATGGCGGTGTCGCGCAGCAGATCGGCGGCACCGTCTCGGTCCAGGGAGGCCCGCAGCCCGGGCGCGGGGGAGCGCAGGGGCAGCCAGTGGCGTAGGCCGGGGGTGAGGGCCAGCACGATCAACCAGATGCCGACGGCGGCGGCCACGGCGGCTCCCGTGAGCATCCACACGTCGTCCACGGGGCGTGTGGCCAGTTCGTCGGCCAGGTGCCGGCGCCAGGCTGCCGCAGGGCGTCCCGCCCGTACGGCAACGACGTCGATCAGCGCCGCGCCCGCCCCCACGAGAACCACCAAGGCGACCAGTGCGGCTGGAAGGCGGCGCGCGGACCACGGGCGGTGTGTCCGGTGCCCGCCGCCGTGCTCACCGGCCGTCAAGTCCGGTGGGGGCGCGTCGTGTTCGGGCGGACCGTGCTCTGCCGGCTCCTCGGGCTCCGTCGCCAGCGGCACGGTGGCAGGGCGCGCGGAGGGTGCGGAGCTGCGGGTGGGAGGGTCCGGGTCGGGTGTCATTCCGGTCCTCCTTCTTGCGTGGTGTGACCGGCGGCCCCGGCCGCGCGGCGGCTCACCGGACCCGTCCCCGGTTCGCGTCGGCGGTGGTCGCCAGCCGTCGGACCGTGAGGGTGACCTCTCCCACCCGCAAGCCGGTCAGCTGAGCCACCCGTTCGGCGACGTCGCGCTGGATCCGCTCGCAGACCCGGGGGATATCGGAGGGGTAGGGCAGGTCCATGGTCAGGTGCAGGCGCACCGATCCGGTACGGACAGCGGCAGAGGCGTGGGGTGCCGTTGGCCCGTCCCGGTCGGGCGGTAGGGCGGCGCGCCGGGACTGGGCCGTACGCGCGGCCCGGGCGGCGATACGGGCGACCACCCTGTCCGGGATGACGGTGGCGCCGCGCTCGGCCGGGGGCGGCAGGCCGGCAGCCGGTGCCGGCGGGCTCGCCCGGTCGTCGGGGGAGCCGGGCCGGGTGTTCATCGCTGTCTCCGCGCAGGGAGTTCGAGGTCGCCCTGCACGACGAGGCCGACGATCAGCCCCACCGCGCCCAGGACGAGAACGAGCAGGAATGCCCAGAAGCCGCCGAAGTAAGCGGCGAAGCCCAGGGCCATACCGGCCGCGAGGCCCGCCGTCGCTGTGTTCATCATGCACTCACCCGTCTCGCGAGCGGCCTCCCGCCGTGATCACCCGCTCCGGCCCGAGGGCACGGCGGTGGTCACGGCAGCGGTCACCGCACGCGGCCCTCGTTCGGTTCGTTCTGCCCCTCCTCGTCGTCGGGGAGGTGGACGTCGTCGACGGCGATGTTCACCTCGACGACCTCCAGTCCCGTCATCCGCTCAACGGCGCTGATGACATTGGTGCGTACGCCGCCGGCGACATCGACGATGGAGACGCCGTACTCGACGACGACGTCCAGGTCCACGGCGGCCTGCCGCTCGCCGACCTCGACCTTCACCCCCCGCGTGACGGCCCCGCCTCCGCCCGTGCCGGGGACGCGTTCCCGCATGGCGCCGAAGGCGCGGGCCATCCCTGCTCCCAGGTTGTAGATGCCCGGTACCTCACGGGCAGCCATGCCCGCGATCTTGGCCACCACCCCGTCCGCGATCGTGGTCCTTCCCCGAGTCTCTGCCGGAGCCCCGGCCCCGGTACGGCCCTTCAACGCGCTCACGCCCGCCTCGGGCCGACTGCCCCCGCCGACACTGGTGATGTTGTCCGTCATGGCGGTCGCCTCGATCGGTCGGTCGGGCGCCGGTGCGGTGCCCGTCAAAAGGTTGGACATATCAGGCGGAGCATTCCTCACGCGCATCGAATGTGACATGCATCACGTATTGCCCATCGGGTACCCGGACGGTCCGAGCCTTGCGCGGGGAGCGCCATGATCGAACGCACTGCTTTCCCACCGCCGGAACGCGATCTACCGGAACGCGATCTACCGGAATGCGACGTGCCGGACCGGCTGCTGGCTGTACGGGCGGCCGAGGGCGACGAGGACTCTTTCGCCGTTCTCGTCCGACGGCACGGCCGGCCACTCCTTGCCTTGGCCCGCTGCATGCTCGGCAACCCCCAGGACGCCGAAGAAGCCGTTCAGGACGCCTTCGTCAGCGCCTGGCGGCGTCTGCCGGAATACCGCCACAGCGCGGAGTTCCGTACCTGGATGTACCGGATCACCGTCAACCGCTGTCTGACCATGCGCCGGCGCCGGCCGCCGCCCCTCTCCCTGAACACCGTCGTCGAACCCGCGGCGGGAAACGCCTGGAGCCAGCCCGCCCGGTCCGCCGAGCAGGACGCGGCCACCGCCGCCCTGACCCGCGCGCTCGCCGAGCTGGACGACGGGCAACGGGTCTGCTGGATCCTGAGGGAAGTGCAGGGGCTGCCCTACAAGGAGATAGCCCAGGTGACGCGGACCAGCGAGCCGACGGTGCGCGGCAGACTGTTCAGGGCGCGCCGGTCCCTGCAGGAGGCGATGGGCCCATGGCGCTAGACCACCCGCACACGCGACCTCCCGAACCGCCCGGAGCCGACGGGTCCAGCCCCGGCCCGGCCGCCGCCGACGTGCCCCTGTTCGCGGGTGATGAGGTCCTGCCCTGCGGCCGACTGCTCAGCCGGGTCTGGGAACAGGCGCAGGACGAGGCACCGACGGCGGACCCGCACACAGCGTCCTGCCCTTACTGCCGCGAGGCCGTCGAGGGACTGGCCGCGGTGAACGCGGCTACCCGGGCGCTGCGCGCCGAGGACACTTCCGGCCTCCACTCACTCGCCGACCGCGTCATGAACATCGTCAGGGCAGAGGTACGGCTCGGGCGGCTGCTGCCCCTGGCCGACCCGGACCGGGACCTGCGGATCGCCGAGTGCACCGCGGCGAAGGTACTGCGGCAGGCCGCGGACACAGTCCCCGGTGCCAGGGCCGCGACCTGCCGGCTCACACCTGCGGGCGAGGGCACCGACGTGCGGGTGACCATGACCCTGGCCGCCGCCCTCGACCGCCCGCTGCCCGAGCGCGTCCATCACGTACGCCGATCGGTCTTCCACTCGGCCGGACAGGACCTGGGTCTGGCGGTGACGGCCGTCGACATCACCGTGGTCGACGTACTGGAACCGTGGCCGCCGCCCCTCGGCCCCGGCCTCCCGACCGGTGGGGGTACGTGATGACCACCGTCGGCACGGGCACACTCCGTGGCGTCGCGGCCGAGGCAGCCCTCGCGGTTCCCGGCGTGGCCGGCCTGCAACCCCGCCTCGCCCACCGCCTCGCGACAGCCGCGCCCACCCGGACGGACACCACGCCTCACCGCACGCCGCCCGAGGCGGGCATCCGCGCCGACCGGGCGCCGGACGGTTCGGGATGGCACATCGAGGTGCGCTGTGTCCTGGCCGAGGGCCGACGGGCACTGGACATCGCCCGCAACGTCCACGACCGGGTGCGGACCGCCGTCATCTCTCACCTCCCCGCCACGGAGCCGGTCACCGTCACCGTCACGGTGACCCGCATCGCCGCCCAGTACGACGCGGCATGAGCGCCGTGCGGCGACGGCCCCTCGAACCGTCAGCGGTGTGATCGGCCGGGATGTCGGATCACGCGCAGACATGGTGTGCGTGCTTTCGCTTGACGAGGGCAACCATATTTTGTGTCGTTCAAGAGCTCACCGACCGCGCACTGGTCACAAGGAGTAGCCCTCTTCGCCTCAACGGGCCAGGTGCCAGCGCCAGGCGCACGCTTTACGTGCGTTGAAGATCACCGGCGCGCCTCTTCACCCTCGTCTTCCTCGGCCTCCTCGTCTTCCTCTTCGTCGTATTCGCCTTCCTCGTCTTCCTCTTCCTCCTCTTCGGGGTAGTCCTCTGTCTCTTCCTCATCGGTGTACTCGTCGTCGGCAGAGGTGTCCTCGGCTTCTTCTTCCTCCTCCTCGATGGCCTCCTCGTGGGTGCGGACCACTTTGCCGTCACGGATTTCGCCGCGCCAGCCTTCCGGTTCCTCGTCGGTCAGGGTGACGTAGCGCTGGAAGTGCTTGAAGTCCAGTCGCAGCCGACGCCCTTGGGCTCGCCAGATGTTGCCGGTCTTTTCGAAGAGCCCCGAGGGGTAGTACTCGACCACGAGCACGATGCGCGTCAGGGTCGGGGTCAACTCGTGGAAGCTGACGCAGCCGCGTGTGGTGCCCTTGGCGCCCTCAGAGGTCCACGCGATGCGCTCGTCCGGCACCTGTTCCTGGACCGTGGCTTTCCAACCGCGGGTCGACGGGCCTACCTTGACCTTCCAGTCGCTCTCGGTGTCCTTTCCCTTCGACACGCTGCGGACGCCCTTGGTGAAGCTGCTGAACTTCGGTGAGTCACCTTGAAGCATCCTCAGACCTGCTTTGGGGAGTACGCCGCCGTTCTCCACGACGCCGGTGAGTCCTTCGGTGATCTCCCCCAGCTTGTCGCCCGCCTTTTCGGCGCCGTCTTCCGGGCAGTGGTCTTCCTTGCGGTGGTCTTCCTCGCCGGAGCCGAGGACTTCCTTGCGGTCGGCCACCGCGCTCATGGCCTTGCGTCCGGCATCGAGGACTTCGCCACGCAGCTGCTCGTTGAGGTCGGCGAACTGAGGAAGTTCACGAAGCCTCTCGATCCCTTCCGCCAGCAGCTGCTGTGGTTCCAGACCGAACCGGCGGCCGGCCAGGTAGGTCGCTGCGGCGAAGGCGACCCGTGCCTTCTTCGTCCGGCAGCGGCCGGCAGCCGCTCTGATCACTCCGCCCCTTCCCAGTCTGGGCTTCGATACCGGCAGCCGCATGCGGAACACCGAACGCCCGGGGCAGCCCCGGCCCGCAGTTGCCGCGCTCCGGCGACGCTGCACCGTCGACCGCGGGATTTGCGCCGTATGATCGGGACAGTCTGTCGCGGGCCCCGCCTCCACACCCACACTGAACGCTGAGGGTGCAGGCACTCACAGCATGTGACGCATGAGCGCAGATGACGGGCAGCAGGCCGGAGGACAGCTGGACTCGGTGCCTGATGCCGGGGTTCGCCTGGGCGTTGCGCCGCCGGGCGCGTTCAGCGCCCCTGCTGGGCGCGCTCATTCAGCGGCAGGCGCCATCACCGTGAGCGCCCGCCGCACTCTTACGGGGTTTGAGTCTCGGCTGGCGGAGGCTCGGGTTCGTCGTCGTCCTTGCCCTTGGCTCGCACGTCCGGCGGGGTGGGCGCGGTGATGTTCCGCTGCTCCGCGGACCGCTTCCTCGTCTCCTCGTCAACCTGCGGGGTGTCGTTCTCTTCGGGGGTACTCATGACCTCGCCCCTTTCATCGGTTCGGATTCTGATGGCACCCCAGCGCACACAATCGCATCGGAGCCCTCACCGGTGAACCAAGACGGCTACAGTCTTGAGGCCATGCGATCGGCGCCTGGTCCGAGGAGAACAACAATGCCGTCCTGAACGCCTAGGACGCGCGGGCTGCCCAGGAGGCACAGCCAGTCACGGCCTGATCGCTTCCGGCTCAGCGGCGCCTGATCAGGCTTCAAGGCCATCGAGACCCAGCTCAGCTTGTTCCACCCTGCGCCACCAGTAGCCCCGATCGCAACTCAGCCCGAAACGTCAAAGTCCAGCGATCCACAACTCTCGACGCTTACTCCTCGAGAGGAAGCCGGAGACGGGTGTCGCCAGCGTCAAGCCGATCGCTCCCGCGTAGCTGTTTCGCCGAACCGTGCCGCCCCCCTCGTGGCGCACCAGCGTTGGCAGCCGATCTGGAAAGAGGGAAAACCGCATCGGCTCCGGGGCGGACCGAACGAGTGCGGTCCGCCCCGGAGCCCGTCCCGCCCGCGCGCGGCGGTGCGGGGTCAGGACCTGCCGCGGCCGGTGATGAAGTCGCGGGCCCGGTCCACCAGGCCGACGCCCGGGGCGAGGAGCTTGTTCGCGGGCGGGGTGTCGGGGGCGGAGGGGTGCGGACGGGTCGGGGCCATGGCCTTGGCCCGGCGGACCTTGTCCCCGAGCTCGTCGAGCGCCTCGGGGGAACACGCCTGGCGCAGCATGGGGAAGAGGTTGTTCTCCTCGTCCTGGACGTGGGCGGTCACCTCGTCCATGAGCTGCTGTAGCAGCAACATCATCTGGGAGTCGTCGGCGTGCGTCTTCTCCAACTGCTTCAGGAGCTGCTCGACCCGGCCGTGATCCGCGATCTCCTTGTCCGCGAGCCGGTCACCGCCTTCGAGGTACTCGCGCACCGCCGGATACAGGTACTCCTCCTCCGCGACCGAGTGACGCACCAGCTCGATGGTGACCTCGTCCACGACATCACGCAGCTCCTGCCCCCTGGTCATAGCTTCGATCCGGCCGAAGAACTCCTCGACCTCCCGGTGGTCGGCCATCAGCTCCTCGAGCACATTTCCGCCATGCCCCATCGCGTATCCGCCTCTCGCTGGGTCGTGTCAGGGCCGGGTCCGGCCCGTCCAGCAGACATTGCCCCACTCCGGAGTGACGGTCCGTGGACCTGCGTGTGGTCCACCCGGTCGGACGCCTACTGAGCACCAGCGGTTTCCACGGCCGGGGGCACACCCCTGCCTGCATCCACCCGCTGCTGCTGACCCGGTACGACACCGCGGGCCGCATGAACAGAGCCGCTCTGATGTCGTTCGGCTCGGGCACGAACTCGGCAGGGTTCGGCATCCGGGAGATCGAGGTGTCCGTCATGACTGCACTCCTTCACATCGGCCCGATCGGCGGCTTCACTGCACTGACGGACCAACGCACGCAGCGGTGACAGCAACCCGGAGAGTCTCTTTCCGGCACCTTCTCAACGGCCGCGGCTTCCTGCCACAAGAGGGCGCAGGGCTCAAGCGGCCTGGTGCGTCGGCCCCATCCGACGAGCAACCGGGTGAAGCGTCCCGGTCCCCGGCAGCGACCCGCGCCGGCACCGCTCTGCGGCGGCATTCCCCGTAGAGACGTTGAGGAGGGCGGCGCCGGGGCGCAGTCTTCGACGACCCGGGCCATTCTCTCGCCTCATTGCCGCGAGTTCCTCTGGCCTGATGGGAGACTGGTGGCCTGCTTTCACCGTCGTTACGTTCGCTGTCTGGGCCCCGTGTGACGTCGCCGGTTCGTGTCCGGCGCGCACGCGCGAGCACTCAGGCGACCATTAGTGGAGGATGCTCACCGCGCGCGCAATGACCAGGAGAGAAGTCAGCAGGGCCGAGATGCTCTCCACACTCATCAGCAGCTTCGCGCGGCTGGACAGCGGCATCGTGTCGGTGGGACTGAATGCGGTGGAGTTGGTCACGGAGACGTACAGGTAGTCGACCAGGGTCGGCACCCAGTCGGACGTACCGCTGGAGCCGTCGGCCACCTCCTGGACCGTGCCCTCGTTCTCGTCCTGGGAGAAGCGGAAGTCGGCCAGCGGCAAGTCGGTGCGTGGCAGCTGGGTGCGCAGGACAGGTCCACCACGGTCCAACTCCCAGAAGGCGAGACCGAACACAATGATGTTGGTCAGCCAGACCTGTAGCGCCGCGACCATGAGCGACCGGCCGTCCTTGACATCGGCGTAGACCAGCTGGTGGATGAGGAATCCCAGGGCGGTCAGATTGCTCACCGCGATGACGAGCACGAGCGTGAGAGAGAGCACGCGGAAGGTCCGGGTCTGCCGGGTGAGGCGCCTGGGGTTGATCGCGACCACCGGAATCAGAAGCAGTAGCTCCAGCCCAGGCAGTACATAGCGTGGGGCAACCAGGAGTTGCTGCGGCAGGAACAAGTAGAGACAGATCGCGACGAGCGTCGCCAGTACGGCGGGTAGCCGGGCCTCACCGCGGCGCTCGTGCCGCGGATGCTTGACCCAAGCCCCACAGCGACCGGTTGGCGCCAATGTCCAAACCTCCTGGTCTCTGTCGCCATCGAGGCAACAGGGTCTCACCTTCCCCTCCCCGGACACTGAATGCACGCGGCCGTTTCCCGTCCCTCGACACCCTGTTCTGGCGCCTTCAGGCGCATCGAAGCGCCGGGCAAGCGGCTGGCCGAGGAGATCGGCATTCGGCCGGGTGAGGTCACAGGCGCCCTCACCGCGAGACGTGCACGGCATCCGTCTGGCTGCCGAGCCGGGCGACCGACTGCATCACTTCGACGGGAGAAGCCGCACGCTCCATCTGTCCTCGCGACTGCGTCCCGGCCAGCGAGCCTTCCGCAGGGCCACCCAGCTGGCCCTGCTGGAACACGGCGAGGATCCCGACCGGCCGGCAGCCGATGACTTCCCGCCCGGCTCGACGGCCCATGCCCTGGCCCGCCTCGGCATCGCCAAGGACAATGGGTGGTCTGAGCGCTCCGTCGTCGCGAGCGCGGCCAGGTCTGCGTACCACTTTCGGTTCCCGCCCGTGATCGGATAGCCGGCGGCTCCGGCGACGTGGAAGGTGCCGGCCTTGGCGGGGTGGTCGGCAAGCCCGTAGTCGGCGTCTGTGGCGGGTGTCGGTGGAAGCCGGCGATGTCACCGGACGTGGATCGGGCCGCTAGGAGGCGGACCTCGCGCGCGCCGGACGAGCCTGTTCGGGCGAGGCCGCGGTGGGTATCGCGACGTCCCAGGCCCGAACCTTGTGCTCGGACCACATGGCCGTGAACTCCGGGCTGTGCATCACCAGTTCACCTCAGCGCGGCCAGCAGCGGATCGTCGGGGTGCCGGCCGACGGCCATCCGTAGCCGTCCCACCACGTCCCGCGCCTTTCTCCGCCAGTCCTCGTACAAGTCGCGGATGTGGGCGTCACGGAAGATCAGGCGCGCAGTGTTCGGCCGCTGAGCCGGATGCTCGGTGCTCTGAGGGTCGAGGTGCCCGGCGAACAGCGTGTGACCGGTGCGGTTCCACGCCAGCACGTCACTGCGGCGGCCCAGGACTATGACCGGCGTGTCCCCGAAGGCCCCGATCAGCTGCCGCGTCGTCTCGCTGACATGCTCGCGGGCCGGACGCGCCAGCCCCCGCCCGGCGGACGACGCTGTACGTCGTGAGGGGGTTCTCGTCGGTTGCCCCGCGGCGTTGATCGACCTGGTAGGGGCGGTTCAGGAAGCTGCACCATGGCAGGTGGACCGGAAGGCGTGCCGGTGTGGGCGGCGGCAGTCGTCAGCTCCGGTTCGATCAATCGTCAGCGCCGCTCCGCCCGGTAGCGCGTGGACTATTGCCATCGGGGCGTCGGCGTACCGTCCGGGGCCAGGCCATAGGGCCACAGCCTTTGAAACATCTCCGGCATCTCGGCTCTCGCGCTGACCCGGCACCGTACTGGCTTGGCGCTGACTCAGGCGGCGTGATCCGGTGTTTCCGCAGGCCGAAGGGGCGACTTCCCATATCAATAAGTTATGGCGCCTTCAAAGTTCACTCTTGGACATGAGCGGAGTGCGGCTGTTTCGCTGTCCTCGTCGAAGATCCACCAAGCCGACGACGCACGACCTGGGAGAAACCTGCACATGACCAGTGCCACTCCGCTGCCGCGCCGCCGCCTGATCCAGGCCGGTCTCGCCCTCACCACCGGATCCGCCCTCGCCTCCGCCGCCGCTGCGCCGGCCGCGTCGGCGGCCCCGGGATCCGGCGCGCCGGAACCGTCCACCGAGTTGAACGAGCTGGAGCAGCGCTACGGCGCGCGGCTCGGCGTGTACGCCAGGAACGTGCGCACCGGCCGGACCCTCACGCACCGTGCGGGGGAGCGGTTCGCGATGTGCTCGACCTTCAAGGCCTTCGCGGCCGCGGCCGTCCTGCGCGACCACGGCGACAGCGCACCGCTGGACAGGGTCGTCCACTACCCGCCGAGGGACATCCTGGCGAACTCGCCGAGGACCGAGGAGCACCTTGCCACCGGTATGCCGGTGGGAGACCTGTGTGCGGCCGCGATCCGGTACAGCGACAACGCGGCCGGCAACCTCCTGCTGCGCGAGATCGGCGGCCCGGACGGTCTGACCCGGTTCTTCCGGTCGCTCGGCGACCGGGTGACCCGCCTCGACCGGTGGGAGCCCGAGCTGAACACCGCCGTCCCCGGCGACCTGCGCGACACGACGACCCCGGAGGCGATCGGCCGCAGCTTCGAGCAGTTGACGCTGGGGCGGGCCCTGCACGGAGGCGACCGTGAGCAGCTCGTCACCTGGCTGAAGGGCAACACCACGAGCGCCAAACGGTTCGGCGCCGGTCTGCCGCGGGGCTGGGTCCTGGGTGACAAGACCGGTACGGGCGACTACGCGACCGCCAACGACGTCGGCGTCGCCTGGACGACCCGGAACACACCGGTCCTGCTGGCCGTGCTGTCCTCCAAGGAAGCCAAGGACGCTCCCGTGGACGACGCGCTGCTCGCCGAGGCGGCACGGGTCGTGGCGCGCACCCTTGCTCCCGGCGAGTAGTTCCCTGCTGTGCCCCGCCCCGCCCGCCGTACCCTGCCCCGCCCCGCCCGCCGTGCCCTGCCCCGCCCGCCTGTGCCCTGCCCCGCCCGACGTGCCTCGCCCGCCAGGGGGTGTGCCCCGCCCCGTCGTGCCGCGCCGTGACAGGGGGCTGATGCGCCTCAGCCGCCGTGGACGCCCGCCAGTTCCCGACCGGTGATCACGGCGGGCTCGATCCGCAGGAAGACGCCGTTCCCGAGGGGCCTCCACGACGTGGGACCGCTGTGCGACAGCCGTTCGTGCTCGGCCGGGTCGGTCACGAGCAGGGCCCGGCCGGTGACGACGACGCTCCAGCCGGAGCGGGCCGTCGCGTCGAACGCGTCCGCCTCGAAGGCGACGACGGCACCGTCGACGGCCCGCACCAGATCCGAACCGGCCGAGGTGCGCACGAGCACCGAGGAGTCCGTGTCGAGGCAGAAGTTCACCGGGAGCACCGCGGGCAGTGCCTGCCTGGTGTAGACGACGCGGCCCACCGGCACCCTGGCCAGCAGGTGCAGACACGCCTGCCTGTCGAGTGCGCGGAAGCCGTCGTCGGTGACCATCTGGCCATCGTCTGCGCGTGCGCGCGGGCCGGGTAGGGCCGATCGGCCCTACCCGGGTCCCGGGACGGTCTCGGGGCTGTGTCCCTGCAAAGGGCCGCCCGGCAGGCCGGCATCGCCCGGGCAGAGGCCGTGTCCGGCACACGACTGACCCCGTGTCACCGGTCGGCCGGGCGTGGCCACCGGCGCCCGCCACGCCTCACAGCTTCAGCGTGAACCAGGTGGTCTTGCCCTCGTCCGTCGGCCGTACCCCCCAGCTCTCGGCGAGGCTGCGGACCAGGAGCAGACCGCGGCCGGACTCCTCGTCCTTGGCCGCGAGCCGGGGCTGGGGCAGGTGCGGGCTGCGGTCGCTGACCTCGATGGTGAGGTCGGTGGGGGTCCGGCACAGGCGCAGTCCGACGGGGCCGTGCGCGTGCTGGACGGCGTTGGTGAGGGTCTCGGAGAGCAGCAGCAGGGCATCCTCGCCCGTGGTGGTGCAGTCCCATGCCGCCAGGGTGCGGCGCAGGAAGGCACGGCCCTGGGGCACGGAGGACGGGGTGGCGGGCAGCTCGGTGGTGACGGCGTCGGGCGGGGCCTCAGGCAGCTGGGCCAGCAGGAGGGTCACGTCGTCGTCGTGCCCCTCGGCGTCGGGAAGCAGGGCGCAGAGCACGCGGTCGGCGGCGGCCTCCAGTCCCGCCGACCGCGGCAGACAGGTGTCGAGGACCGCGGTGAGTTCGGAGATCCGTACCTCGATGTCGCTGCCGGGCGTCTCGACCAGGCCGTCGGTGTACAGGACGAGCGTGGCGCCCGGCTCTATGCCGGTCATGGACTGCTCGTACAGGATGCCGCCGACGCCGAGCGGGGCGTTGACCGGTGTGGGAAGCGTGCGGACACCGTCGCAGGGGCCGACGACGAGGGTCGGCAGATGCCCGGCGGAACACACGGTCACGGTCCCGGCGTCCGGGGCGATCACCAGGTAGCAGCAGGTGACCAGCTGGTCCGGGACGTCCAGGTCGGTCACGACGGTGTCCAGGGCCTGCATCAGCCGGCGGGGCTGCATCTCGGTCTTGGCCAGCGCGTGGGCCGCCGAGCGCAGCTGCCCCATGACGGCGGCCGCCTCCAGGCCGCGGCCCATCACGTCGCCGATGAGGACGCCGACCCGTCCGGCGCCCAGCGGGATGAGGTCGAACCAGTCGCCGCCGACGCCCGCGCCCTGGGTGGCGGGCCGGTAGCGGCTGGCGGTGGCCAGTCCGGGGATCGCGGGCGGCGTGCCCATGAGGCTGCGCTGCAGGGTGAGGGCGATGTGCCGCTGCTGTTCGAGCAGCGCGGTCAGTTCGGCCTCCGCGCGTTTGCGGTCGCTGATGTCCCGGACGATCGCGCACGCCCCGACCACCTTGCCGCGGGCGTCCCGGGTGGGCCACAGCGTGACGTCGACGTCGAGCATCGCCCCCGTCCGGGTGACCCGCAGCGTCTCGAAGTGCTCGACCTTCTCCCCGTGCCGCAGCCGTTTGAGCAGGATGCGGATGTCGTCGTGCCGTTCGTCGGGGGCGAGCAGGGACACGTGCCGCCCTATGACCTCCTCGGCGCTGTAGCCGTACAGCCGTGCGGCGGCGGCGTTCCAGTAGGTGATGTAGCCGTCGAGGGTCTTGGCGAGAATGGCGTCCTGGGAGGACTCCACGAGCGCGGCCAGCTCGTTGATGCGGGCCTCGGCCGCCTTGCGGTCGCTGACGTCCCGCACCGCGGCGGAGACCAGCAGCCCGTCGGTGGTCTCCAGCGGGCTCAGGCTGATCTCCACGGGGAACTCGGTGCCGTTCTTGCGCAGCCCGTGCAGTTCCAGTCCGGCCCCCATGGGGCGCACCTGGCGGTTGGCGGCGTAACCGTCGCGGTGCCGGGTGTGGTCGGTGCGGAACCGGTGGGGCACCAGCAGCTCGACCGGCCGGCCGAGCAGTTCCTCGCGCCGGTAGCCGAACAGGGCCTCCGTCTGGGCGTTGACCAGCCGGATCGTGCCGGTGTCGTCGACGATCACCATGGCGTCCGGCGCCGCCTCCAGGAGGCCGCGGAAACGTTCCTCGGCTGCTGAGGGGGCGCCCTGCGACAGCGATGAGCCGCAGGGGCACCGGTCCAGGACCACCGGGTCCGCCGGCCGTGGCGCCTCGTCTGCGAACGTGTTCATGGGCCACCCCGCGGTGTCGCGCGTGCAAGAGAGACGGCCATCCCAACGCATGCCGGGCTCCGCCGCCCTGCCTTGTCGCGTCATGCCGGGCAGCGATCGCAGGGCGTCCGCAGTGAGACCGGACCTGCCCCGAACGGGGCCGGGATCGACCGTTTGACCTCGCCGGCTTCGGTGGTGGTGCTCAGAGGTTCGCCGAGTGATCGGGTACGTACGTCTGCAGATCGCGCGGCGGGCGCTGATAACCGGTCGACGGCGGCCGCTCCGGCAGCTCCAGCACCGGCGGCGCCACCTCGTGGTAGGGGACGGACGCCAGCAGATGGGCGATCATGTTCAGCCGGGCCCGGCGCTTGTCGTCGCTCTCGACGACGTACCACGGAGCCTCCGTGATGTCGGTGTGCACCAGCATCGAGTCCTTGGCCCGCGAGTACGCCTCCCAGCGGGTGATCGACTCCAGGTCCATCGGCGACAGCTTCCAGCGCCGCAGCGGATCCTCCAGCCGGCGCCGGAAGCGCTCCTGCTGCACCGTGTCGCTCACCGAGAACCAGTACTTGCGCAGCAGGATCCCGTCGTCCACCAGCATCCGCTCGAAGATCGGACACTGGCGCAGGAACCGCTGGTACTCCGGCTGGGTGCAGAAACCCATGACGTACTCCACGCCCGCCCGGTTGTACCAGGAGCGGTCGAACAGGACGATCTCCCCGGCGGCCGGCAGATGCTCGACGTAGCGCTGGAAGTACCACTGGGTGCGCTGACGCTCGGTGGGCTTGGGCAGCGCCGCGATCCGGGCGACACGGGGGTTGAGATGCTCCGCGACCCGCCGGATGGTGCCGCCCTTTCCGGCCGCGTCCCGTCCCTCGAAGACGACGACCAGCCGGACGCCCTCGGCCCGCACCCACTCCTGAAGCTTGACCAACTGTGCCTGCAGGCGCAGCAGTTCCTTCTCGTACGCCTTGCGTGACAGCTCATCCGTCGTCCTGTCGGCCATGACGCCTCGTCTCTTCCGCATCCCTGCACGGACGTCTCCCGCGCCCCCCACGGACGTTTACCGCGTCCCGCGCGGACGTTTGCCGCATCCCCGCATGGACGCCGTCCACGACTCCCCTCTCCTGGTCACGCTACCTCCAGGGAGCCCGGGGCACAGGCAGGCGCCGAACCTCCCGGGGAAGAGCCGGACCGGCTCCTGCGGCCGGGCCCCGCTCCCGAAGGGGTCCGCGAAAGCCCCGGTGGACGCCGGTGACACGGCCTGCGCCGTGGTGCCTGCGACGCATGGCCCTGGTGCCCGGGATGTAGGGCCGTGGTCCTTGGTGCCCGGGATGTATGGCCGTGGTCCTTGGAGACGGGGTGAGGCGGCCCGGACCACCCGCCGATCCGCACCCGGCCCTCGCGATGTCGTGACCGAAGTGCTTCCATGGAAGTGGCGGAAAGTACGTCTACCCGACGCGGGGAAGCGGCCGCTTCGATCGGTCGCGCACCGCGCAATCAGGATCCGCGAGAAGCGGGTGTGCTTTCCGCCGCGCGCGTGCCCTTTGCGCCGCACTCGGGCCATGAGCGGAGAGGGCAGGATTCGAACCTGCGTGGGCCCCAGGGGCCCGACCTCGAGACGTGCTCTTCGGTCCCCGATCAGCCACTCCGGGCACCTCTCCTCGATCCCGGCTTCCGGTTTCCCGTGCCGTTCACATGTATGAGAGTGGCAGGAGGGGCTGACGGGGAGCTGATGCGCCGCTGACGACATGCGGCGTGCTCCGTCAGGCGGCCCGGTGCACCACCCGGCCGCCCGTCACGGTCAACACGACCGGCGCATCGGCCAGTTCGTCCACGGATGCGTGCACCGGGTCGACGGCCAGGGCCGTCAGATCCGCACGGAAGCCGGGTGCGATGCGCCCGGCGACGTCCTGTTCACCGGCCGCCGCGGCCGCGTGCGTGGTGCACCCCTCCAGCGCCTGCAACGCCGTGAGACCCGGCCGCTGCGCCGCCGCGCCCCTGGGGCTGCGGGCCGTCGCCAGTACGGCGCGCACGTCGTAGTGCGCGATGGGCCAGTCCGAGCCGAGGGCGAGCGTCGCCCCGGCCTCGCGCAGGTCCCGCAGTCGCCATGCGCGGGCCGCGCGGTCGGCGCCCAGACGGCGGGACCACTCGTCGGTGCCGTCCGCCCGGGTGTAGCCGGTGTGCGGCGGCTGCAGCGAGGTGGCGACACCCAACTCGCCGAATCGGGGCAGGAGTTCGTCGGGGACCGTCTCGATGTGCTCGATCCGGTGGGCTCC
Source organism: Streptomyces sp. NPDC007971 (assembly GCF_042958635.1). NCBI lineage: Bacteria > Bacillati > Actinomycetota > Actinomycetes > Kitasatosporales > Streptomycetaceae > Streptomyces > Streptomyces sp. NPDC007971. The sequence continues at coordinate 159,351 of NZ_JBIBJK010000009.1, forward strand.
GCGCCCGCCGGGCCCGAGCGCGGCGACGGTGTCCAGGACGTGGCGCACGGCCGCGTCCCCGATGGCGTGTGTGGCCGTCCGCACGCCGGCCCTGTGCAGGGTGCGTACGGCCGCGGTGTAAGCGTGCGGGTCCGGCCAGAACGCGTCCGTGCCCCGGCCGTGGCAGTCGGGGTGCTCCAGCCAGGCGGTGCCGCCCTCGACGGTGCCGTCCATGAAGAACTTGACCCCTCCGACCAGCCAGTGCCGGCCGCCCCGGCCCTGCATCCCTATCAGTTCGCGCAGGGCGTCGTCGTCCGCACCGGGCATGCACCAGGGTGCGAAACGCAGGCGCACGGGAAGCACCGTCTCCCGTGCCACCTCGGCCACCAGGTCGAGGCCGCCGCCGTCCATGACCTGGGCGCCGGTGAGCCCGGTGGCGGCCATCGCGGCCAGCAGCTCCAGCAACCGCGCGCGCCGCTCGGCGTGCGGCGGCCGGGGCACGACGCCGGTCAGCAGGTCCATCGCCGCGTGTTCGACGAGGTGACCCGTCGGCCGCCCCTCGGTGTCGCACACGACCTCCGCGCGCTGGGCGAAGGCGCGCGGCCCGCGCACCCCGGCGGCGGCCAGGGCCGCGCCGCCCGCGAGTGCCGAGTGCCCGTCGTACAGGCGCAGGAAGGCCGGTGTGCCGTCGAGCACCCCGTCCACCAGGTCGTGGTGGACGGCCCGGCCCTCGAAGGCGTTGTGGTCCAGGCCGTAGCCGACCACCCAGCCGTCCACCCGCTCGGCCCGGGCGAGCGCCGCCCGCAGCCCGGCCAGGTCCGTCACGGCCGACAGGTCCGTGCCCGTGGCCATGTCCAGGCCCCACACCGGGTGGCTGTGCGCGTCGACCAGCCCCGGCATCAGATGGGCCCCGGCCAGATCCACGACCTCGGTGCCCGGCCCGCGCCAGTCGTGTACGTCCGCAGCCTCCCCGACCGCGGTGATCGTTCCGTCGAGCACGGCCACCGCCGTGGCGGTGGGGCGGCCGGGGTCGAGAGTGCGCACGTGGGCGCCCGTGAGAACGAGGTCGGCAGCAGGCATGGAGGCAACTCCTCTACGGGTGGCGGTCATTCGACGGTTCCGGCGGTTCCGGTGGCTCCCGCGTCTCCGACGGATTCCACGGGTTCGGTGGCGAAAGCCGCGTACACCCCGGGGCGGTTGCGGCGCAGCCACCACGCCAGCGGGAGGCCGAGGAGGAAGGCGGTGGGCGCCGCGACGACGAGGAGGGTGTTCACGGCCGGGGACGCGCCGGTGAACAGGTCGATGTGGCCGACCACCAGCACGATCGCCGCCGTCAGCAGGACGGCGGCGGCGACGGGCGCCACCAGGGTGCGCAGGCTGCCCTCCTGGTGCGCGATCCGCCGGAAGTAGCACGGTACGGCGATCGCCGCGAGCAGCTGGAGCAGCAACAGGCCGATCATTCCGGGGGTGTTCACCCACAGCAGCAGATGCTGGTACGGGTCCGCGTCCGCGGCCCGGAACGCGAGGACCACGACCGCTCCGAGGACCGTCTGGGCGATGCCGGCCAGGTACGGGGAGCGGTGACGGGGATGGATGCGGCCGAGCGCGCGGGGCAGGACGCCCTCCTCGGCCAGGGCGAGCGCGTAGCGGTTGATCGCGTTGTGGAAGGACAGGAGGGAGGCGATGACGCTGGTGATGATGAACAGGTGCATGAGGCCGGCCGCCCAGCCGCCCACGTACGTGGTGATCGCGGTGAAGAAGAGGCCGGCGGGGTCCTTGCCCGCCGCGCGGACGGCCTGGTCGTCGCCGAAGGCCTGGACGGCCACCCAGACGACGAACGCGTAGAACAGGCCGAGGAATCCGACGGCCAGGTAGGTGGCACGCGGCACCGTGCGCTCGGGGTCGCGGGCCTCGCGGCGGTAGATGACCGTCGACTCGAAGCCGGTGAACGCCGCGAACGCGAACGCGAGGACGGCGGCCGTGCCGGGGACGAACACGTGCGCCGGGGCCAGGGAGGCGGCGGACAGGCCGTGCGCGCCGCCCCTGACCAGGACCCCGCCCGCGAGCAGGACCAGTATCCCGGTCTCGGCGACGAGCAGGATGCCGAGCAGCCTGGCGCCGAAGTCGATCGAGCGGAAGCCGCCGTAGCCGATGACGAGGAGTCCGGCCAGGGAGACGGGCAGCCAGGGGACCTTGGTGCCGAACAGGGCGTGCAGGGTGTCCCGGGTGGTGGAGGCGAGCAGGCCGTAGACGCCGATCTCCATGCCGTTGTAGCCGATCAGCGCCAGCAGCGCGGCGCCGATGCCGACCGGGCGGCCGAGGCCCCGGGTGATGAACGCGTAGAACGCGCCGCCGCTGGTGATGTGGCGGCTCATGGTGGTGAAGCCGACGGAGAAGACGGCGAGCGTCAGGCCGGCGAGGAGGTAGCCGACGGGGGCGCCGATGCCGCCCAGCAGGATGGCGAGGGGAGCGACGCCCGCCATGACGGTCAGCGGCGCGGCCGCGGAGACGACGAAGAAGGCGATGTCGGCGGTGCCGAGGGAGCCGGAGCGGAGCGTGGCCGCGGCGGACGACGCTTGCTCCTCGCTCTCCTCGTCCGGCAGCTGCGAGGGGGTCGCGGACATGCGGGGGAGCCCTTCTGGCGGCGGACGGGCGGGTGTTTCAGCGGTGGGGCGGCCGGGTGCGCGGGCGTCGGGGCCGTGAACGGGGTGGGCGGGCCCATGCCGGCGTGCCCGGGCGTACACGGGGGATGGCCGGCGCCCGGAGCCGTAAACCTAAAGGCTTTCGGTTTTCGCAATGTAGCCTGCCGTCGGGTATCCGGGAAGACCTCAGGGAGATCGCTGACCATGGGACGGCCGCGCACACCGCTCCTCGACCGCGAGCGCATCACCGCCACCGCGCTGCAACTCATCGACGAGACAGGGGACTTCAGCGTGCCGCAGATCGCCCGGCGGCTCGGTGTGCAGACCGGGTCCGTGTACCACCACGTGGACGGCCGGGACGGCATCGTGGAGCTGCTGCGCGAGCGGATAGCCTGCGCGATCGACCCCGGGACCCTCGACCGTGCGCCGTGGGACGCGGCCGTGGAGGCCTGGGCCCGCTCCTACCGTGCGGCGTTCGCCGCGCACCCGCGCGCGATCCCCCTGCTGATGACGTCGCCCGTGCGGGCGCCCCGCGTGCTGGAGCAGTACGAGCGGGCGGTGAGCCTCCTGCTGGCGGCCGGGTTCGCTCGCACCGAGGTCATGCCCTTGATCATCGCGCTGGAGAACCTGGTGCTGGGTTCGGCCCTGGACCTCGCCGCACCGGAGACGATGTGGGAGCTCACGGACCGGACCCCGACGCCGCGCCTGGCGGAGGTGCTCGCCGCCGTCGGGGAGGGCCGGGCCGACCGTGCCTTCGAAGTGGGCCTGACGGCCGTCATGAACCACGCACGGGAACTGTGCGAGCACCGGGCCGCCGCCGGCTGAGGTGCCTGTCGCCGGATGTCCGCGGCGCGCTCGGGCCGCACGCGCCGGGCCCGGCCGCCATGCTCCCGCGATGAGTCCGCCGTGCTCCCGCGATGAGTACGGATACTCATGACCGGGGCCGGGTGGATCGGCCAGGATCCGGGACATGACAACGATCAGGACGGCGCGGGGCCGGCTCGCGCTGCTGCCGGTGGTGCTGCTGGCCGCGTTGGCGACCGGCTGCGGGACGAAGCACTCAGGCGACGACGCCGGTGCGGGCGGTGCCTCACCGAGCGCGGTGGTGACGCCGAGCGCAGCGGCGACGCCGAGCACGCCGACGGACTTCCCGTGCCCTGGTGAGAGCCCCACTCCCACGCCGCGGCCGTCGTCGCACACCCCGAGCCCCACCGCGCCGCCGACCGACCACTACGCCGAGAACCACGGATTCATGGTGCCTTTCGCGCTGCACGGCAAGCGCCGCTGCCAGGGGCTCGCGGCCGTCGGGCGCGTCCGGGCGGCACTCGAACCGCTGCGCAGGCGCGGGGACTTCACGGCCGAGAGCGCCCGCAGGGCCCTGGCCGGGCTCGGATACTCCGCCGGGCAGGTGCAGACCTACCAGGACGGCACGGCCGGCGTCGGCTTCCTCGTCGAAGTGGACGAGTACCCGGTCTGCGTGGAAGGGCGGATGGCGGGCGCGAGGACCGAGGCGGATGCCTTCGGCGGTTACCCGGACCACACCGGATGCGACCAGCCCTCGGGCGGCCACTGACCCCTCCGGGCGCCGTCTTTGCGGACCTCCCGGGGGAGGCGCCGGAGGGTGCGGACACCGGCGCGCGCAGGTGACCGGAAGCCGGTTTCCCAGTACCGCAAGTAACATGATCACCTTGGCCCTGGGTATACCAGTCAGTCAACTCGGCACGTCCCCAGGGCGTGCTCTGCCCGGAGATGTCCATGTCTTCTCTCGATGATGCGTTCGAAAATGCCCGTCTCACCTACGACCAGCACGTGCGGACCTGCCGCCAGTGCTATGCCGACAACGCGGCCTGCGCCGTGGCCAAGCACCTCCTGCGGATCTGCAACAACGCCCGCAGGGACCTGCTCCGGTCCACGGGGCACCAGGCGCCGACCGGCACACCCTGACGCCGGCGGCCGCCGACCGGCACACCCTGACGCCGGACCCGGGCCGCCGCCCTCAGACCGTGCCGCCGTACATCTCCGCCACGTTGGTGCGGGGCGCCGGACGGTGGCGGGCCCCCGGGCCCAGCGCGAAGGTGCGCAGCAGGTTCTCCGTCGTACGCGTGACGAAGGTACGCGTACGGTCGTCCATGCCGTGGTCGCTGCCCAGCTCGCCGGTGCCGGCGACCAGGGCCTCCACCCAGCGCATCGTGCCGGTCGCGAAGACGGCCGCACCGCCGGGTGCCGTGTAGTACGCGGAGTCGCTGTGGCTGGGGCGTCCGCCGGCCGCAACGGGGGAGTGCGCGGTGATCTCCAGCTGACCGGGGGTCGGAAAGGCTGGCGTGACCCGGTCGTACTCGACACCGACCAGATGGGCGAAGCTGTCGCCGCGCCGGACGCCGGTGCCCTCGTAAAGCCAGTGATCGGCGGCGTGGACGACATAGGGGGCATCGACCGGATAGCCCTCGTAGAGCACGCCGGTGAGTGAGGACTCCGGATCGGCGGCGGGCGGGCTGCGGTAGTCGGTGGTCACCAGCTCCGGAGCGGACGAGTAGTACGGGTCGGACCGGTACGACGTCTTGTAGCAGACCACCGTACGGTCGCCCGCGCCCTGCTCGTCCTCGAGCCGGACACGGCGGTAGCAGGTGTTGGCGCCGAGGAAGGCGAGGTTCGTGCCGGCGTCCCGGGCGCGGGTCACGTACTCCCGCTGCTGGGGCGTCCAGTACTCGTCGTGGCCCAGACAGACCACGGTGCGCGCTCCGTACAGCACCGAGGGGTCCCGGTGGACGTCCACGCCGGTGGTGTAGGCGAGCGGGATACCGAGGCGCTCCGCCAGCACCACCAGGGCCCGTTCGTAGACCAGGAACTTCTCGGCGCCGGTGCCGTCGTAGGGGCGGTCGAAACTGACCGCGAGCGACCGGTCGGCATAGGCACCCGAGGCGCCCGAGTAGAGGCTGTAGCCGCCCCAGCGGTTGTAGGCCTGCCAGGTGGCCGGGGCGTGCAGCAGGACCGTGCGGCCCGTGCCTTCCACGGAGCGGACGATCAGCGGGACGTAGCGCTGGTGGCCGGTGTCGGACTCCAGGCGCAGCAGATACGCGCCCTCCGGCCAGCCGGTGGTGTCCAGCGTTACGGTGGCCGGCCAGTCGGCGCGCACGGTGCGGGTGGCGGACAGCAGGCGCGGGGAGGGCTGGGTGCGGCCGGGTATGCGCGGCGACGTCCATATCCGGCGGGCCTGCTTTCCGCCGTACCAGCCGACGCGGAACGCCGAGACCCGGAACGAGGACGCGGTGGTCGACACATGCAGACCGCACTCCTGGCCCGGGGTCACGCTCACCCGGTCGGTGTAGGCGGCCACCGCCTCGGGCGGCCCGGCCGAGCGGACACGCCAGTCGGCGGTGCCCGGTGCGTCCCGCTCCGCCTCCGGCCGCAGCCGGCCGCCCTGTCCGCCGAAGGGGCGGAAGGCCTCCCGGTGCGGCCCCGGTGTGCAGGCGGCGGCCGCGCCCAGGCCCGCGCCCGCGCACAGGGTCAGGAAGCCCCGGCGGGCCAGGCCGTGGCCGTGCCGGGGTGGAGTCCCGTGGGCTGGGGTCACTGCACCTCCCGGATCCGCCCCGGTTCATGCTGTGTCCAGGCTCCCGATGCTGCTCCGCCTCCCGCAACCGCACCATGGCTCCGGGGTGACGTGACGGGGAGGGATCGGCCGGGCGGGACACGCGGACGAGGGCGCAGCGGGCCGGCTGCCGGACGTTGTTCCGTACGAGTGGCACGCCGGCGGCACCGGGGGCGCCGAGTCGATCACCCCGGGGACCCCCGGCCTGGTCGCGGGCCCGTCCACACCGGCCTACAGGAGTGGCTCCTCGAAGAGTTCCATCAGTGACCGGGCGCTCTGCCCGGCCAGGAGGGCCGTTCCGGGCGCGGCCGGGAAGAGGCCACCCCAGGCGCGGGCACGGCCCAGGGCACTCAGCCGCCAGGCGAGCCGCACCGCACGCCGAAGTTCCTCGGCCGTCCGGCCGGCTCCGGTCCACGGCTCCAGATAGGCGTCGCGCAGGCGCGGCAGTATCTCGGGCCCGTACCGCTCGCAGGCCCTGCGGGCCGTGACGTGCAGGCTGCAGAACGGGTGGGAGACGCTCGCGTCACCCCAGTCGAAGAAGGTGTACCGGCCCGGTTCCGGGCGGAACAGCTGGCCGTCGTGGAGATCCGCGTGGTCGAGGGAGTCGGGGACGCCCGAGGCCGCGAGTTCGGTGCACCAGTCCACGAGGCGGGGCCGGAGCGCATCGAGCCGCGCGCGGTCGTCCGGCCGCAGCGCCGTGTTGTCCACGAGCAGTTTGTCGAAGACCTCGGGCAGTTCCGCGGGCCGCGCGCTCGGCACACCCAGCCGTACGATCTCCCGCGCGTGCGGGACCAGGGCGCACTGCATGCTCGCGTACTGGCCCAGGAGGCTCTCCCAGGCGCGGGGCTCGACGGCCGTACGTTCGAGGACGGTCCGGAAGAGGTCGCCGCCGTCGGGCAGCAGCGACCAGCCGCGCCCGGTGTCGACGGAGAGCGGCTCCAGGACGTGCTCCGGCACCCAGCGGGCCAGCGCGGCGGTCAGCGCGGCCTCGAAGCCGCTGGCCGGCGGATTGGCCTTGAACCACACGGCCTCCCGGCCCGCCACGGGCACCCGCACCAGGACGGACCACGGCCGCAGCCGGACCCGCAGCGGTCCGGACGCCCGCAGACCGTGTGCGGCGAGCCGGTCGTGCACCCAGCCGAGCGCGGCGGTCCTCCAGGCCTCCTGGTCCCAGGGAGTCCTCGCGTCCTGGTAGCGGCCGCGGTCCACGGTGAACGATGCGTCATGCTCCATCACGTCATCCCACCACCGTCACCTGGGCAGGACCAGTCATTTTCCGACGTCACGACGGTACGCGTACATGCGTACGCCCCCGGACGCGGTCCGGGGGCGTACGCGGTCGGTGCTGCGGGTCAGGAGTGCTGCCTGCGGCGCACCGTGAGGTAGGTGCCCGTGAGGCCGGCGGCCAGCAGGGCGCCCACGCCGAGGCCGACCGGCACGGCCGGGAACTGCGAAGTGCCGGTGTCGGCGGCGGTGTTCTGCATCGCCGGGCCGGGGGTGATGCTCGTGGCCACCGCGGCGACGTGCTTGATGGGGCCGACGGACTTGACCGAGCCGTCCGAGTTCAGCAGCACCTGCTTGTTGTTCGGATGCCGGAAATCGAACATGCCCGCGAGCGAGCCGGCCGTCGCGTCGAAGGAGTGGTCACCGACGCGGCCGGTGTGCCAGTTGTCCTCGATGAACCGGGTGAGCGACGCCTGGTCGGTCAGGGTGTGGTCGACCTTGTTGACCTTGCTGTAGGGCGAGATCACGAGCAGCGGCTGGCGGGTGCCCGGGCCGCAGCGGTCGGCGTAACCGCCGGACGCCTTCGGGCCGTTCTGGCAGGCCGGGCTGTCCGTGGCCTTGCCGTTGGAGCCCAGGGACGTGTCCTTCGAGCCGTTGCGCGGGGCGACGAAGGCGTGGTCGTACCAGCCGTCGGAGTCGTCGTAGGCCACGACGACCGCGGTCGACTTCCACTGCGGCGAGCTCTGGATCGCGTTGATCTGCTTGATCAGGAAGTGCTGCTCGTCGAGCGGGTCGGAGTAGCCCGCGTGGCCGTCCTGGTACTCGCCGGCCTTCACGAAGCTGACGGCCGGGAGCTTGCCCGCCTTGACGGCGGCGGTGAAGTCGGTCAGGTCGTAGTTGTGGTTGGCCCGACCGCTGTGGCCGATCTCGGAGACGCTCTTCGGCGGCAGGTGGTGCGGGTTGGCCGTCGACTTGTAGTACGAGAACGGGTTGTGGTGCGGGCTGTAGTCGGCCACGGCCGCGCCGCCCACGTTGGTGTGCGTGGCGTCGCACTTGGCGTACGACCCGGACGTCCCGTTCCAAGCGGCCGACGGGCGGAAGCCGCCCTGGAACCAGCCCCAGCTGACCTTCTTCGAGTTGAGCAGGTCACCGATGTTCCTGCCCTGCATGGCCGCCAGCGCGTTGGTGCTGGTGTGGTCCTTGCCGGAGCAGTCGTCGAACGCCGGGTCGGGGTCGTTGATGACCGTGCCCACGCCCTTGGCGTCGGGCGACTTGACCGCGTACGGGTCGGGCGTCGCCGTCTGCTTGCCGGTGACCGGGTCGACGGAGACGACGCCGTGCGTGTTGCCGGAGACCAGGTTGAGGGCGCCGGGCGTGGACGGTCCGTAGTTCGAGCTGTAGGAACGGTCGCCCAGGGAGTAGTGCTGGGCGTAGTTCCACAGCGCGGTGACGGTGTTGCCGTCGTAGTAGTCCATCGCCAGGCCGGGCTCACCGAACAGGCCGCCGCTGCACTTGTCGACCTCGGTGTTCTGCACGAACTGGTCGGCCTTGCCGCCGTTGTAGGCGTACTGCTCCGGGCCGTAGGAGTGGTTCTGGTCGCAGGTCATGGCCTGTGCGGGGGACAGCCGCTTCGGCGCGTACTGGTTGGGGTTGTGCTTCAGCAGCCCGGCATGCGCGAGGGTGTCGATGTCCTTCGGGGTGTTGCGCGACGCCTTGAACTTCGTGCCGTCGGTGTTGGCGGCCTTCGGGTACGTGGCGAAGTAGTGGTCGAAGGAGATGTTCTCGTCGAAGAGCACGACGACGTGCTTGATCGGCGTCGCGGTCGAGGAGTGCCCGCCCGGCACTCCGGCGGGCGCTGCCGCCCACCCCGGCGCGTTGCTGCCGAGCACGGTGAGCGCCGCGGCTCCCGCGAGCGCTCCCAGGCTCCGCATCGCGGCTCGTCTTCCCCTGCTTGCCATGGTGGTCTACCCTCCGGACAGAACGTCTGTGCGTCGTACGAGCACGGATGCTGCGCCCGTCGCGGGGCGCGACGGCGGAGCCATGATGACCTGCGAGTGAACACCGAGTCAGGGATGTTGGGGTAAAGCTTGACGGTGTGTTGACTCTTCTCGGCCGCCGACTTGTCCGGACAGGCTCAGGAGAGCAGGGCCCGCCCGTACCAGTCCGACGCGTCCCGCACGCCGGGCAGCGCGAAGAAGTAGCCGCCGCCGAACGGGCTGATGTAGTCGGTGAGCGGTTCGCCCGCCAGCCGGTGCTGCACGGTCGCGAACTGCCGTGCCAGGTCCTGCTGGTAGCAGCAGAACAGCAGGCCCATGTCGAGGTTGCCGTTGGCGTCCATGCCGCGGTCGTAGTTGTAGGCGCGGCGCAGGATGCGCTGGTCGGCGGTGACGGCCGTGCGGGGATTGGCCAGGCGGATGTGGGCGTCCAGCGGAATGACGTCGCCTTTGGGATCGTCCGCGTACTTCGGCGTGTCGTGCTCGCGGTCGCCGTCCAGCGGCGCCCCCGAGGAGCGGGAGCGGCCGAACATGCGCTCCTGCTCGCTCAGCGAGACCCGGTCCCAGAACTCCACCAGCATCCGGATCAGCCTGACGACCTGGTAGCTGCCGCCGACCGCCCAGTCCGGCTCGCCCATGCCCCGGCCCACCCACACCAGACGGTCCATCTCGCGGGCCGCTGCCGCGTCCGGGTTGGCGGTGCCGTCCTTGAAGCCCATCAGATTGCGCGGGGTGCCGGACGGCCGGGGCGGGCTGGAGAAGCCGTCCAGGCGCCAGCGGACCTGGAGGCCGCCCCGCGTGTGCCGGGCGATGTCGCGCAGCGCGTGCAGGGTGGTGTCCGGGTCGTCGGCGTGCAGGTGGAGGCTGACGTCGCCGTGGCACCAGTCGGCGTTCAGGTCGTCGTCGGGGAAGGCGGGCATGGCGGTCAGCCGCCGGGGTCTGCGCGCGGCGAGCCCGAACCGGTCGTCGAAGAGCGAGGCCCCCACACCGACGGTCACGGCCAGCTCGCCGGCGGGCAGCCGGTCGCCGAGTATGCCCGAGTCCGCGGGCGGCCCGGTGATGCCGACGGGGGACGGCGTCCCGCCCGAGGTCAGGAAGCGGGCCCGGTCGGTGAGCGTGCGCAGCAGGTCGGCCAGGTCGGCCCGGTGCTCCGCGGTCACGTCCAGGGAGACGAACACGCTCGTGCGCCGTGGGGCGGCGAGCACGGATGCCTGGTGGCCGCCGTGGAAGGGGGCCACCGCCGCCGTGGGGGCGGCGGGCGCGGCGGCACCGGTGGCGAGCCCGGCTCCCGCGAGCGCGGCACCGCGCAGGAACCTGCGCCGGCCCACTCCGTCCTGCCGGCCGTCGGCGCTCATGCCGTCCTCCTCGGCGCTCATGCCGTCCTCCTCGGATCGCACAGGGTCGCCACCGAGGCGAGCCGCTCCACCAGGTCCCCGAAGACCGAGTCGACGCGCTCGCGTTGGGCCCGGGCCAGGGAGGGCAGCGGGGTCCAGCGGCCGCCGTGACGGAACCCGTCGAGCGTGTCCCGGGCGTTGTCCAGGTCCGTGTCGAGGCCGGGCAGGTCGGCGTACCGGGGGGTGAGCAGGGGGCGCAGCCGGGACAGGACCTCGCGGGTGCCGTCGAGGTTGGCGCGGGCGGTGGCGAGGTTGCTGCCGCTGCCGTAGTCGGTCCGGCCGGTCAGCTCGAACTGCACGGTGTTCTCCAGGATTTCGTGTGCGCGCAGGCCGAGCTGGGCCGGGTCCATACGGGACTGTGACCAGCTGTCGCGCAGTGCGGTCACCGCCTTGAGCAGCGCCGCCGCCGGGGCGCGCAGACGGCCGGCGGACTGCCCGTGCCACAGCCCGTACTCGATGCGGTGGAAGCCGGTGAAGTTCTCGTCGCCCGTCCCGCCGGGCAGTCCCGCGTCCGTGCCGTTGATCCGGCCGTCGGCGTCCCCGAAGGCGTCGTACGCCGCCCCCAGCCGCTCGTACTGCAGATGGGCCGGCAGCCATGCGTTGCGGGCGCCGGCGAGGTCGCCGCGGTCGATGGCCCGGCGCAGCCCGGCCGTCAGCCGGACCACCTCGTCGAGCCCGCCGCCGACCCACTTCTGGTAGGCGAGCGCCGGCGGGATCAGGTCGTGCTCGGTGACGGGAGCCGCGCCGGGACCGCGCCGGCCCGAGGTGATGCGGACGCTGGGCCCGGTGACGGCGTCGGCGTCGTCGGGCACGCACTTGAAGGCGTACGTGCCCTTCCCCAGACGGACGGTCAACTGCCGGGTCGTACCGGGGCCGATGCCCTCCACCTCGCCGTACACGACGTGGTCTCCCGGGTCTTCCAGATAGACCTCGGCGCCGCCGCCGGAGGCGTTGTGCAGGGCGAAGGTCTGCACCCCGGGCGTCGGCCGGGTCCACCCCCGGCCGCAGTGGCTCGGTGAGACCTCGACCGTGACGGGCCGTGCGGGCCGGGCGCGGTGCCCGTCGCCGAGGGAGAACGCCAGCAGGGTTCCTCCGAGGGCGAGGGCCAGCACGAAGACCAGCACGCCGGCCGCCCGGAACCGGACCGGCCGCGTGCCGAGGCGGGGCAACGGCATGGCGAGCCTTTCCGGAACGACGTACGCAACTGTCCCCGCAGTGGTGCACGGACCGCAGGGACGGCCTCATGGTATGCAGTCCGGAACACCCGAACAGCCGTCCCAACGATTCATTGACCTGGAATTCCCTCCCGGTTCACCGGCCGTCGCCCTCGTGCGCGCGGCCGTGGGCGGCTCCGGCCGGGAGGGCCCGGCGGGTTCCGGCCGCCCAGCCCAGCCACGTCAGTCCGTCCAGGACGAACCGATTCTGTGTGGCCCTGGCGAAGGTCGACGACAGCGGCGTGTCGGTGGAGTAGTCCATGGCGTTGTGGCCGAAGTTGGCGCAAAGCATGCGGTACTTGGTGTTCGTCCACAGGACCGGGTAGTAGCCGCTGGTGCACCGGGAAACCGAAGGGGTACCCCTGTGCAGCGGGAAGCCGAAGGGGTACCCCTGTGCAGCGGGAAGGCCGGAGAGGGACTCCTAGTGCTCGGGGAAGCCGAAGGAGTAGCCCTGCTGCTTCAGCCAGGGCAGCAGGGTACGCAGGGCGGCCACGGTCTGGGAGCGGTCGCCGCCGGCGTCGTGGAAGAGCAGGGTCGGGCCGAGGTGCAGCTCGCGCTGGACCGTGGCGACGATGGCACTGGTGCCGGGCCGCTCGAAGTCCTTGGAGTCGACGTTCCAGCCCAGCGGCCGCATGCCGTGCGAGGCCGCGAGCTTGCGGCTGTAGGGGGTGAACGCGCCGCCCGGGGCCCGGTAGTACATCGGCTTGACGCCTCCGGACGCCTTGATGATCTGGCGCTCGGCGTCCAGGATCTCCTTCGACTGGTACGCCTCGGGCTTGTGGTCCATCGCGGTGTCGTGCGAGACCGTGTGGTCGCACAGCCGGTGCCCGGCCGCCACCACCTGCTTGACCAGGTCCGGGTGGGCCTCGGCCTGGGGACCGATCATGCAGAACGTCGCCTTCACGCCGTTGTCCTTCAGCAACTTGAGCACCTGCGGGGTCCAGACCGGGTCCGGGCCGTCGTCGATGGTGATGTTCACGGCGTGGGCGCCGCCTTCGGAGGCATGGGCGATGACGGGGGACACGGGCGCCGCCTTCGACGGAGCCGGGCTCGCCGGCGCCTGCTGTCCGCCGACGGAGCCCGCCTGTGCGGTCCACACCGACGTGGCCGCGGCAACTGCCGTGACGCCGACCGCCGCCGCGACCAACCGGCCGTACCATCCCCGCCCGCCGTGCCGTGCCATGTCTGCCCCGCTTCTCGTGTCGTCGTTGGGTCCCCGCGCACCTGTGAGGATGGACGGGGGACGGCCGGAGGATCCCGCTGTTACCGATCACGGACAATTCCGCGGTGATTCTGCGACAAGGGGCCCGCTGTCCGCTTCGGAATCTCTCGCTCCACAGGGCTGGAATCCACCTGTCGTCCGATTCGCCCTGTTGATGTGCCGACGCGTCACCGCTTCCATGGCCCCTGCCCGGCGGCGGCCCGCCGTCGGCACTCGGCCGACATCCGTGGGGGGTTGGGGACACGTGCGTCCTTCCAGAAGGCGCCCGAGGCGCTCGGTGGGATCATCGGGACGACGAAGAAGGGGCTTGTCCGGTGCGGCGGCGTTCCTGGGCGTCGCCGCACTCGTCGTGGCGGCCGTGCCCGCCGGCGCTGCACCGGCAGGCACGGCACCGCCCGGGCCGGGAGAAGGGGTGACGGCAGGTCAGGCGACCGACACCCCCGCGCTGGTGAACGGCCTCAGTGAGCGGTCTCCGGCGGCGGCGACCCGGCGGGCGCCGCGCGCGCCTACCTCGCCGCGCAGCGGGACCGCTACCGGATCGCGGATCCCGCCCGCGACCTCACACCCGCCGGGACCGAAACGGCGGGCGGACACGAGGCCGTACGGCTGCGCCAGACGTACCACGGTGTTCCCGTTCTGGGCGACGAGTACATCGTGCGCATGGAGCACGAGGACGGCCGCCGGATCGTCACCGGCACCTCCGGCAGGTACTTCACCGGGCTGCGGACCGGCACCACCGCCGAGGTCGACGACATGCTGGCCGTCGAGCGTGCCGTGGGCGCCGTGCGAGGGTCATGTTCACATCCCTGAACCTTGCTCATATGGGTGTACATGGCAGGGTGGGCCGTGCAAGGCTCCATCAACTTCCCCTCTTCGATGCCGAGTTGGAGGATGCGGGCCGATGGAGCTCTCCCGACGTACCGTACTGACCACGGCGGCCTCGGCCGCCGCGCTGTACACGGCGCCGATGACGACGGCCCGGGCGGCCGAGCAGACCCCCGCGGCCGTCGTCCGCACGCTCCGGTCCGCCGCCGACTACGCGATCGGCAAACTCCGCGCCGTCGCCCCGGACGTGACGGCCTTCCCGGTCGGCACGAAGTCCGAGAAGTGGGTGTACGCCCAGAACGGCGACTGGGTCGGCGGATTCTGGCCCGGCACCCTCTGGATGGCCTGGCTGCACAGCGGCGACGACACCTTCCGCACCCTGGCGATCGACTCCGCCAGGAAACTCGCCCCCCGCCAGAACGACACCAGCACCCATGACCTGGGGTTCCTCTTCTACCCCTCCTGGGTCACCGCCTGGCGCCTGACCGGCGACGACACCTGGCGCACCGGAGCCGTCCGAGCCGCCGACTCGCTGAGCCGGCGCTACAACCCCACCGGACGCTTCATCCGGGCCTGGGGCCCGCTGAACGACCCGGCCAACGCGGGCCGCATCATCATGGACACGATGATGAACCTCGACCTGCTCGCCTTCGCCACCGAGCAGACCGGCGACGCGAAGTACCTCGACATCGCCACCGCGCACGCGAGCACCGCCCAGCGGGTGTTCCCGCGCCCGGACGGCTCCACGCCCCACGTGTACGACTTCGACCCCGCCACCGGCGCACCGATCGGCCCCGGCACCGTCCAGGGCTACAGCCCCACCTCCTGCTGGGCGCGCGGACAGGCCTGGGGCATCTACGGGTTCACCACCATCCACCGCCGCACCGGCGACGATCAGTTCCTCGCGACCGCACGCAGGCTGGCCGACTACGCGCTCGGAGCCCTGAGCCCCGATCACGTCCCCGTGTGGGACTACCGGGCGCCCCAGCAGCCGAACGACGTCAAGGACGCCTCCGCCGGCGCGATCATGGCCTGCGGTCTGCTCGACCTGTCCGCGGCGACCGGCCGACCCGAGTACCAGCAGGCCGCGCTTCGCCTGCTGACCGCACTTGCCGAGACCTGCCTGACCAGGAACTCGGCGCGTGCCGAGGCCGTCGTCGCCCGCTGCACCCGCAACCGCCCCGCCGAGGACGGCATCGAGATCTCCCTCCCGTACGCCGACTACTACCTGCTGGAAGGCATCCTGCGCGTGCTGCGGCCGCACGACGTCGACCGGGCGATCGACCTGTCCGGGCCGAAGCGGGGGCACCGCGGCCGGGGCGCGCCCGACCGTGCGGAGCGCTCCGAACGCCGCCGTGCGAGCCGGACCTAGCCGGAGAACGGGTCTTCCAGGGCGGGGACGCACGGGGAGAGCAGCGGCTCCGTGTGCTCGGTGAGCGTGCCCCGGGCGAGCCTGAGCACCTGTATCTCGTTCTCGTGACCCGGGTCCTCGTCGTCGCGCACGTGGAGGAGTCCGTAGGAGCCGGGGGCGATCGCCGCCACATGGCGAAAGAGTTCGAGGACGTCGGGCGCCGAGCGGTGGTTGGAGTGGCCTCCCAGGTGGATGAACGGCTCGCCGTTCATCCACCGCAGATCCAGGAGGTAGGGACTGTTCATCCGGCAGATGTGCGCGCGCAGTTCGTCGACGATCCGCCGCAACCGCGAGCCCTCGTCCTCGTCGCCGGCGCTCTCCCTGACGGTGATCGAGCCGTGGTACTCGAACATGCCGGGATCCTAGGGTCCAAGTAAGTGGAATTTCCTGTTAGTTGGCGGGGAGGCGCGCACAGACCTCGATCTCGATCCTCATGCGGGGGTCGGCCAGTCCGCACACGAGCATGGTCGCGGCCGGGCGGATGTCACCGAAGCAGCGCCGCAGGACCGGCCAGCAGGGCTCGAAGTCCTCGCGTTCGGGCAGCAGATAACGCACCCGCACGACGTCCGCGAAGCCGCAGCCCGCCTCGGCCAGCGCCGCCTCGATGTTGCGCAGGCACTGCTCGGCCTGTTCCACCACGCCGTCCGGGATCGTCATCGTGGTGTAGTCGAACCCGGTCGTCCCGGACACATGCACCCAGTCGCCGTCGACCACGGCACGGGCGTAGCCGATCTGCGCCTCGAAGGTGGAACCGCTGAGGATCGCACGTCGCTCTGTCATGCACGGAACAGTAGGTGGCCTGCGCCGACCCGTCGAACACGGGGGACGGTGCCGAGGTCGCCCGGCACCGCGACGCCCTGCCCCGCCCCGGGCCCGTCAGCGGTCGTAACGGCGTTCCCGGGCGGCGTACGAGCGCAGGGCGCGCAACAGGTCGATCTGCCGGAACGCCGGCCACAGCACGTCGACGAAGTGCACCTCCGCATAGGCCGACTGCCACAGCAGGAATCCGGACAGCCGCTGCTCGCCGGAGGTGCGGATGATGAAGTCGGTGTCGTGCCCGGCCGGCGAGTACAGGTTGTCGGTGATGTGCTCCAGGTCGAAGTCCGCCGCCAGCTCGCGTGGGTCGCCGCCGGCGCTGATGTGCCTGTCGAAGGCGGCCTTGACGGCGTCGACGATCTCGCGGCGGCCGCCGTAGCCGACGGCCACGTCGACCTTGAGACCGCCGCGGCCGGTGGTCCGGGCGGCGGCTTCCTTGAGGACGCGGGCGGTGTTCCCGGGCAGCAGGTCCAGGGCCCCGATGATCTCGATCTCCCCGGGTTCCCCGGCAGCGCAGATGCCCTGGACGGTCTCCTCGATTATGTCGAGCAGGGGGCCGAGTTCGTCGGCCGGCCGGTGGAGGTTGTCGTCGGAGAGCATCCACAGGGTGACGTGCTTGATCCCGGCATCGGTGCACCAGTGCAGGAAGTCCGAGACCTTGGCGCCGCCGACCCGGTAGCCCTCACGGACGTCCTGGTGTCCCGCACCCCGTGCCCAGCGCCGGTTCCCGTCCAGCATGATCGCCACATGCCGTGGCCGGGGCAGGCCCTCCAGCTTGCGGTTCAGGCGCCGTACGTAGACCGCTTCCAACGCCGAACGCAAGGCCTTCATCGCCACACCGATGTCCCTTCTCCTACCCGTGTTTGAGGGCGCAACGATAGTGCCACGCCGCCCGCCGGGGCCACGCGGGAGCGGACGGCCGATGCACCCGGAGCGGCTACGCTGCGGGCGTGACCGGTCGACCGATGAGCCGCCGGGGCCTGCTGGAGGCCGCTGTCCTCGCCGGCCCCGCGGCCGCCCTGGCCGGATGCTCCGCGGACACCGGACCGGTGTGGCGGCTCAGGCTCGCCACGGGTGCGCCGGGCGGGCCGTACAACGCCTTCGGGAAGGCCCTGGCCGCCGAGGCCGCCCAGGCGGCGCCCCGTCTGCACATCACCCCCGTCAGCACCTCGGCGAGCGTGGACAACCTGCGCAGACTCGGCGACGGATCGGCGGATCTGGGCCTCGCCATGGCGGACGCCGCCGAGGACGCCGCCCGGGGGCGGGCACCGTTCTCCCGCCCGGCAGCCCTCGCGGCCCTCGCCCGTGTCTACGTCAACTACACCCATCTCGTCGTACCGGCGTACGGCCCGGTGCGGTCGGTGGGGGACCTGGCGGGCCGGTCGGTCGCCACCGGCGCGGCCGGATCCGGCGGGCAGGTGCTCGCAAGGCGGCTGCTCCAGGTGAGCAAGCTGACCGGGCAGCGGGCGGTACGGCAGCGGCAGCTCGGGCTCGCCGACTCGGTCCGGGCGCTGCGCACCGGGACGGTCGACGCGCTGATCTGGGCCGGGGGAGTGCCCACCCCGGCCCTGTCGGACCTGGCCCGCGAACTGCCCCTGCGCTTCCTGCCGCTGGACGAGCAGGCCGTCATACTGCGCGACACCTACGGTCCCGTCTACACGGCCGTCACCCTTCCGGCCGGCGCCTACGGGCTCACCGCGCCGGTCGGCACCATCGGCGTCGGCAACTATCTGCTGGCCCGCTCCGGGGTCCCGCAGCCGGCGGTGCGCGAGGTCCTCCGGGTGGTGTTCGACCGCTGGCGCGCGCTGCTCAGGGAGGTGACGGCGGGTGCCCGGCTCGAACCCCGGTTCGCGGTCGCCACCGGGGACGTTCCCCTGCACCCGGGCGCGGTGGCCTACTACCGTTCGGTCTACGGCTGACCGGTCAGGCGCAGGGCAGCCGCAGCTCCACGACCAGGCCGTGGGGTTCGTGTCCGGCCGTGCCGAGGCTGCCCCCGCTCAGCCGGGCGATCTCGTCGGCGATGGCCAGGCCCAGACCGCTGCCGGGCACGTTCTGGTGCTCGGGCGACCGGGCGAAACGGCGGGTGAGCAGGGGCAGCTGATCCTGCGGCACGCCCGGACCGTCGTCGCTCACCCGCACCACGGCCGAGCCGTCCGCGCACGCGGCCCACACGGTCACGCTGCCCCCGGCCGGCACGAACTTCACGGCGTTGTCCAGGACCGCGTCGAGGATCCGGCCCACCGCGTCCGGCACCGCCCGCGCCCGCAGCCCCTCGGGTACGGCTGCGACGGTCAGCGTCAGCCCCGAGGCCTCGAAGACCGGCTGCCACGCCGTCACCCGCTCGCGCACCGCACGCGCCACGTCCTGCACGGTTCGCTCCGCCGCACCGGCCTCGACGCGCGCCAGCGCGAGCAGACCGTCGAGCAGTTCCTCCAGGCGCTCCGCCTCGTCCAGGGCGCGCGCATGCTCCTTGCGGCCCGGGCCCGGGGTCAGGTGCGGCTCGACGTTCTCCAGCTGGAGCACCAGCGTGGCCAGCGGGTTGCGCAGCTGGTGCGAGGCATCGGCGACGAAGGCACGCTGGCGGCCGAGCGAGTCGGCGACCGCCTCGGCCATGCCGTTGAAGTGCCGGCGCAGGCTGCGCAGTTCCGGCGGCCCCGTGTCGGAGACGGCGCGCGACTGCAGGCTGCCCGAGGCCAGACCGGCGACGGCCCGGTCGAGATCGCGCACCGGGCGCATCAGCCAGCGGGTGATGCCCACCGCGACCAGTGCGGCGGCCGCGAAGGCGGTGAGCGCCCCGCCGGCGACGAGCACCCAGCGCACGGTCACGTCCCGGCGGGCGGCGGTGGTCGGAACGGCCAGCAGGACCGCCCCGCCGACCCGTTCGTCCCGGCCGACCGGCTCGGCGAGCACCACCCGGTCCGGGCCCCAAGGCCGGACGGTCGGCAGCTGTTCGGTGGAGCGGCCGGTCAGCGCCCGGCCCAGCACGTCGTCCGCGGTACGACGTGTGATGCCGGGCCCGGCCCGGGCGATCACCCGCCCCGCCGGGTCCACCACGCTCACCCCGGCCCCGTACAGCTCGGCGTAGCGGCGGATCTCGGCGGACAGTTCGGCGCGGTCGGCGGCGGTGCGCACCCGGTCGGCCAGGTCGGCGAACCGCACGGCGTCGGCGCGCCGTTGCAGCAGCAGATGCTCTGTGCGCCCGCTCGCGTACGAGTCGGCCAGGGGCACGGACAGCAGCAGCGTCGCGGCCCCCATCAGCACCATCAGGACGGCCAGCAGCCTGCGTCTCATCGGCCGTCCCGGTCTCTGTGGCTGTCCGGGTCGTCCTGACTGTCCCGGTTGTTCCCGTCGCTCCGGTCGTCCCGGTCACTCCGGTCGCTCCGGTGCACTGCCGGTGCACCCAGCTGGTAGCCGAAGCCCCGCACCGTACGGACCAGTTCCGCACGGCCCGTCTTCGCGCGGATGCCCGCCACGTGCACGTCCAGGGAACGGGACGCGGCGAGGAAGGCGTCGCCCCAGATCCGGTCGAGGATCACCTCGCGGGAGTGCACCTCGCCCGGCCGTGCCGCGAGGAAGGCGAGGACGTCGAACTCGCGGCGGGTGAGCCGTACGCCCGCCCCGGCGACCGTGACCGTACGCCCCGCGATGTCGATCTCGACGTCGCCGGTGCGCACGGGGCCCGTGCCGCGGCCGGCGGCGTCCGCACGGGACGCCGGTGCACCGGTGCGTCGGCGCACGGTGTCGATCCGGGCCATCAGCTCGTTCATCCGGAACGGCTTGACCACGTAGTCGTCGGCACCGGCCCGCAGCCCCTGCACGATGTCGCGCTCCTCGCAGCGGGCCGTCACCACGATCAGTGGTGCGTCGCACACCGTGCGCAGGCGCCGCAGCAGCTCCAGTCCGTCCAGATCGGGCAGGCCGAGGTCGAGCAGCACGAACTCGGCCTCGTGGACGTGCCGCAGGGCGTCCAGGGCCCGGCCGGCCCTGCGCACCGTGTGCCCGCGCTGGGCCAGGGCGGTGGTCAGGGCCTGGGCCATACGGTCGTCGTCCTCGACGAGCAGCGCGTGCATGGGATGTCCTCGTGCCGTGGTGACCTGGGCGGCAGCTTACGTAAGCGGTACGGCCCGGGTCACCCTCGCGTCAGCGCGCGGCCTCGGCCGAGGCGGCCGTACCGGCCTCGGTTCCGGGACCGGCCTCGCCGTCGTCGGGGCCGGCCTCGGCCTGCGCCTCGGCGCGGCTGAGCGCCGCGTTGCGGGTGTCCGGCATCAGGACGTAGGTGACCAGCGAGACGAGCGCGCACCCGGAGACGTACCAGAAGAACATCCTCTCGTGGCCGCTGTCCTTGAACCACAGGGCGACGTACTCCGCCGTCCCGCCGAACAGGGCGTTGGCGACGGCGTACGGCAGAGCCACACCGAGGGCGCGGACCCGGGTGGGGAACAACTCCGCCTTCACGGCCGCGTTGATCGAGGTGTAGCCGGTGACGATCACCAGGGCCAGCAGGGACAGTCCCAGCGCGGACCAGTAGGAGGAGGCCGACCCGAGCGCGGTCATGATGGGGTAGGTGCCCACCGTGCAGCCGACCGCGAAGGTGATCAGCAGCGGCCGGCGCCCGATCCGGTCGGAGAGCAGCCCGGCGAGGGGCTGGAGCAGTGCGAAGACGGTGAGCGCGGTGAAACTCACCAGCGTGGCCGTGGACTTGGCCATCCCGGCGCTGCCGATCAGGTATTTGGTGAGATACGTGGTGTACGTGTAGTAGGCCACGGTGCCGCCCAGGGTGAGCGCCATGACCAGCCCGGCCTCGCGCCGGTGCTGCCACAGCGCCCTGAGCGTGCCGCGCGCGGTGTCCGTCCGCCCGTTTGTACCCCCGTCCGTACCGGACTCCTCGGTGAAGGCCTCCGTCTCCGTCAGCCGGCGCCGCAGCCAGAACACCACCACGGCGAACAGCGCACCGAGCACGAAGGGGATCCGCCAGCCCCAGCTCTCCAGCTGAGCCGTGCTCAGGGTGTGCTGCATCGTGATGAGGACGGCGAGGCCGAGAAGCTGTCCGCACGTCATCGACACGTACTGGAAGGAGGAGCCGAGTCCGCGCCGGTTGCGGGCCGACGCCTCGGTCAGGTACGTGGCGCTGGCGGCGTACTCGCCTCCGATGCTCAGCCCCTGCAGCAGCCGGGCCAGGAGCAGCACCAGCGCGCCGAAGTAGCCGGCCTGGCCGTAGGTCGGCGCCAGGGCGATGAGCAGGGCGGCCACCGACATCATGCTGACCGTGAGGGTGAGCGCGCTCTTGCGCCCGTTCCGGTCCGCCGCCCGTCCGAGGATCCATCCGCCGACCGGCCTCATCAGGAAGCCGACCGCGAAGATGCCGGCCGTGTTCAGCAGTTTGGTGGTCGGGTTGTCGCCGGGGAAGAACGAGTCGGCGAAGTAGATCGCGAAGCTGGCGTAGACGAACCAGTCGTACCACTCGACGAGATTGCCGAGCGACCCGCCGACGAGGGCGAGACGGCGCCCGGCGGGGGAGAGGGACGGAGGCTTTCCGGGCAGGGCGGCGGAAGCGGACATGGCGGCTCCAGGTGGGGAAGTCCGGTGGGAACGGGGAGCGGAAGGTGCCCCCGGAACCTGAGTGCGCCGAGCATGCGGGCGCCCGCCGCACCCGGACAAGAGCCGCCGCGCAGATCTAACGTGCCGCTAAGGAAGAACACCCCCTGCCCGGAGGGGCCGAGCCGCGCTCGGCCCCTCCGGGGGCGTCATCCTTCCAGGGCCAGGTACAGACGGGTTCCCCCGGGCCGGAAGCCGACGCGTTCGTAGACGCGGTGGGAACCCTCGCCCGAGTACTCCAGCCAGACGGACAGCGCCCCGCTTTCGAACGCGGCCTCGGCCAGGGCCGCCGTGACCGCGGCCGCGATGCCCCGGCCGCGGTGGGCGGGCCGGGTGCCCACACCCGCCAGCTCGGCGGTGCCCTCGGCGGGCGCGGAGCAGAGGGCAGCCCCGGCGCAGCCGCCGTCGCCGGCGCGGACGAAGCGTACGGCGCCGCCGCTCTCCTGGGTGCGCCGCAGCCGCGCGGCGCCCTCCGGGGAGGCCGGGAACTCGCCGCCGAACGCCTCGGCCAGAGCGGCGTCGATCGCCACGTAGTCCTCCTCGCCGGCGGGGACCTCCACGCCGATCGCCCCGGCCGGCACCGCCAGGGTGGCGGGGGTGCAGACCAGGTACTCGTGGACGGCCTCGGTGGTGAACCCGGCCCGCAGGAGCGCCGGTTCGACGGCGGGCGCCGCGTTCGGGGCGAACTCCAGGCGGGGCCTGAGGCCGCGTTCGCGGAATGCCTCGATCAGGGCGCTGACGTCCCGGTCGGTCGGCTCGGCGCCGGGGACCGGGGTCGCGTAGTTGACGTACTGGCTGGTCGTCGTGGGATCGAAACCCACGACGAAGCCTCCGACTTCGACCGCCGCGGGACGGCGCAGCAGGTTGGCGACGGCGAAGCTCTGGACATCGGTGTGCACGGTGATCATGACCTCACGGTGAAGGGCAGCCACGAAGGCTGCGGGACCGGCCGAAGCCGGGAACACGGGACATGCGTGGGGCCGCCGTGAGAGATGCGAGGGCACCGGTGGTGTCCGCCGCCGGGGAGGCGGGCGGTGTCGGTGCCGACGGCGGCCGCTGGGGGACGCCGGGATCAAAGGCTTCAGTCCTTCGCCGTGCAGAGGTGGGAAAAGATCAACCGGGCACAACGCTGCCACACCCCGCGACAACGCGGCAAGCGATTTGACCGCGGCGAGCGGCTGGGACCGGCCTGGCCGGGGCCTAAGACTTGTCCCGTAAACGTTCACGGAGCAGGGCGTAGCAGCCGGTTGTCGATCGGCTGCAGAGTCAGTCAAGGCCGGTCGCCCATGCCGTCAGCGCGGCGAAGTCGTCGATGGCAAGGCCGCGTCGTGGGTCGATCCGGTGCAGTAGGGCGGGATCGTCGTGGTGTTCCTCCACCCAGGTACGATCCGCCTCTGTGATCTCGTCGTCGACCCAGGCGAACGCACGGCCCTTCGCCCACGCGACGATCTCAGGCGTCTTCCAGAACACACCGTCCCCGGGCTCGGGCCGCGGCGAAGGCCAGGGAATGAAGGGTAGTTCGGGCAATCCCAGGAGCGGCGCGACGAAGGTGTTGGCTTCTTCCTCCCACGTTTTCGCCCACACCAGGTCGAAGGGGAGCGCGTCCAGCGCCGGGCCGTGATCCGGGTTGAGCCACACCCGCAGCGGCTTCACGGGCTTGTTCGGCAGCCCCCACTCAGTCAGCCGGCGCCGCTTGGCGGCCTCCCACCGAGGGGTCAGCAGGCGGTGCGTCTGATAACCCTAGGGTCGACGGTACGGCTTCGCGGCATACGGGTTCAGCGGTCCGTCCACATCCACCAACAGCACTGGGCGCACCAGCTCATCCCCCTTGGTTCTGCGTGCGTGGCACCGTACCGGCCGGTGACGAGAGCGCCCAACAGAATTCTGGCAAATGATCTCTGTAACTCTGGGCTCGGGGGCAATGGGACGCTCTTGACGTGGCTGGTGTGATCACGGCGTCGCAGCCGTCCTGGATAGGCCCGTTCACGGGGCTGAGCCCGCGCTGCTTCGGCAAGTTCGTGAACGCCCTGCGTCGCGAGGGAGCTGACGTAGTCCGTAGAGGCCGGCCGTGGAGCCTGCCGCTGGAGGACCGCGTCCTGCTGGTAGCGGCGTATTGGAGAACCAACTTGACGCTGCGCCAGCTTGCGGCGTTGTTCGGAATCTCGAAGTCTGCGGCCGACCGCATCATCAACCGTCTCGGTCCGCTGCTCGCGCTGCGGCCACGCCGACGGTTCCGGAAGGGCACCGTGCTCATCGTGGACGGCACCTTGGTGCCCACGCGTGACCACACGGTGGCCGAGCAGTCGAAGAACTATCGGTATTCCACCAACCACCAGGTCGTCATCGACGCTGATACACGGCTGGTCGTCGCCGTGGGCCGGCCTCTACCCGGTAACCGCAACGACTGCAGGGCGTGGGAGTTGTCCGGAGCGCAGGCCGCCGTCGGCAACGCCACGGTGATCGCTGACGGCGGTTACCGTGGCACTGGCCTGGTGATCCCGCACCGTCGCGAGCCTGGCCAGGCCGAACTCCCGGCCTGGAAAGAGGAGCACAACCGCTCACACCGCAAGGTCCGTGCTCGCGTCGAGCACGCCTTCGCCCGCATGAAGAGCTGGAAGATCCTCCGCGACTGCCGCTTGAAGGGAGACGGCGTTCATCACGCCATGCTTGGCATAGCCCACCTGCACAACCTCGCGCTCGCCGGATAGACCGGCCCGAGGCGGCCATGCCCGATGCTGAACGGATCGACTCAGTTGATCATTGCGGGACAGCCTTTAGCACGAAATGAGGTGCGGCCTACGGCCGCGCGACCCTTGGCAGCTCGCTTCGCTCGCGCTGCAGCCGTAGAGCGCACTGAGCGCCGTCGCGCATCGTCCGGCCAGATCGCTGGCAACTGGCTGCGACACCTGGGGGGGGCCGCCTCCACGTCCCTGCGGCTACCGGTCGACGAAGAGGCCACCCCAGCCGGGCGGAGGTGGCCTCTTCGCTTCACCAACTCGGGGGCAACAACCTTCTCCCTGACTGATAGCGGTCGACTCAAACGAAAGGCGCGCACCGGGCAGATAACAGCCCGGCGCGCACAGATTTCGGGCCCTTGCCGGCTCAGTTACCGGTGAAGGTGATCGAGATCAGTGTCGCCCCTCCAGTGTAGGGGCTGCATTTGCCCCGGGGGAAGGAGTACGTGCGGCCCGCCTGGTCCGTCACAAATCCCATGTAATTGCCATGAGAGCACGCATACGTGGAAGTCCTGATGTTCATCCCGCCCACGTAGCCGCTGGCGTAGTTACCGTCCCAGACGTAGCAGTAGTCGCCGCTGGCGGAGTTGACCGTGACGACGTTCGACAGGTTGCACGTGGAGTTCACGACCAGGGCGTTGGCCGGGGTTGCGGCGGCGAGGCCGGTGGCGGCGAGGCCAGCCATGGCCGCGGCGCCGGCCGCGAGTCGGTTCCTGAGCTTCATGAGTTCCCCTTGTGTGCGATCACGGCCAGGCATGGCCGCTCGACTTTCCCCGTTGTTGCCGCTCGGTCCAGCCTTGCGTGAAGCGGCACGATCAGGCTGCCTCGGGTGGCCGTGTGGAGTCTCGTTTCCCGTACAAGTCCGTACAAGTCTCCGAACCTCGGCCTGAACCTAGGTTGGCCGGTCGCAGCCCGGTGGTGTCCGGGCGCGTGGCCAACGCTGGCAGGCGCCCAGGGGCGTCTGGAAGTCTTTACCGCCTGGACTTAATAACGACACTCGCCACCAAACCGGGCAACCGTATGTCATGATCATGGCGTGAGGTCGCTGTTGGGGGGAAGCCGGCGTGAAAACAGCCCTTCCCAGCGCAGCCCGGGACGTGACGGTTGGACACGGCGGTGGTTTGCCGGGGACTGGGGGTGTGGTGCTGCGTCTGCATTTCACGGCTGAGGACCTCGTGAGGGTCCGGGTGTGGGTGTTGGGGCCGTTGGCCGAGACGCAGTGGAGCCTGCGGATCCTGAGACAGCAGACACCCAACGTGTCCCTGTTCGCAGGCTGGCGCACGCGTGTCCTGCGGCAGGCGCCGCCGACCGCCGCCTCACTGGCGGGATTCCTGGCGCCACACAACAGCGGTGCCACCGACCTGTTCACCCTGGCGGGCAGGGTGGACACTCTGGATGCGGGGCTGGAGCAGCTACGGTCTCTCCCCGCCGAACGCCTGCACGCGGAGTTCGCCGCGATCCCGGGCGTCGCCCGGCGGATGCCGCCCTGGCTGAGCCCCGCCGTCACCGGGGACCGCCGCGCCCGAGAGGACTTCCTCGGCGCGCTCCAGCAATGTCACGACGCGTTCATCGGCCCGGTCTGGCCGAGACTACGCCTGCACCTGGAAGCCGAATGCATGGCGAGCGCACGCAAGACCATCGAGGGCGGCGTCGACAAACTGCTCAGCGAGCTGCATCCCCTGCTGGTCTGGAATACCCCAGTGCTGGAACTGCCCGCCTACAAGCCCTGGACCCACCAGACCACCGACATCCACCTGGACGGCCGCGGCCTGATCCTCGCGCCCTCCCTGTTCTGCCCCACTGAACCGCAGATCTTCACACCCACCCAGGACGACGCAGCGCCGATCCTGATGTATCGAGCCAGCCAAGACGCGGCCGCCATCAGCTCGATCCTGGCACCCCCCGACGCAGGCCCATCAGCCGCACTCCCCGCACTGCTGGGGCGAACACGCGCCACCGCCCTCGCGGAACTGGCCGTCACCGCCAACACCACCATGCTCGCCCAACGACTCGGCGTCACAACCGCAGCGGCCAGCCAACACCTCAGCATGCTCCGCAGCGCAGGACTCGTCGCCTCACGCCGCGACGGAAACAAGGTCTGGCACACCCTCACCCCGCTGGGTCTATCCCTCCTCCAAAGACACACTCCAGCGCTTTGACGATGGCGCAGCAGCGTGAACCTCGACGGGCCGGCCTGTGACCTGGACTGCTTGATGGGTCTCGCGGACTCTACTCTCGGCACACGGATACCGATGCCCCAACCAGAGGGCGCCTCGGTCCTCGGGAAGCCGGACGACGGGCCGGCGCCGTCGGAGCTGCCTCACTCCCCTGCCGGCCGATCCCGTCGGAATGTATGCCGCGAACTGCCATGCCCAGTGACGCCGCGGTCCAGCATCATGGCCGTCGAGGATGTACGCCTTGGCGAGGAGATCACTGAAGGCGTCGGTGGCACGAGGGCCCGTCATCCACGAACACGTGCAGCGTCAAGGCCGCCGCTCAACGCTCGCTCGTATCCCAGCGCGAGCTCTCTATCCCGCTGCGAGACGGAGAAAGCACCACGGCCTTTGGCGATCCCACTGCCCCCGAACCTGATCCAGAACGACCCCAGTGATGCCTGGCACGGGAACAGCGTGTTCCAGTGTCCCGAGTCGGGCTGCGATCGTGACCGTCACGAAATTCCGACCAGAGCCAATTTTCAAGGAGCCTCATCACCACTTCGGGCAGCAGGCTGCTGGCACCTCGGCGCATGCCATGCCAACCGTCCCAGGCCGCACCCGGGTGGGGCCTGGCGATCGACCCCGTCGAGCAGTCCGCGCTCACAGACATCCTCGGCGCCTGCCCGAATAGCCCCGTCGAGGTCACCCTCGCGCGCTGAACAAAGGCCTGGCCCGCCGCTACGGGGAAAGCGGCGGGCCGACCGGCTCCCGGTGCCACCACGCACGCAGCGCCGGTGAGGTGCCCGCAATGCTGCGCCAAGGTCACGCCCTCCGGCGGCGCGACGGCCGCCCCGTCCTCACCGGTGATGAAGAGGACTTCTACGAGGCAGGGGATCGGCACAGCGCTGCACAGCCGGGCCCCGAGCGCGACAGTGTCGACATGGGCGAGGACTTTGACTTTGACGATCCGAAAGAGATGCGCCGCCGCCTGCCCCGACTTGCCGCGCTGTACTTGACGCCAGGCACTGCTTAGTTGCTCACCTACCTCCAGGCCACAAAGGGTCCGAGGCCCTCCGCTATCCGCCAAAGATCATTGCGGGACAGCTCTTAGGCGGAGGCCGGCCGTGGGCGGACCGGATGCTTGCTCATGATCGAGACCCGGTTGAAGGCGTTGATGGTGATCGCCACCCAGATCACGGCCGAGACCTGGTCGTCGGTGAGCACCTCGTGGGCGGTGTCGTACGCCGCCTGCTGGGCGCCGGCGTCGGCTGGGTGGGTGGTCGCCTCGGCCAGCGCGAGCGCCGCGCGCTCCTCGGGGGTGAACAGCTCGGTGTCCCGCCAGGCCGCGAGCACGCCGAGTCGCTGCGTCGTCTCGCCCGCGCGCAGCGCGGCCTTCGTGTGGACGTCGAGGCAGAACGCGCAGCCGTTGAGCTGCGAGACGCGCAGGTTGATCAGCTCCACGACCACACGGTCGAAGCCCGCCTCGGCGGCGACCGCATGCACCGCCTCGGACGTGTGGACGAGCGCCTGATAGGCGGCGGGGCTCTGCTTGTCGACGAAGATCCGCCGGACCGCGGACCCGGTCGTGTAGGTGCTCAACCCGAGACTCCTTCGCAGGGGGTTATGATCAGAGATAGTAGTTGAACATAAAACAAATAATGGGACTGAGAGGCGGTTCACAGTGAGCAATGCCGAAACGACGCCCGCGCCGGTGCGCTGCGGCACCCCCGCGGACGGCGGCCGTCCGTCCGCCGTACCGCCTGTCCAGGTCCTGACCGCGCGGGACGTGCCCCTGGGCGGCCCACGGGCCATGACCGTGCGGCGCACGCTACCGCAGCGCGCCCGGACCATGATCGGCGCCTGGTGCTTCGCGGACCACTACGGCCCCGACGACGTCTCGGACACCGGCGGCATGGACGTCGCCCCGCATCCGCACACCGGACTGCAGACGGTGAGCTGGCTGTTCAGCGGGGAGATCGAGCACCGGGACAGCCTGGGCAGCCACGCCCTCGTACGGCCCGGCGAGCTGAACCTCATGACCGGCGGGCACGGCATCGCCCACTCCGAGGTCTCCACCCCCAAGACCACCGTCCTGCACGGCGTCCAGCTGTGGGTGGCGCTTCCCGACGCGCACCGGAACACCGAACGGGACTTCCAGCACCACGTCCCCGAGCGCCTTCGGGTGGACGGCGCCGAACTCAGGGTCTTCCTCGGCGCCCTCGCCGGCGCCGTCTCCCCGGTGCGGACGTTCACGCCCCTGCTCGGCGCCGAGATCCTCCTCCCGCCGCGCTCGGCGCTCACCCTCGCCGTGGACCCCCGCTTCGAGCACGGTCTCCTCGTCGACCGGGGAGACGTCCGCCTCGCCGATGCCCTGCTGCGCCCCGCGGAGTTGGGCTACGCGGCACCCGGCCCCGACACACTCACCCTCACCAACGAGTCCGACGACACCGCCCGCGCGGTCCTGCTCGGCGGGACACCGTTCGAGGAGGAGATCGTCATGTGGTGGAACTTCATCTGCCGGTCGCACGAAGAGGTCGTACAGGCCCGTGAGGAGTGGGCGGCGGGGGACCGGTTCGGTTCGGTGCAGGGGTACGACGGCGACCCACTGCCGGCGCCCGAGCTCCCCAAGGTGCCGCTGAAGCCACGGCGACGAGCCCAGTGACCTGCTGAAAGGCGCTGCTCTCACGGAGCAGGTCGATCGAAGACTGCGCCGGCGGTCATGTACGAGGGTTCCGATCGCCCGGAGTACGGCCATCGCTGCGGCTGCCCGGGTTTGCTGCAAGCGCCCCGGATTCCGGGGTGCGTGGCGGCGGGCTAGAGTCTTCGCCGATCACCTGGATGGACGAGGGGCGGGCGAGCGTGGCGACGACGGATTCCGGCACGGTGAGTGACCTGCCGGCGCCGACCCGGAGCCGCATGGTCATCGGATGGCTCCTGGTCCTGCTGCTGGCCGCCCTGACCACTTCGCTGCTGGGCGCCCTCGACGCCGGCCTGGGCGGGGTCCTCGGAGGCATCGCCCTCGTCCTGAGCTATCACCTGATCGTCCGGCGCCTGATCCTGCGCCGGAACGCGGTGCCCAGGCGGGTCAAGGTCTGCTACACGCTGGCGTCGATCGCGCTCGCCGTGAGCGCCGTCTACGCATCACCCGTCAGACTGGTGGCCTTCGGGAAGGAGGGCGTCGGCTCCATCGCCTACCAGGACCGTCAGAAGGGCAGCCACGGCACGTACGTGCAGTGCTACGTCCAGGACCCCGACGGCAATGTCGATCAACTGCCGTCCGGCGGCGCCTGCCCGCACCCGGACGGAACGCCCGTCACCATGGTCTACACCGACGACGGGATCGGCGGCCCGTTGCTGGGCACCAAGTCCTCCTACACGCATGAGGTCGCCATCTGGGGGGCGGGCGCGCTGACCGGCTGTTCCCTGATGGTCGCCGCCGCCGTCATCACGGGCCGCCGGTTCGCAACCTGAGGGCACGCGACGAGCTGACGCACCAGCTCCGGTCGCCCACGCCGCAGGACTCGGTGTTCCGGTCGTGTTCAGCGCGCGAGCCCGGCTGCTCCTCCGGATCACCACGGAACGGCACCCGCTCTCAGCCCCTGCGTTCCCGCAGCCGGAGGGGACCTGCACCCGGTCAACGCCGTGCCGGCGATCGGGGTTTGCCGGGATCCGGAATCACAGAGATCCCACAAAGTCTGTCCCTACTGTGCGTCGGCGGATGCCGGCAACGAGGGGGAGCACAGTGGATCGCACACGTTGTCCGGGCGGGCGCTACCGTCTGGAACGGATGCTGGGCCAGGGAGGAATGGCCGAGGTATGGCTGGCGTACGACCTGCTGCTGTTTCGCTCGGTCGCAGTGAAGATGCTGCGCCCGGAACTGGCGGCCGACGCCGCACAGTGGGCACGCTTCCGCCGTGAGGCCGTCTCGGCGGCACTGCTCGGCCATCCGTCCATTGTCGCGGTCTACGACGCGGGCGAGGACTTGGCGGATGGGGCACCCGCCCCCTACCTGGTGATGGAGTACGTCGAAGGGGTCACGCTGCTCCAGCTGGTGCGCGAGAAGCGGATCACCGGGCCCGAGCACGCTCTGGAGCTCACCGTCGGTGTTCTGGAGGCGCTCGCGCATGCCCACCACCATGGCATCGTCCACCGGGACATCAAATCGGCGAACGCCATGGTCTCCCACGAGGGCATGGTGAAGGTGATGGACTTCGGCATCGCCCGCTCGACGGATCCGACGGACACGGCCCTCACCCGGACGTCGATGGTTGTGGGCACAGCGGAGTACCTCTCACCGGAGCAGGCGCGAGGCGAGCAGGTGGACCGTCGAACCGACCTGTACTCGACCGGCTGTCTGCTGTACGAACTGCTCACCGGCCTGCCCCCGTTCACCGGCGACACAGCGCTGACCGTGGCCATGAAGCACGTCTCGGAACCGCCCGTACCTCCGTCCGCCCACGTTCCAGGGCTCCCCGGCGCCTACGACACCCTGGTGCTCCGTGCCCTCTCCAAGGATCGCGGGGAGCGGTATCAGACGGCCGAAGAGATGCTCGGCGCCCTCGCGGAGATACGTGCAGCCCGCCGCACGGCAGTCACCCCGCCGTTGCCGGTTCCGCCGGCAACGGTCCAGCAGCCGCGACAACTGCCGCGTCAGGGCTCGCCAAAGACGCGCCCCAAGCGACGACGACGCATCCGCCGGGCCCTCCAGGCAATGGCGGCACTGCTGACAGCCGGCCTGGCCACCTACCTGATCAGCGGGTGGCAGGCTACGGCCCGGCCCTCCGTCTCGGCGCCGTCACTGGTCGGCATGACGATGGCCGAAGCCCGATCGCACGCTCAGGTGGCAGGGGTACGCATTCAGCGCGTGTGGCACCGGACGTGTCCCCAGCCCGCCACGCCCGCAGGCGAGGTGTGCGAACAGACACCGTCACCCGGGGCCCAGGTGTCACGTCACGGCATCGTGCGGGTCACCCTGTCTCTCGGCGCGCGTCAGTAGGGCTCACAGAGCCGGCGCACCGCGTGTCAGGAAGGACGCTGGTTCGTGGCCTGTCGTGCCTGCCGGCAAGGGCCGGAGCCTTGGCTGCCCGAGGGGCGGGGAATGCGCTGGCGCGTACGGCAGAGGACAGGTGCTACTTCAGGCCGACGGCTGCGCAGGCCTCCTCGTACTTCGGGGTGCAGATGTCCTTGACGGAGTAGACGCCGTCCGCGATCACCGTGTCCTTGATGTTGTCCCTCGTGAGAGCAACCACCGGCACGAGCATCGCGGGGATCTTCTTCTCGGTCGGGCTGTCGACCGTGTTCTGCGTCAGCGCGTCGAACTGGATGTCGCGGCCCTGGAGCTTGTACACCGCCATTTCCGCAGCATGGGCGGCCTCGTCCAGGAACGGCTTGTACACGGTCATGTACTGCTGGCCCGAGACGATCCGCTGCACGGCATCCAAGTTCGCGTCCTGCCCGGTCACCGGAGGAATCGCGGTGGCGCCCGCGTCCTTCAGCGCGTCGACGACGGCGCCCGCCATGCCGTCGTTGGCCGAGTAGACGGCGGCGATGTTGTTGAGGCCGACGGCGGCGATCGCCTTCTTCATGTTCGCCTTCGCGACCGCAGGGGACCATTTCTCTGTGTCGTACGCCTTGGCGATCTGGACCTTGTCCCGGAGCTCGCTCAGGGCGCCCTCCTTGAACTTCGCCGTGTTCGGGTCCGCGGGATCGCCGTTCATCATGACGATCTTGTCGGTTGCCGCCTTGCTGCCGAGCGCCTTGACGATGGCGCGGCCCTGGACCTCGCCGACGAGTTCGTTGTCGTGCGAGATGTACGCGTCGATCGGACCCTGCGCGAGCCGGTCGTAGGCGATGACGGGGATGCCGGCGTCCTTCGCCTTCTGGACGTCCGGCGCGATGGCCTTCGCGTCCAGCGCGTCCACCACAATGATGTCGACCTTCTGGTCGACCATCTGCTGGAACTGCCGACTCTGCGTGGCCGGGTTCGCCCCGGCGTTGGCGTAGGCGACCTTGCCCTTGCCGTGCGTGAGGGAGGCGACCTTCTTCTTGATGACGGGGTAGTCGAAATCCTCGAAGCGAGCCGTGTCCTTGTCGGGCAGGAGCAGTCCCACCGTGATGTCGTCGCCCTTCGTGGGGGATGCGGAGCTGTCGTTCCCGCCGAGGCTGTCGACGGCGCCGCACGCGGTGAGCGTGATCGCCGAGGTGGAGGCGGCCAGGGCTATCGCGATACGGGCAACGGGGGTCCTGCCGGCGGTAGAAGCGCTCACATCAAGTGCCTTCCGAGGGGGAGCATCGTGCGCAGTCAATGATGTGTAGGAAGGAAGCGCACAGACACCCCGTACGTCAAGACGTAAGGACAATAAGCCTGTCGAGGGACACCGTTCACAGCGCTCCCCGACGACGCGACCGCGCGGCTGTTCCCCGACTCATGCCGGTTCGGGTTGCGGTTCCGGTTGCCACGCCGGTGCGGCCGTCGGATCCCAGAGTCTGGTGGTCCGTACGTAGCCGTGGATCACTGAGCCCATGGCCAGGATGAGAAGGGGGCCGAACACCCACGGATGCGCGGCCATCTCCATCGGCAGATAGCGATAGGACACCAAGAGCGCAGCGAAGACCGTTGCGCCGTAAACGACCAGTTGGGTTCCTGACCGGTCCCAGCCGCGTTCGAGCGAGCGCACAGCCGTCTCGATCGTGAGCGCGAAGACCACGCCGACCACCAGATCCGTGCCGTAGTGGTAGCCGAAGCCCAGCGTTGCGGCGAGCGTGGCAATCAGCCAGAAAGCGCCCGCGAATCGCAGCGTTCGTGGGCCCTTGCGGGAATGAATGAAGATCGCGGTAGCCCACGCGGTGTGCAGGCTGGGCATGCAGTTGCGGGGGGTGATCCCGTCGTACGGCACCGGGTGCGGGGTGTTGACCGGCGGCGGCGTGTGGGGCCACAGATTGGCCACCGCCCAGTGCACGCCGCCGGTCCCGGAGGCGCCCGGGCCGTAGGCGAAGACGGGTCCGACCACCGGGAAGAGCATGTAGATGCCCGGTCCGATGAGGCCGATCACCAGAAAGGTGCGCATCAGATGATGGCGCGGGAATCGGCGCTCGACCCCCACATTGCGCAGTTGGTACAGCGCTACGACGATCGCGGCCACCGCAAGCTGCGCGTAGACCAGGCCGAGAAGATGGGTGCCGATCGGGCCGGTGGCGTTGAGGGCCCGGCCTGCCAGCCACGACGGATTGCCCAGCGCGTGATCGGCGGTTGCCACGTACTGGTCGAGCACCGCAGGGCGTGTCTTCGACGTGATGAGCAGCCAGGTGTCGCCGATCTTGCGGCCGGTCACCATCAGCAGGCCCAGCCCGACGCCTTTCAGCAGCAGGACGCGTTCTGTGCCGGTGCGGCGCGTGACGGCGATGACCGCGTAACCCAACATCACCCACAACGCGCCGTTACCGAAGGAATGGCCGTCGCTCGTCCTGGCGTCGACCGCCCACCGCACCAGTGCGAGGACGACGTCGATGCCGATCGCGACGCCGGCCGCGACGAACCGTTGCCGCCAGGTGAGCACCACCATCATCAACATCAGACCGGCGTACACCGGTCCTGGTTTGGGGGCGAATATCACCTCTTTCGCCTGACTGGCCATCGGCCCCGGTACGCCGCAGCGACGCGCGACGATTTCCAGCGTGACGAGGAAGCCGAGTGCGGCCACACCCACCGTGGCCCACCACATCGCCCGTGGCTGACGCCACATGGCGATCGTCGTTCTGTCGTTCATTCGCGAAAGCGCCCGCGATGCTTTAGGTATCAACTGTATGGCCGATTTGTCATTTAGTTGACCAGGTCGCTGTTCGTGCTGGCTGGCCTGGTCGTCCAGTGAAGGATGAACGGGTGATCATCGTTAGTTCGAATATGTTATCGGAGTGGTCGAGCGGATTTCGCTGGTCAGGGGTGGCGCGAAGGTCGGCCGATCCGGGTGCGATTGCGCGCACCGCGGAGCCGAGGGCGAGATAGTGGTCTGCAGTGGTCCGCACTTCGCCCGCTACCGGAAGCCAGGGGCGGGGTGCGAGCTCACGGGTCGGGGAGGCGGTGGGGCCGGTGGAGTACACGGCTGGCGGGCACGGGGAATGTGCGGCCCGATGAACCCTCCGCGCGGGGGCGGCGTCTTCCCGCGTGACCGCCCACCACACGCCCAGGAGAACAGACCGTGGCCGACAAGGACGTTGAGCAGATTGACGAGCGGGCTTACGGCCCGGCGCCGTGGTGGGCGGACCTCGGGATGTGGGGGGCTGTCGCACTGATCGTCCTGGGGGGTCTCGCGGTAGCCTGGGTCTTTTTCCGGCTGCCCGGCGCCCCACAGGAACTGGCGTCCGGCTACTACTCGGCCGCCAGGATCATCGCCATCGGTCTGGTGGCTGTGGGATGCACCGTGCTGGGCCGCCGTGGCGCCCGGGCCGCCGCCGTCGAAGGGACGAACGATCGGGAAGACGTCTGACACCACCGGCCGGTGAGCAGGATCGGGCGACGGCAACTTCCTGAATCCCGAAAACCTCCCGTCGCACACTACTGGCCGAACTCACAGAATTCACGGGCAATTCGGAAAAATCGGCACGTACGCGCAACGGGCACCCTGCGGCAGTTGGGCGCCACGGCCGGCGCCGGCGAGGACGAATTCTCAGCCGTGGGGTTGGAACGGCACCGGCGCAGTGAGGCGTGGGTTGCCTGACACACGGCTCCCGGATTTTCCGCACTCATGTCGATCCCCACGCGCAGAAGCGGCGTGTCTATGCCGACCTCATGATGAACTACGCATGGATGGGCTTCGTGATCGGGACCATTCGCCAGAGTCTGCTGCGGGACATGCTCGCCGGGACGTTCACCGGAGAGGCCGGGCGGCACTACTGGAGCAGGGCTCACGCCTCCTGGATCGCCAGCTCGTCCGGCAGCCGTGTCGGTCGTCGCTTCCTGGCCATTGTGGGCGAGGAGCACGCTCGCGCGGTCGCTTCCGGACCACGACCTCCTCACCCATTGCCTCCCCTCCGCCCGCCGTGCCCGTTGCGGGGGCGTCGCCCGCGTTGCGGACATCGGTCGGTGCCCTGATCGGGCTGGGTGCCGGACTGGCGCTCGGATCCTGCTGCGCAGCGGACGCCAGGGGTTGTCGGCCTCGGGCGGGATGATCACGGTGCGGCCGGTGTGAGGCCCGTTGCACGGCGCTCATCTGCGGCCTGCGCAGATCCCGCTACCGAGGCCTTGGGCGACAGTTCACGGGGGTGCTGCGATCAACCTGGTCCGTCGCAACGCTGACTTCACTCAAACGCCCGGTGCCCGCGCCCGCGTTTCACACTTCGCGGCGCTTCTGCGGATCGGGGCGTGAGGAAATCACCTGCCGAGCGGCGTGCCGACCGACGGGAATCGGCTGTCCGACCTCGGATGGCCAACTGGGCCTGACAAGCGCAGCGAAGCCAGTGAAGGCCTCCCGCAAGTAGCGCGGATCGGACGGCTTCAGCCGGACCTGTTGACGGCTGTCCGCCCACCAGATCTCAAAATCCGTGACGGTGCCTTCGGCGGGCCAGCGCTCTGCCTGCTCCGGCAACAGCAGGACGTCGACGAAGCCCCCCACATCCAGACCGATGTCGACGAAGGTCCCGATCGCCCCAGGATCGGGCACCCTCACGACAGTGCCCTGGAAGACCTGCCCGACACGCAGATTTCCTCGAATCCGCTCCCACTCCGCATCCGTAACCACAGGGCGCATCCTCGCAGCTCCGCCGCACTGAATCAGACCGATCTCGCGGTGAGCGGGCTCGACACGAAATCTCGCCGTAGGAGTGCAGAGCCACGTACGGGTGGGCGGGCAGCGGAGGTTCAGTATCGGCGCAGCAGCGGCCAGAGAACGGGCCAAGGCCGGTCCGGCCCCGCGCAGAGCACCACGGCCGCGTGCTGCTCCTGGTTCGCGGTGCCCTGCCCGTTGTCGACGCGTGCCACCGGATGGCAGGCGGTGAAGTGCTGCTCCAACTCGGGATAGCCCGCCGGATGGACGAGCAGCACCGGACCGGTGGCGGTGGCCGACGGCGGGCCCCAGGCGTGCAGGCCCATGTGGCCCGAGTACGGTGCGGGCAGGCCGAGGGCGGGCCCGTACCGTGCGACGGCCCCGGCCTCGCCGTAGTTCGCGGTGAGCAACACGGCGGTGGCGCGCTGGTCGGCGGGGATCGTCTCCCAGCCCGTGGCGGTGGCGCGTGCGAGCTGTGGCCAGCCGACCTCCTCGCCCAGGTCGGGGTCGACGGCCATCGGCACGGTCAGGGCCGAGGCGGGCAGCACCGGCAGGGCGGCCAGAGCGCCGGTGAGCAGGGCCGCGAGCAGTCCGCCTGCCAGCTTGGCGCGGTGCTCTCGGAACCAGTGCGCGTAGGGCTCGCAGCCGGCGGCACTGATCGCGTACAGCAGCGGAATCGGGTAGTACCCCTTGCCGCCGCCGGCCAGCACCAGCAGGCACAGCACCACCCAGGCCACCGTGACCGGTCGGGCCCAGCGGAGCTCCGGACGGCGCACCAGCCGGCTCAGCCCGGTCAGCCACAGGGGCGCCAGCACCGGGGAGAACAGGAGCAGTTGCGTCGGCAGGGCGAGCAGGCGCCCGCCGATCCCGACCTCGGCGCTGATTCCGTGAGCTACCGTCAGCTCGGGCCAACCGCGTACGGCCTGCCACCACAGGGTCGGGACCGCGAAGGGCAGCGACGCGAGGACGGCGGTCAGCGGGCCCAGCAGTGCGCGTGGACGCGGCAGGAAGAAGCCGCGCGGTCCGGCCGTCAGCGCGCCCAGCGCCAGGGCCGGCAACAGTCCCAGCACCAGCAGCTTGTTCAACAGCGCGATCCCGACCAGCGCTCCCAGCGCAGGCCACCAGCGGAATGCGCCCGTGCGCATCAGTCGGAGCGCCACGAGAATGATCGCCACCCAGACCATCAGGTCGAAGGTCGCGGTGGAGAGCAGATGGCCGATTCCGAGCGTATAGCCCGCGCAGGCCGCGGCTCCTGCCGCGAACACCTGCCCGCCGCGTCCGGCGCCCAGCTCTCGGGCGATCAGTGCGGTGAGCGTGATCGTGACCGCGGTGAGCAGCGCGGGCAGGATTCGCACGCCGGTCGGGGTGGGGCCGAACAGTTCCGCGCCGAGCCTGGCCAGCAGCGGGGTGAGTGGTGGTTGGTCCGGGTAGCCCCAGGCGGGGTGCTGGCCGGCGAGCAGGAAGTACAGCTCGTCGCGGTGGAAGCCGTAGCGGCCGGACAGTGCGATCAGCAGCGTCGTGGCCGCAGCCGCGATCCCCCCGACCGGCCCGGCGGCGAACGGCCGAAGGCACGGCTGCGCATCCCCCCGAGTGTGCATGTCGGCATTCTGACAGTCCGGACGGGGCCGGAGAAGATCCCGGAAGACGAGGGTCGCTCTGTGCCGGTGAGCCTTGGGTTCCTGCGGACGTCTCGGTGTGTTGGCCTGCACCTACCTCTCCCGCCGCCGAGCGGCTCGGACTGTCGGTCCGTCGCCGAGGCGCCCGAACTGCCGTCCGCGCAACGCAAGCAGGGCACCGGCATGAGCCCGGCCCTGGTGATCGGCAGCGTCTGGCCCAGCGGCACCTGCTTCTCGGGCGGTGCCTCCTCGCGCGCGCCCGCCGACACCAGGGCACCCGGTCTCCAGCGCCCGCGCGAAGGCCGCCGACCGGGCCAGGACCGGCACCAGGGCCGACTGCGCTACCGCCGTGTCCCGCACCCCGGGCAGAAAGCCGCACCGTCGGGCAGGACCGCGGAGCAGGAGGCACACTGCGTGGATTGGGCCAGGTGATAACCGCAGCCGGAGCAGTAGGCGGCTCCGTGGGTCTCGGTACGGCACTGGGGGCAGACCAGCTGCCGGGGCCTGGTGGGGTCGTAGCTTTGCCCGGCCTGCTGTCCCGCCGCGTACGACCGCTGTGCCGCCATGTCGTTCAGGCCGCGCTGCTGGGCTGCCACGGCCTCGGCTGCGGTGTCGGGGGCGCAGTGCAGGCACAGGCCCTGTGCTGCGTTCCAGCAGCGGCCGCAGACGTAGTCGGTGCAGCGTGCACAGCGGTTGAAGTGTCCTTGCGCATTGCTGATCGCTCGCTCGAAGGCGTGGTCGCGGGCTTGCCCCCAGCCGGCTCCCGCCAGCCCGTCGGCCGCGGACGTGACCCCTCGGCCCGTATTGCCCATCAGGTTCCAGGCCAGGTCCGTGCCTTTCCTCAGCCAGCTGGCGGCCCGCTCACCGGCGTACGCCTCGAACGGAGAACGCCAGGTGTCATGGCAGCGCGAGCATGAGAACTCGAACTGGAAACCGGCCCCTGTGCCACTGCGCTCGCACAAGTCACGGTAGTTGTTGCTGAAGTAGATCTCGCCGCTCACGTGGTCCCCCCACAGTTCAGGCCGTCGGCACACTGCCCTACGACGCCGGCGGAAGGCTACTGGTTCTGGCCATCGCCAAGGCAATGGGCCCCTGAGACAGTCCGGCACACGGCCACCGCGACCGCGGATGCTCGCCGTCCTTGACGGACGACCCCGTCCGACCGGCCCACGAATGACGAACCGTGGTAGCCCTTGGGCGGGTTCAGCGCCGTTACGTTTCGGGTGCGCTCAGCCAGGTGCCGATGCCGGCCAGGGCGCCGCCCCCGGAGTCGGATTCGACGTCGTCGGCCAGGTCGGCGATGGTGACGGACCGCAGGACGTTGCGACGCGCCGACTCGGCGGCGGCCATCGCGCGGGCGATGGCGCAGGGCGCAGTGCAGGACTCGGGCGGGCTGGCCATGGGGCCGCGCCGGCGAATCTCCGTGCATACGAAGGCCGGGTCGGGCCCGTCGATTGCTTCGACGACATCGAGGACCGTGATCGATGCCGGCGCTCGGGTCAGGACGTAGCCGCCCGACTTCCCCTGAACCGACCGCACCAGCCCGGCGCGGGAGAGGGCCTGGAGCTGCTTGGCGAGATAAGTCGGCGAGACGTCGTGCAGTTGCGCCAGCCGCGCGGCCGGCACCGGTGCCTCCACCGAGGTCAGCACGACACAGCAGTGCAAGGCCCACTCGACCCCACCGGACATCTTCACGCCCTCACTTTACCCGGGCTCCCGTTGACTCGGACACTCGATGTCCGGGTAATATCTCGGATAGAAAGTGTCCGAGTATCCGTCGCGGTGCGGCTCTGAGGTGTGACTTCGGTCACATGCGGTACATATCGGACATCAATCACCGGAGGAAGGTGCATGCCATGAAGTGCGCAGTCATCGGCGGAACCGGGCTGATCGGGTCCCGGGTCGTGCAGAACCTGAACGCGGCCGGACATCAGGCCGTACCGCACTCCCTGTCCACGGGAGTGGACGTCCTCACTGGTCAGGGCGTTCAGGAGGCCGTGGCGGGTGCCGACGTCGTCATCAACCTGACGAACTCACCGACCTTCGACGCCGCCTCGCTCCCCTTCTTCCAGGCCTCGATGGACAACCTCCTCGCCGCGAGTGAGAAGGGCGGGGTCGGGCACTTCGTCATTCTCTCGATCGTCGGCGTGGACCAAGTGCCCGCACTGGACTACTACCGGGCGAAGGTGCTTCAGGAGGACATCCTCAAGGCCGGACCGATCCCGTACTCCATCGTCCGCGCCACGCAGTTCATGGAGTTCATGGACGCGACCCTGTCCATGACCGCCGACGGCGACACCGTCCGACTGCCGCGTACGCCGATCCAGCCGATCGCGGCCGCGGACGTCGCCGCCGGCGTCGCCGAAGTCGCCGCGGGCACGCCACTGAACGGCATCGTCAACATCGCCGGCCCCGACGTCTACCCCCTCGACGAGCTCGGCCGACTCACCCTGACGGCCAAGGGCGACAAGCGCTCCGTCGTCACCGATGACACCGCGGGCCTGTTCGCGGCCGCCCCGGGCGATGTTCTCACCGCTCCGGAACAGGCCCGGATCGCCCCCACTCACTACACCGACTGGCTGTCCTGAACCCACCCCCTGCGACGGAACCGCCGACCGCAGGACGTCGGCAGTCCGTCGTCATGGGCGGGGGGCCTCGGCGACAGCGGGGTTGCTGATCCCGTTCAGAGGCACGGCTCTTGCGTGCCTCCCCGCCCATCTGTGAAGATCACCGCATGAACAAGCGAAAGGACACCCGGGTCCTCGACCGGTGACCCGGACACAGCCGTGGGACCTGGGCGGCACTCTCAGCGGCCACCCCTCCCTCTACAGCAACGCCCTGGCAGTTGAGCGTCACCGCTCGGACCGGCCGCGGCATCAGCAACTCCCCGAGAAGGCGCCCCGGCCCAGCCGCCGCGCCAACCGTTCGACGTACGCCGCTGCGCGGATAGCCGCCTCTGCCACACGTCTCATCGGTTCCGCTCCCGATCGCGCGATGCTGTCCGTCCTGGACACGCGGCTTCGACGCATCGTGTGGCGGGATCATGCACACACCGTCGAAGCAACTCTGCGCGCGAGCCCTCTTCCTTCCGACCGCATACGCGAGTTGGGCCGGTGGTTCGCCGTGCACGGCGAACACCCCAACGCCGTCCGGTTCGGCATCCTGCTGCTGGGCATGGCCGGGACCGACGACGACGGTGGCATCCTGAAGACGCTGGGTGCCTTCTGGGCGTTCTCGACCGAGGCCTGTGCGTCCTTGGTACGTTCCCAGACCGACCCCAACCGGGCTCTGGCCGAACTGGCCCGGCAGGCGGAAGGCTGGGCTCGCGTCGACGCCGTTGGCCGACTCGAAGGAGCGGTCGACACCGACATCCGGGACTGGTTGATCCGTGAGTCGTGCACAGGCGACACCCTGGACAGCTATTTCGCACTGCACGCGGCAAGACTCGGTGACCTCGCTGGTGTCCTCGCCCGCGAGACCCTGGACGAGGAAACCCTGGCCGGCGCCGGCAGGGTCCTTGAAGCACTCACGGATGTCGACGGACCAGGACCTGCACTGACGTCGTACGACGACGCGGTGCGCGCGCTGAACGGTTACCTGCTCCACTGCACGGCAGGAGGCGTCACGCTGCAGCGACTGTGGAGCCTCTTGTCGATCGGACGCTTTCTGAACGACCCTCGTGCGAGCACGATGTGCAAGGAGCAGCACGAGTGGCGCCGTGTTCGCCACCGGTTCACGACACTGCTCGCCGATCCGGTGTCACGGAAACTCGTACGCGACGCCCTGACCGCCGAGGAGCCGAGCACCTTCCGACTCGCCGCGTGGGCCGCACAGTGGATGGACATTCCAGCCCGCCCGGCCCTGCTGCGCAGGGCGGAGCTGGAACCTCACGACAGCACCGTCTGGTACCTGCTCATCCACGACTGCCCGAGCGAGGACATCTCGGCCGTCGTCCGGGCGGCGGAACGGCTCCTGCCCCTCAGGAGTCTGCGTACCGGTCCGACCACGGAACTCGGCCTGGGAAGGGAGTTCGAGGACGATCGGGTCCTCGACCTCATCGTGAGCCGACTGGACCAGCACCCCGGCCACGGCTGGGAGTTGATCGAGACAGCCCTCGGCAATCGCACCAGCCGGAACCGCCGCATGGCGCTCCGGGCGCTCAAGGGGTGGCCGACCGAGTGCGTTCCTCCTGTGGCTCGTCGGGTCCTCCTTGCCGCTGCCGCACGGGAGCCCGTCCCCGACATCAGAACGGAAATGACGCACGAAGCCGGGCGACTGGGCTGCTGAGGAGCGGTTCGTCACGGAGATGGTCACATTCGACGAGGCTGTGCCGACCGGAAGAGAGGGCCCTGAACTGTCCGCCTGAGGGTCGGACCTCAGCCCTTCGCCCGTTCCGCCGCACTGCGTTCCACGCAGAACTCGTTGCCCTCGGGGTCATGCAGCGTCACCCAGCCCGTTCCGTCGGGCCGTCGGTGGTCGCCCTGAAGCGTGGCACCGAGCGAGAGCAGGCGCTCGACCTCCTCGTCCCTGGAACGGTCCTGGGGCTGAA
Organism: Streptomyces sp. NPDC007971; assembly: GCF_042958635.1. NCBI lineage: Bacteria > Bacillati > Actinomycetota > Actinomycetes > Kitasatosporales > Streptomycetaceae > Streptomyces > Streptomyces sp. NPDC007971. The sequence goes on from NZ_JBIBJK010000009.1 coordinate 202,067, forward strand.
GGTCCAGATGCACGCGGTTCTTCGCCGTCTTGCGGTCATCGACCCTGACGAACAGCAGGGTGGCCGCCGCAGCCTTCACCAAGGCCTCCGGATCCCCCGGAAAGTCGTCGTCGGAGAGCGAGCCGTCCAGGGCCTGGGCCCAAAAGCCCGCAAGAGCATAGGGATCGGTGGAGTCGATGGTGACATGGCGAATCAAGGAACTCATGCCTAACTCGATCACGAATGCCATCTCCCGTCCAGAGCTTGCAGTTCAGGGGCCGCAGGTCGGAGGTTGCTGTCCGGTGGTTGTTGTGCCGGGGGCCGCAGGTCGGAGGTTGCTGTCCGGTGGTTGTTGTGCCAGGGACCGCAGGTCGGAGGTTGCTGTCCAGAGGCTGCCGTTCAGGGGCTGCCCGCCGGAGGCGGCCGGTTTCGCGGACGGCTGCCCCGACGGGCTTCCGAGCACGATCGGAGAGTCGGTGCCGGCACGAGCAGTTCGTGAACCAGAGCCTTGCGCCGAGGGTCCCACCCGGTCGGCACCTGCGGGGCTCAAGCGGATCCGGCCACGGCGACACGCGCGTCCGTGTCACCGGCCGCGGCGGCGACGGGCGACTGAAGCCGCCGCACGGCTTCCAGATGGTCGCCCGTCCAGATGATGCGCACGCCGGTCCCCGTGGCCCGCCCCTCCGCGTCATGCAGGTCCCGTCGGACCGCCTCGACCAGCCGGGAGTTGTTCACCCGGTCGGACTTCAGCGGCTCCGGCACCGGCCCTTGGCTCTCCAGCCCCTCGGCCAGGCTCTGGTACCACCGGACGACCCGTTCCGCCATGATCAACAGCTCCCCCTGTGCGGCGGCGCGGTCCTCGAGCGGTCCGCCGCCCGGGGCCCGACGCCACAGCTCCAGGACCGCGTCGGCGGCCAGCCGGAGGCCGACAACACCGGTGATCAGAGTCGTCGTCTCGCACAACGGGACGGCCTTCGCTCCGCGCTCGGCCAGATACGTCCGGAAGGCGTCGTCCAGCCGGCGCGCCGCAGCCGCCGCCCGGCGGCCCTCCGGCGGTGCCTCAAGGGTCCCCGGCCCGGAAGCACAGCACGAGACCGCATAGCCCACCGCGCCGCGCACATAGCGCGCGCTGTCGACATACGCCTCCGCCAACGCCCTGGTGAGGGCGGCGGACGCGCCGCGCGGCCAGAAGAGCAGGCCGACGACCAGGCTCACCGCACAGCCGAGCGCGATGTCCTCGATGCGGAAGAGGATGACCGACAGGCCCACCGGCTGGGCGATGTTGAACAGGATCACCAGGGTGAGCGTGAAGGCGGCCTGACCGGCGGCGAACGAGATCGCGGCCGGGACGACGCCCGCGGTCATCACCGCGAGCGGCAGCAGGATCCACAGCACGGTCGTGTGGTGCCCGATGAGCTGGAGCAGTCCGGCGCCCAGAACCGAGCCGATCAGGGTGCCGCGGAGGGCCCGGAAGGCGGTCTGCCCGGTGTTGAGGGCGTTGGAACGCAGCACCGACAGGGTGCCCAGCATGATCCAGAAGGCGTGCTGGACGCCGGTCACGTTGGCCAGCGCCACCCCGATGCCCAAGCCGATGGCGCCGCGGATGCTGTTGTGCAGCCAGACCGAGCGTCGTGCGAGATGCGCCGCCGCGCGCTCCGTTGCGCTGGTCAGGGGACCGGTCGGCGATGCCGGCTCGCGTCCGAGCAGGCGGTCCGGCCAGCCGCGCCGGTCAGCGGCCCGGGCAGTGTCGACGTTCTGGGCGATCTGCAGGACGACGAAGGCCATCTCCTGGGCTCGGAAGGTCACATCGAGGCTGTCGACGAGGGCCTCGAGTTCACGCCTGTCGCCTGCCCCGCCGCCGGGCCCCGGCAGCCGGTTGACCGCTCCGTCCTCCAACGCGGTCAGGGCCGTGCGGAGCTCCTGCGTACGGGCGCGCAGTCGGTCCGGCGCGACGCCCGGATCGTCGAGCATCTCCGCCGACAGATCCAGCACCGCGGCAGCGGCCCTGCGGACCGCCGAGGACTGCAGGGTGCCTGTCGAACCGTCCTCGGCGGCGGGGGCGGACTCCACAAGGATCGCGCTCAGCCAGGTCAGCTCGTCGATCAGGCGGACCAGGGCCCGGGACCCGGTGGACAGGCCGGTGGGCCGGTAGGGGGTGGCGGTGAAGGCCTCCCGCAGCTTCAGGGTGCTCGCCTTGGTCTCCTGGGCGCAGGCCCGGCACTCCCCGAAGCCCGCGCCGACGGCTCGGCCCGCGAAATAGTCCGCGTCCGAACGCAGCTGCTGCGCCGCTGCTCGGCACACCTGTGCCGCCGGTGCGCTGAGCGGATCGGGCTGCGTCCTCGGCCACAGCAGGCAGACTGCGATCATCGACGCCCCGGCCGCCAGCACCACGCCGATCAGCCGGTCCGGCAGCTGCGCCAGGGGAGCGGACGCAGACACCGGCAGGATGAACGCCAGCAGCAGCGACGTCGTGGCGCCTGCCAGGACCGAGCTGACCACGCCGGAGAAGACCACGGCGAAGCCCACCACGACCGTCGCCCCCGTCGCGGTCCAGACCGAACGCGACGCGAAGGTACCCAGGGAGACCAGCACCAGCCACGCCGCGCCGAGCGCCGCATGGGCACGCAGCCGCTGCACCGGTGGGCCGGTGAACTCGACCAGCAGGAGCATCGCGAATGCGCCGAATGCGGCGAAGGTGCCCGTGACGGGCGCGTGGAAGACCTGGGTGCACAGCGCAAAGAGGGAGGGCATCACCACCGCTGCCCTGGCCGCCCGTCGCACGGCGGCCAGGACCGGATCCTCGCGGCGCAGCCACTCGGTGAGCTGACGCATCTGGATCATCACAATCCGCCTCGTCGAGGTGGTGGCACGGCAACCGGACGATGTCTCTCATCCATCCTGGGCCGCGATGCGCCGCCGTGGGGCCACAACCTCGGCGTTCAGCGGTGCAGCCATACGGTGCAGCCGTGCCGTGGAGCAGAGCGGTGCAGCCATACGGGGCAGCGATCGTTTCCGATGGCGACGTCGACGGCACCGCGCATCGCGTCGCCCACGGCGCCTGCCGGTGCGCGGCAGCCGGTGCGCCTGAGCTGTCCATCCTCGTTCGCCCTGGCGGTCTCGGCGAGCCGGGGGCGGGCGGCGGGCCATTCGGATGCACCGTGGTGGCGTCAGCCCGCGCGGGCTCCGACGCTGGATCCGGACGTGCCGCCGCGCACCCTGCCGCAGGGCTCTGGGAGGACCGTATGACCGCTGCACCGCCCGTCGCCGACGCACCGCCGGCCCAGTACGACGACCTGCGTGCCCTGGTCGTCAACTGCACGCTCAAGCGCTCGCCGGAGACGAGCAACACCCAGGGGCTGATCGACCGGAGCACCGCCATCATGGACGCACAGGGCGTGCACGTCGATGTCCTGCGGGCGGTGGACCACGACATCGCGACGGGCGTATGGCCGGACATGACGGAGCACGGCTGGGAGACGGACGCCTGGCCGGACCTGTACCGGCAGGTCCTGGCGGCCGACATCCTCGTCCTGGCCGGCCCCATCTGGCTGGGCGACAACAGCTCCGTGATGAAGCGGGTGATCGAACGCCTCTACGCCTGCTCCAGCCTGCTCAACGACGCGGGGCAGTACGCCTACTACGGCCGGGTCGGCGGCTGCCTGATCACAGGCAACGAGGACGGCGTCAAGCACTGCGCGATGAACGTGCTCTACAGCCTGCAGCACCTGGGCTACACGATCCCTCCCCAGGCGGACGCCGGATGGATCGGCGAGGCGGGTCCCGGCCCCTCGTACCTCGATCCGGGCTCGGGCGGTCCGGAGAACGACTTCACCAACCGCAACACCACCTTCATGACCTGGAACCTGCTGCACCTCGCCCGTGCCTTGAAGGACCTTGGCGGCATCCCCGCCTACGGCAACCAGCGCAGCGCCTGGGACGCCGGCTGCCGCCGCGACTCCGACAACCCCGAACACCGGTAGCGAGACGCCACGGGCGGGCCGCGGCCGAGCCGTGGTGTCCGGCCCTGTCCCGGCGGCGCCGGACACCGGTCGGGAAGGCTGCGGGCCCGGATCACACTCCGCCAGGGCCGCCCGCAACGGGCCGGGACGGTCTCCCGGCTGCCCAGGGCGGTCGGCGGCAGAGTGGAGCCCGGGGCGTCGGCGAGGCAGGCTTGGTGCATGAAGGCGCTCCTGCGCTCACCGCCTCGGCGAGGAGCCGGCGGCCACAGCCGGGTTCTCTTCACGCTGGTGCAGTGCGTGCCCTTCCTGATTGCGCTGGCCGTGTTGGTCATCGAGTTCACGCCTGCGCACTTCATCTATACCGGGCCGCTCCTCACCGCAGTCCCGGCGCTGGCCGGAGTGACGATGGGGCCCAAGGGCACCACCGCGGCGGCGGCTCTGGCTCTGGCCATCAGTGTGGCCACCGCGACCTACAACGCGGCCTGGGGCTCACTTCAGGTCTACACCAATTTCCTGGCGCTGGGCCTGGTCTCGGTAGCGGGTTTCATCAGCAGTAGCACGGTGCAGGCGCGCCGGCAGCGGGAGCTCGACCAGGTCCGCCGGATCGCCGTGGCGGCCCAGGACGTCGTACTGCGTCCCGTGCCCGGGAGACTGGGCCCCGTGCTGGCGGGCAGCCTGTGCCTGGCGGCAGGGACCGGGGCACGGGTGGGCGGTGATCTGTACGAGGCCGTTCAGACGCAGCACGGCGTCCGGATGATCGTCGGGGACGTCCGGGGCAAGGGGCTGTCCGCCGTGCGAGCCGTTGCGGCGGCGTTGGGCGCGTTCCGGGAAGCCGTGCACTACGACGACGATCTCGTGGAGGTCATGAACCGCTGCGCGGCTGCGCTGCGACGTCAGGTCGCCGTACCGGGGGCGTACGGCCAGGAAGTTCTGCTGGAAGGGTTCACGACGGCACTCATCGCGCAGGTGCCGGACGAGCCCGTGGTGCAGTTGATCAACCGAGGCCATCCGCCGCCGCTGTTGTTGCACGAGGGCAGGGCCACGCCACTGGTGCCGGCCGTGCCCTCGCCGCCGCTCGGCCTCGAAGACCTGACCCCCGGCCTCGTCGTCAAGGTGGAGAACTATCCGTTCGTTCCCGGCGACCGTCTGCTGCTGTACACCGACGGTGTGATCGAGGCCCGCAACCCCGACGGCGAATTCTTCGCCCTGCCGGAGATCATGGAAGGGATGCCCGCCCACACCACCCCGGCGGAGTTCCTGGAGCAACTGCACCAGGCGCTGATCCGCCACACCGGGGGCGACCTGGCCGACGATGTGGCGATGATCCTCGCGGACCGGCTCGGCAGCGAGCCGCGGACACCCCGCGGCGGGGCAGGGGCGGGGTAGCGGTTCGCCGGGACCGACGTTGATCAGAGGGTGAGGGCTGGTCAGCAGGTGGGGGCTGATCAGTGGGCAGGGGTTGATCCGCGGGTGGGAAGGAAGCTGGCGCGCTTCTCCCAAGGGGGACTCACTCCGCCCGCGGATCCCAGCGGAACCGTCGGACAGCCACCGCCGCACCAGCCACCCCCCACAGCAGCAGGACGCCGAACTCCCGCCAGGGGAGACCGGCCTGGTCCGTCGTGAACGCGCGGAGCAGGGCGTCGTTGAACGGCTTCACCGGCAGAGCACCGGCGATGCCGTTCAGCAGGGCGGAGTGGATCGGCATGTAGGTGCCCGAGATGAACACGAGGGGGAAGAGCACGAGCTGCACGACCGACGGCGCGGCCTCCGCGTTGCGGATCAGTGAGGCCACCGCGACGCCGAGGGCGCAGAAGGCGGCCGCGCCGAGCACCACGGGCACCGCGAGCGCGGCCCACTGCGAGACGGCGGGCAGCGAGACGCCGTAGAGCCCGCCGACCACCGTGATGAGCAGGACATCGACGACGCTCACCACGACACAGTGCGCGAGCAGACCCACGAAGTACACGGAGGCGGACAGGGGGGTGGCCCGGACCCGCTTCAGGATCCCGTTCTGCCGTCGCGTCGCGAGCACGATCGCCAACTGGCTGTAGCAGGACCCCAACACGGACACCGCGGCGATCGTGGACAGGTAGTACTGCAGCGCGGACCGCCCGTAGTAGAACCCGCTCTTCCCGATGCCGCCGAACAGCGCGCCGAACACCGCCATGACGACGACCGGGAAGACGAACGTGAAGAACGCGCTCTGCGGATTGCGCCAGAACGACAGCTGCTCGTAGCGGATCTGATGCCCGAGCAGGCCCAGGACCCGGCTCGGCGCCCGCCCGGCCGCGGCGTGGGGAGCTGCGAAGCTCACGGTGCGCTCCCTTCCGGCGCGCGCTCCGGCGCGCTGTGGTCGTGGTCGGTTCGGCGCTGATCGTCGTGGCCGGTCAGGCGCAGATAGACGTCCTCCAGGCTCGGCCGGCCGACCGTCAGCCCGGCCAGCACGGTGTCGCGGCGCAGCGCCCAGTCGGTGAGCCGGTGCAGCGTCTCGGTCGGCTCCGCGGACTCGACGGTGACCAGACCGTCCTCGCCGGGGACGGCCGGAACCGGCAGATCGGCGACGGTGGTTCCGGGTGGCAGCCCGAATCGGATCCGGGCCCGTGCCGTGTCGCGTCCGCCCAGGGTCGCGAGAGGGCCCGCGGCCACGATCTGCCCGTCGGCGATCACCGCCACCCGGTCGGCCAGTTCCTGGGCTTCTTCCATGTAGTGCGTGGTGAGCAGAATGGTGGTTCCCGCGTCGCGCAGGTCCCGCAGCAACTGCCAGGCGCCCCGGCGCGCGCCCGGATCGAATCCGGTCGTCGGCTCGTCGAGGAAGAGCAGGCCCGGGTCGCCGATCATGCCCAGCGCGAGATCCAGGCGGCGCTTCTGGCCACCGGCGAGCGTCCGGACCTTCTTCCTCTCCAGCCCGGCGAGACCGACCAGGCCGATCACCTCCGCGATGTCGCGGGGCGCCCGGTAGTACCCCGCGTTGCGGGCGATCGTCTCGCGGACGGTGAGATACGGCTCGACCGCGATGTCCTGCAGCACCAGCCCGATCCGCTCGCGCAGGGCACGGCCGGTGGCCCTCTCACCCGGGTCCAGGCCGAGCACGTCGACCCGTCCCGCGTCGCGGGCCCGAAACCCCTCCAGGATCTCCATGGTGGTGGTCTTGCCCGCCCCGTTGCGGCCGAGCAGCGCGAAGATCTCCCCGTGCTCGACGGCGAAGCTCACCCCCTGCACCGCCCGCACCCCGCCGTACCGCTTGTGCAGGCCCTCCACCACGACCGCGTCAGGCACGGCCGCCCCCTGACGCCCGATGGGCGGCCCCGGCCGTCAGGCTCGCACGCAACGGATCTCCAACGTCAGGTCGAGCCGGCGCCCGGCCATGGCACGGGCCGCCGTCACACCGAACTCGGTGCGGTCGACCCGAGAGACGGCACGGACGGTGAAGCCGTCCGCGAACACCTCGGAGCGCACGACCGAGAGGCTCGCCGGACGGGAGACTCCGCACACCGTCAGCGTGCCGGAGACCGTGGTGGCATCCACCCGGTCCGAGGCGAACGTGATCAGCGGATACCGGCCGGCGTCCAGGAACTTCGACGACCGTACGGCGGCGTCCCGTTGGGCGTTGCCCGTGCGGAGACTCGCCGCGTCGACCTCGGCGTGCACCCGCGACGCGGAGAGCGGCTCGGCCACCTCGACGGTACCGCCGCGGATCGCGAACGTGCCGTGCACCGGCAGAAGGCCGAAAACATGCCGTGTCCTGAACGAGAGGGACGAAGTGTCCGAGTCGATCGTGTAGCGACCGAGCCGGGGAGTCGTGTTGACGGTGTTGCCTGTTGCATCCATGCCCCCATTCCACGGCGGCGGGCACGCCGCGCGGCAGGGCGAACCGTTGCCTCCTCACCCGCCGACGGCATGCTCTCCCGCCCCGCGAAGGTTTGCCCCTCACCCCGCGAAGGCTTGCTCCCTCACCCCGCGAGGGCCTGCTCACGACCCCCGAAAGCCTGCTCACGATGCCCCGGCACACAACTTTCGTAGGGTCCGCCCGAGTCCGAGGTACCCGGTCCTGCCGGCCGGCCCGGGCTCGCGCGGCGGATGCCCTACCGTGAGCGTCATGACCGATGACCGGGGGGCGTGCGCGAGACCATGGCACGGCCGGCACCGGCTCGCCGTGGACGTGACGATCGCAGCCGTCTTCGTGCTCGTCGACACCGGCCTGACACTGACCGGCGCCACCTGGTGGCCGGTTCACCCGGGCGCGCTCGCCTGGGTCCTGCTGGGCGTGCAGGCGCTGGCCTGCGCCTCGCTCGCCGTCCGGCGCAGCGCCCCGCTGACCGTCGTCGGCGTGCTCGGTGCGTTCACGCTCGCGGTGACCCTGCTGATCGCACCGGCGGGCGTGCTGACGCCGGCCCACCAGGGGCAGGTATGGGCTCCCCTCTCGACCCTGCCGGCCGCCTACGGCCCGCTGTTCTACCAGCGCAACCGCCGGACGGCGTACCTCGCGCTGGCCGCCTTCACCCTCGTCGTCATGCGGCCCTGGGAGCCGTCCGTCACGAACATGACGATCGGGCTGCTGCGGACGGCGGTCGGGCCGCTGCTGGCGCTGTACTTCGACGCCCGCCGCAGGCTGATGCGGGCACTGGTCGAGCGCGCCGAGCGCGCCGAACGGGAGCGTCATCTGCTGGCCGAGCAGGCGCGTGCCGAAGAACGCGCCCGGCTCGCCGGTGAGATGCATGACGTGGTCACCCACCGGGTGAGCCTGATGGTGCTGCAGGCCGGCGCCCTGAGGGTGACGGCACCGGACGAGGCGACCCGGCGGGCGGCGGAGGAACTGCGCGCCGCGGGCTGCCAGGCGCTGGAGGAGCTGCGGGACCTGGTGGGCATTCTGCGCACCGCACCGGAGGGCGACCGGACCCCTTCGGTGGCCGGCTTCGCCGATCTGATCGCCGAGTCGGTGGCGGTGGGGACACCGGCCGAGCTGATCGAGGAGGGCGACCCCGCGCTGGCCTCACCGGTGGTCGGACGCACCGCCTACCGCGTGCTGCGCGAGGCGTTGACCAATGTGCGCAAGCACGCTCCCGGCGCCCGCGTGAACGTGCGAGTGGAGTACGGCAGCGCACAGGTGCGGCTGACGGTCCACAACACGCCACCGACCGGCAGACCGCGCAGCGGCCTCGCCGGCACTGGCTCCGGTCTCGGCATCGCCCATCTGCGGCAGCGCATCGAACTCGTGCACGGCACGTTGCGTGCCGGACCCTGTTCCGACGGCGGGTTCAGCCTGGAGGCGACGCTGCCCGCGTTCGTCCCGACCGCGGAAGCGGAGGTGTGAGCGTGGTCCGGGTGGTGGTGGTCGACGACGAGCCCATGGTGTGCGGGTTTCTGCGCACCATTCTCGGCTCGGCCCCGGACATCGAGGTCGTCGACGAGGCGCACGATGGCGCGGCCGGTATCGAGGCGGTCCGGCGCAGCCGCCCGGACGTCGTCCTGATGGATCTGCGCATGCCGGGCATGGACGGGCTGACCGCGATCAAACGCATCAACGAGCTGGACGGCCCGCCGCACATCGTGGTGCTGACCACCTTCGACGCCGACCAGTACGTGCTGCGTGCGCTGCGGGCCGGAGCGACCGGCTTCCTGGTGAAGTCGACCCCTCCCGAGGACCTCATCGGTCTCGTACGGACCGCCGCCCGAGGACACACCGTCCTGTCGCCCTCCGCCGCCCGCCGGCTCATCGCCGCGTCGACGGACAGCCTCTCGGCCCGCGACCGCGCCCGCGAACTGGTCGGCTCGCTGACCGAACGGGAGGTCCAGGTGCTGGCCGGTCTCGGCGGGGGCCTGTCGAACGCGCAGATCGCGGGGCGGCTCCATCTCTCCGAGGCCACGATCAAGGGCTATGTCTCGCGCATGCTGGACAAACTGGGCTGCGTCAACCGCACCCAGGCCGGCCTTCTCGCCCACGATGCGGGAATCGCCGACACCTAGCGTGTTCCGGCCCTTCGATCGGGGCGGAGCTATGGCTGTCACCGTTGTCACCGCGCGTCGGGCCCGACCACCCCTCGGTCCGTCTCGCGTGGCGCCGCCCGAATCAACGTCCGACAGGCAGGCGCTGTAGCACACTGCTCAGTGATCATCCGTGACGGGTGGTCGACGCAGTGTCACTACGCGAATGGAGTCCGGCATGTCGAACGTTCCTGCCGACCTCAAGTACACCGACGAGCACGAGTGGATCCGGGCGGAGGCCGACGGCACTCTGACCGTCGGGCTCACCGATCACGCCCAGAACGCGCTCGGAGACATCGTCTTCCTGGAACTGCCCAAGGTCGGCCGCCGGGTGAGCGCCGGAGACGCGATCGGCGTCGTGGAGTCCGTCAAGGCGGCGTCCGACATCTACAGCCCGGTCGCCGGGGAGGTCATCGAGGTCAACGCGGACGCGCTCGACATCCCCGAGGAAGTGAACAGCGAGCCGTACGATGTCTGGCTCTTCAAGATCAAGCTGGTGGACGGCGCAACCACTGCCGACCTGCTGACTGCCGCCGCCTACCGCAAGCTGATCGGCTGAGGCCGGCAGAACCGGCTGAGACCGGCAGGACCGACGGAGTCCGGTTGAGTCGGGCCGGACAGGCTCGGAACGACTGAGGTCGGCCCAGGGCGACCCAGAGCGACCGAGAACGACTGGGGTCGACCGAGACCCGTGTGGCGCCGGTCTTCGGCGCCACACCCGTGGTCCGCGGGCCCACGGTAGGGCAGGTCAGGCGGTTCGCAGATCCTCGGCCGTCGGCAGGGACAGCAGGCGGATGCCTTCGGCCGCGAGAGCATCGGTGCCGCCCTGCCCGCGGTCGATCACGCACAGGGCCTCGTGCATTTGCGCCCCCAGGCCGCGCAGGTCCGCGGTCGACAGCACGATCTGTCCGTCGCTGGTGACCACGTCCTCCACGACCAGCACTCGTCGGCCGGCGACCTCGGCACCCTCCGCGAGTCGGCAGGTGCCGTACGCCTTGGCCTGCTTGCCGACGCATACGCAGGGCGGCCCCGTGTACCGGCCGGTAGGGCCGCAACGGCGGTGTCGGAGCTGCCGTACCTCACTGGCCAACTGGAACTGAACACTCGGAGGCCTGTGCCCGCAGGAGAGGTCTGTTGGGTCATCTCCCGGTACCCTGCTGGTCGTTCGAACGAACGGGAAGTCTCCGCAGCGCCCCGTCGGCCGGTGGGCAGCGCAGGGAGGTCGACGGGTGCCCGGGCCTTCTCGATTGACGTATGCATGACATTTGGAGGTCGTGCCGTGCCGAGTGATCTCGGATTCGACAGACACAGAGAAGCAGAGGCGGGCAGGGCAGAGGCGGGCAGGCCGGTGGACCGCCGTGACGTGCTGCGCCTGGGCACGCTGCTCGCCGCCGGCGGCCTTGCGGCCATGGTGCCCGCAGGTGTTGCCAGGGCGGACACACAAGCCGACGGCAGCCGGGTGACCAAGACCTATCAAGGCCATTCCCCGTTGGGATTCGACCAGTGGGCCTACATCGACTTCGACGTCCCCGCGGGCGTGAACCGCATCTCCGTCACCTCGAGCTTCGATCCCTATGTCCTCGTCCCGGGCGTCATGTCCAACGTCCTGGACATAGGGATCTTCGGCCCGTCGGGATTCCGAGGCTGGTCCGGCGGAGCCAGGCGGGACTTCACCCTCTCGGCGGCCGACGCCACGCCCGGCTACCTTCCCGGGCCGGTCGAAGCAGGCAAGTGGACCGTCGCCCTCGGGCCCATCGTCTACAAGGCCTCCGGCATGGGCTGGCAGGTCGGCGTCACCCTGGACCACGGCTCCCCGCTCCAGCCCGTCCCGTACGACGTCCTGCCCGGCTCGGTCCGTGGCCGGGACACCGGCTGGTACCGCGGCGACCTGCACCTGCACAGCGTCCACTCGGACGGCGCGCGAACCGTGGACCAGATGGTCGCGGACGCCCGCACCGGCAAGCTGGACTTCATCGCCACCTCGGACCACAACACCAGCTCCACCGGCGTGTCCTGGCACGGCAACATTCCCTCCGACCTCCTGGTGATCAACGCGGAGGAGGTCACCACCCGGCACGGCCACTGGCTGGCCCTGGGGTTGCCGCAGGGGGAGTGGGTGGACTGGCGCTACGCCCCCAGCGACGAGGGTGAATTCGACCGGCATGTGCGGCGCGTCCACAGTCTGGGCGGATGCGTGGTTGCCGCACACCCCATGACTCCGGGGCCCGGGTCCTTCTGGGAATTCGGCCTCGATCACGTCGACGCCATGGAGGTGTGGAACGGCCCCTGGACCCTCGACGACGCCGCCAACGTCGTCCTCTGGCACGGCGCTCTCTGTCTCGGCAAACGCATACCGGGCCTCGGCAACAGCGACGCCCACGCCACGACGGACACCATCGGCCTCCCGCACAACGTCGTCAACGCCTCCGCACTGTCCACGACGGCGATCCTGGACTCACTGCGGCACGGCAGGTCCTACGCCGCGGAATCGGCTGCCGTCACCGTGGACTTCACGGCCTCAGGTGCCGGCCGCACCGCCGGTCCGGGTGAGGAACTGCCGCTGGGTGCCTTCGACGCGGTCGACGTCACCGCCGTCGTCTCCGGCGCCCCCGACACCGTGGTCACCCTCTACACGGAGTGGGGGATCATGGCATCGGCATCCATAGGTGACAGCGGATCCGGGCAACTGCACTGGCGCGGATGGGGCAAGGCCTCGCTGTTCGCCCGCGCCGAAGTGCGCCGCCTGCAACCCGGCTCCACCACGCTCGACCAGATGGTGGCCATCACCAACCCCGTCTGGTTCTACAGCGCGAACCGTCCGCCGTACGCCATCGAGAAGCGCGTCCTGTTCCAGAGCGCCCGCAGGCCGGACGGAAGCTGGACCCGAATGAGGCCCTTGCCCGGTGCCGGGGGCGACGCCGCCTTCGCCGGAATCCAGGTCTCCGCCGCCGGTATGCCCGACGGTTCCGTACAGGTCCTGGGGCTGAAACCCGACAACAGCCTCTGGATCGCCACCCTCGACGGCTCCGCCGTGTCCCGCCCCTGGCAGCGTCTGGACGGACCCGACGAGCAGAACGACCTCCCCGTGCGCGAGGCGGCCGTCACGGCTCTGCCCGACGGAACCAGCCAGCTCGTTGCCACCGGTACGGACGGCACGCTGTACCACCAGCTGCGCCGCACCGACGGCACGCTGACCGGTTTCCGCCCGGTTCCCGGCCTCACACCGGGCAGCACCTGGGGTGCCACGAAGGCCGCGCTGGCCGGCATGCCCGACGGCTCGGTGCAGGTCCTGTCCTACAACACGGACGGCGCCATGTACCTGTGCGTCCGCCGCGCGGACGGATCCTGGACGGCCTGGACCCGGCCGGCCGGGTTCGGCGGTGCTCCCGCCTTCTCCGGCCCGGCCCTGGCGATCACGGGTCTGCCCGACGGCTCCTCCCAGGTCGCGGCGATCGGTCTCGACGGGTGCGTCTACCACCAGGTGCGCCATCCCGACGGGCGGTGGGACGGCTTTGCTCCTCCCGCGGGCGTCCACGCGAACAGAATGGGCGCCAGCAGCGTCGACATCGCGGGCATGCCCGACGGTTCGGCCCAGGTGGTCGCCGTCGGCCGCGACGGCAACGTCTGGTACGCCATCAGGAAGGACAACGTCTCCTGGACCGCCTTCGCCCAGGTCGCGGGCCCGGGCGGAGCCGCCCCGTTCCCGGCCGGCCAGGTCCGCATCACCGCCCTCGCCGACGGCACCGCACAGGTCCTGGGCATCAGCGCCGGGTAGCGGGCCGGGAGGGCTGGTGGCCTGGCGCCGACCGAAGACGACCGGCCCGGCGGCAGGCCACCCCGCCCCGGACAGGGCGGCCCCGGCCCGGACAGGGCGGCCCCCCTCGCGGCCGGGTACGGCCCCCGGCCGGGAACGGCTCCCCTCGGCCGGGCGCGGTCGCCCCGCGCCCGGCGTGGCCGCCCGGGGCGCCGGTTCGCAGTGCCCGGCTCGCGGAGCCCGGCCCGCGTTGGGATCCCGGCGTGACCGCAGCCTCGGGCAAAGAAGTCCGGCACGCGCCGACGATCCGGTGATCTCGCGGGAGCCGCCCGGTCCGTGTTCTGGAACTCCTAGACCACGGCCTGGCGTGCCACGCGGTAGCGGAGGTGGACGACTCTTGAGCCGAAGGTGCGGGTCTCGACGAGTTCGAGATCCACCCGGCGCTCGTGCTGGGGGAAGAACGGAATGCCACCGCCCACCAGCACCGGGTAGACCCTGGCCCGGTACTCGTCGATCAGACCCAGCGCGGCCGCCTCGGCGGCGAGAGTCGCGCCGCCGATCGCGATGTCGCCCTGCGCCGGCTCGGCTCGCAACCGCTCGATCTCCTCCGCCAGGCCGCCGGAGGCCAGACGGGCGTTGCCCTGCACCGTCGACAGCGTCGTGGAGAACACCACCTTGGGGAGCGGCTTCCAGAGCGCGGCCCATTCGAGCATCGATGCGTCGAGCGATGGATCCTGAGCGGCGGTCTCCCAGAACAGCATCGTCTCGTACAGCCGTCGTCCCAGCAGGTGGACGCCCGTCTCCCGGATCTCGTCGGTGACGAAGCGAGAGACCTCCTCGTCGGGCGCCGTCCAGCCGAAGTCGTTGTGCGGCCCGACGATGTAGCCGTCGAGGGAGATGCCCATCGAGTAGGTCACGCTGCGCATCAGAAGTCCTCCTCCGGAACGGGTTCGACACTACGACCGCCCGCCGCCGCAGGACTCATCGCGGCTCGCGGGATCCGCTCAGATCTGCCCGCCCCACGCGAAGATCATCACGAAGGACGACGATCTGTCGAAACACGACCTGGGCGAGACCTGGGCGCGGTCCAGACGCGGCCTACGCGTCCTTGTTGGCCTTGAGCTTCCCCCACACCGTGCTGAGTGCTTGCAGATCGTCCTGGTCGAGGAGATCCGTGAAGACAGGGGCCAGGCACTCGCGGCGGGTGGCGTCGGCCGCCTCGAAGAGCCGGTGTCCCTCCGGAGTGAGCGCGACCTCGACGGAGCGGGCATCGCGTGGCGAGGGCGTGCGGGTGACCAGGCCGCGGCTCTGGAGGGCGTCGACGACGCGTGAGACCTGGCTGCGGCTGAGCATGGTGCTGTTGCCCAGGACCGAGGCCGGAACGGGGTCGGGGCTGGAGGCCAGCCATAGCAGCACCTCGAACCAGGAGACCGGCAGGTCGTGCGCCTTGCTCAGGGCGCGGTCCACGCGGTCCGTCAGGACGGTCCCGGCCCAGACCAGCCCGTAGAAGGCATGGTCGGCCACAGGCATCTCCGCCTGGGAGAGCTTCTTCTTCGCCATATCACCAGCTTAGCGGTTGCGTGTACACGCACGTAAATGCATTATGGTGTGTGTACACGCACTCAAATGCGTCGACATTCTCGTGCCACGAAAGGCCTCCCCATGTCTTCCCAGTCCCCCAAGGTCGTCCTCATCACCGGCACCTCCTCCGGCATCGGCCTCGCGGCAGCCGTCTCCGCCGCCCGCGCCGGCTGGACGACGGTCGCCACGCTGCGTGACCCCAGCCGCTCCGACGCCCTGCGCAAGGCCGCCGCCGAGGCGGGGGTGGAGCTCGACATCCGCCGGCTCGACGTCACCGACGAGGCCTCGATCACGTCCGCGATCGACGGCGTGCTCGCCGACTACGGACACCTGGACGCCCTCGTCAACAACGCCGGTGCCGGACACCTCGGCACCCTGGAGAACGAGTCCGTGGCCGAGGTCCGCAAGGTCATGGAGGTCAACTTCTTCGGCGTGCTCCACGTCTCCAAGGCGGCCATGCCCCACCTGCGCGCCTCCGGCGGCCGTCTGATCACCGTCACCAGCGTCGGCGGCGTCATCGGGCAGCCCTTCAACGAGGCCTACTGCGCGGCCAAGTTCGCCGTCGAGGGATACATGGAGAGCCTCGCCCCCGTGGCCGCGGCGCACGGGGTCTCCGTCTCCGTGGTCGAGCCGGGCGCCGTCGCCACCGAGTTCGTCGCCAACGTCGGCGTCGACCTGCAAGAGGCCGTGGCCGGTGCCGGGGTGTACGCGCCCCAGCTGAGCGCCTACGTGAACCGTACGGTGGGGCAGTTCCTGGACGGCGCACAGACCGCCGAGGGCGCCGCCGAGGCCGTGATCGAGGCCCTGACCGCGGACGAGCCCGCCTTCCGCCTCCAGACCTCCGACTGGGCCCGGGGCTTCGTGGGCACCAAGATCACCGACCTGGACGGCTCCGCGGTCGTCGGCATCACCAAGGGCTGGGTCGCCTGACCCGTACACACCCGGCGAGGGGGCGCCGGACAAGTGCCCCCGGCGGGTATCCGCAGTTCGGCGGCTGCAAGGCACCGCACCGACGTCCGTCGGGCCCGCCAGGCCCGACGGACGTGATTGATCGTCAGGTAGTGCGGCCCGTAGCGGTGTTGATGTCGATGACGGCGCGCTGAAGGTCTCCCTGAGGCCGGTGGCCCAGGTCGTCGATCGCCACGATGTTCACGTTGCGGGCCAGATCAGGCGCCCGCCAGTCCGTCCGCAGCTTCGTGAGCAGCTGAGGGTTCAGACCACTGGCGAGGTACATGAGGTAGTTGTCCCGGACGGACGCCGGGAAGAACGGCGAGAGCAACCGGATCAGGAACAGCTGGGGTATCTGCAGGTCCGGCTGGACGATGCTCGACAGCACGAAGAAGCGGCCGGTGTCCGCCCCCGGGTCCCGGGCGAGTGCCGCCTGGTTGAGGGACAGTGTCTGGTCGTAGATCTGCTGCGGCGGGCTGCCGTTGAAGAAGGCCTTGAGGATCTCCCACCAGGACGGGTCTCCTGCCGGGTAGCTGCCCCGGTCGGAGACGCTGTCCGCGTGCCAGGCCCACGGCTCGTCGACCGCTGCCGACGAGTCGATGAGCACGACGTTCTTCCCGGCCTTGACGAAGTCGCCGTACGTGGAGGCCGGGGACAGGTCGGTCCTGGTGGCGACCCGGGAGCCGAACAGGTCCCGCAGCCTGGTCAGCGGCTCCTTGGTGTCGGCACCCGCCGGAGCGGTGAGCGACACACTGATGACGACGACCTCCGAGGGGTGCTCGGCGACCCAGCGCTCGACCGAGGCCGCCTCGCCCGAGACATCGTCGAAGAACGCTCCTCCCATCGGGGCACCGTGAAAGGTCCTCCACTGGCCGCCCTCGAAGCACAGCCGCAGGTCGAGATAGCGGGCTCCCTCGTCGAGCTGGTCGGTGAGGCTGCCGCTCTGGGACCGCGAGATGCTGGCGGCCAGCCGCGGGTCGAGTGAGGCGGCGTTGTAGGACCAGCCGCTGGTGCACAGCCCGGGGTCGGCCGGGATGCTCCAGCTGCCGGAGTCGTGGCTGCCGGGCATCGCGATCCGGTTCAGCGGCCGGTCGTCGAGGTAGCCGTGCATGTCGCCCATCCAGCGCGACAGGTCCACCGTCGCGGCAGAGGCCCGGCCCGCCGGCGCGGCCGGGGCAGCCTGTGCAGGTCCGTGGCCGATCATCATGGCCGCGACAGCGAGGATCAGGGCGACCAGACCGGCCGCCGGTCTCCGTGAGCGAGTTGTGTCCGTTCCACGTCTCATCGTCGTACGCCCTCCTTGGGGGAAGAGGCCGAGTGCGCGCCCCGAGAGGGTAGAGGGCGGTCGACGCGATGCCCAGAGATTCTTCCCAAGGGCGCCCGAAGGTTGGGACGGCGTCGGACGGCTGATCGTGAGGATGACGGCGCACCCGCCTCGGCCTACCAGGAGGCGCCGACGACCGGAGCCGTCCCGTGCCCGGCCGGCCGGGGCCGGCGGCTCCAGAGCCGATCGGATCCTTCGGGATGCCCAGAGGCCCAGGTGGTGATTCGGCCGAGGACGAGGACTCCGTCGCGTACCACAAGTCGTCGGCGATGAACGGCGAACTCACCAAGATCGAGGACATCGTCCCGTGGGTGCGCCACCTGCTCACCGACGGCTGGTGGGCCAACGGCCAGACCCTGTTCGTCAACGGCGGCTACACCACCCGTTGACCGCCCTGCGGCACCCGGCCGACCACCCGGAGCGCGGTGGTACGCCCGTCCCGCGGCCGGCTCCCGGGGCCGATAACCCGAGGACAGCAAGTCCGCAGACCGTCCACACTGCAGGCATGGCTCATCCTGATCAAGAGGTTCCGGTCCCCGGATTCCGCTGCAAGCCCACCCTCGACGGCGAGCAGGTCCTGCTCCGGCCGGTCGGGGCGGACGACGTCGCCGCTCTGCTGCCCATGTTCCAGGACGCGCGGACCGCCCGGCTGACCGGCAGTCACGGCGCGGACGAGCCGGACGAGGCACGGCTGCGGGCCTGGTACGGCACGCGTGGCGACCAGGACGACCGACTGGACCTCGCCGTGGTGGAGAAGGCGACGGGGCAGGTCGTCGGGGAGGCGGTGCTCAACGAGTGGGACGCCGACAACGAGAGCTGTAGCTTCCGCATCGCCTTCGTGCCCGGCGCCCAGGGGCGCGGGCTGGGGACCGAGGCGACCCGGCTGATCGTCGGTCACGGCTTCGAGACGCTCGGACTGCATCGCATCTCACTGGAGGTCTACGCGTTCAATCCGCGGGCCCGCCGCGTGTACGAGAAGGCGGGCTTCGTCCCCGAGGGGGTGCTGCGGGACGCGCTGCTGTGGGAGGGCGACCGGGTGGACGCCACCGTCATGTCGATCCTTGCGCCGGAGTGGTTCACACACCGTGGCCGTCCCGCTCGGGCCGGCCGGTCGTCGTAGACCGAGGCCGCAGCTGTCGCGGGAGACGTCCCAGCCATGACGTGGCCGAGCCGGCGGACAGTCTTCTAGGATCTGTTTCGTGATCGCTGATCTGCAGTGTGTGGTGCTGGACTGCCCGGATCCCGGTGAACTCGCCGAGTTCTACCAGTCGCTCCTCGGCGGCACCGTCAACCAGCCGGACCGGCGATGGGCGCTCAGCGAGGACTGGGCCACTTTGCACACGGCGTCCGGTCTCGTCCTGGCCTTCCAGCGGGTGACGGAGTACCAGGCGCCGCTGTGGCCGGACCCGAGCCGGCCGCAGCAGTGTCATCTGGATTTCGGTGTCGCCGACCTGGACCGCGCTCAGGAAGAGGTGCTGGACCAGGGCGCCAGGGTGCTGGACGACGGTGCGGACGGCCGGAGTTGGCGGATCTTTGCCGACCCCGCGGGTCATCCGTTCTGTCTGGTCCGTCACTGACCGTACGGCACGTTGCCTGTCGTGGGTTCGGGCCCACAGGGGGCACAACGCTCCTTCAGCAGCGGCCCTACAAGCCGATGTTGGTGAGGGGGATGTTCCAGTCGTTGCTCTCGCCGTCCCGAGCCGCTGCCGGTACCGCGGACAGCAGCATCCCGGCGACGACAACGGCCAGGACGGCGACGACACGGCGCTTCATGATTCCTCCAGGGCGACGACGGTGCCGACGGCGCCGGCCACTCTGCCGGGCGACGACGATGCCGACCACCCTGCTCCGGGCCGACGGCCTCGCCCATACGGACACGCCGCTCGGCCGGCGGTTTCGCCGGTGGTTTCAGCCGCTCGGCGACGGTGTTCCTCCCTGCGAGCTGTCGTCGGTCGTCAGGGCCGGGGGCGTCTGCGGGCCGCGGGGCCGATGGTCAGGAGTGGCCGGTAATGGCCCTTCGGACAGGGCTCACCGATGGGCTGCTCCTCGGCTTCGACCCAGGCGTGGGCGGCGAACGGCTGGGTGCGCACCCCGGTGCACCAGGTCGGCCACACGCCCCGGAACCGGCAGAGCAGGGCGGTGGCGATCGAGCGTTGAAGGCAGTGCTGTCCGGCGCAGCGCAGGCTGACCGACACCACCGCGTCGCGTGCGGCGAGGGCTTGGGCGATGGTGGCGGGCTCCGCGCCACGGCGGGCCAGTTCGAGGATCCGGCGCAGTCGCGCCGGCCGGAGGCGGGCCAGAGGGCGGGCGAGAGCCACGGCCAGCAGTGGCAGCACGCGTCGGTGCGGGGGCAGCCGCCGCTGTTCCGACAGGGTGACGGGCACGGTCACGAGGTCACCACCAGGCCCGATGAACTCAGCTGGGAGACGATGGACCGCACGTCGCGCTCGGCCCGCTCGGGCGGGATCGCGTGACGGTCGGCGAGTTCGGCGGCGATGTCGTCGGGTGTGCAGCCGTCGAGCAGCCGGCGCAGCACGCCCGCGCCCGTGCTGTTGAGCTGCCAGTACCGCCCGGTGGTCAGATGCAGCAGGACGGTTCCGTCGTCGGTGTCGGTGGAGACTACGTCAGGGTGCAGGAGCATCGTGTTCCCTAGGCCGTGGGACGGGGTGAAGTGGCCGTGCGCAGCCAGAGTTCGCAGCCGAGCAGGGCTTCCAGTGCGAAGACCGTGCTGAGGTCGCGCTGGGGCGCCAGGAGCCGGGTGCGGAGTGTGTCCACGTCGACGAGTCCGCGCCGGGCCAGTGCGGAGTCGGCGAAGAGGTTCAGGATCGCGGGAAGGTTGTCGGTGAGTCCCTGACGCAGGTCCTGGCCGAATTCGCCCTTGGTGGACCTGCCCAGGATCGCCGACGGCACGATGCCGCGCATCGCCTCGGCGAGCAGTGGTTTGTAGTGCCGTGGATCGGCGTGCTCATGGGTCCGGACCCGCAGAACCGCTTCGAGGACGCGCGGGTCGTAGTAGGGCAGATCCAGGCGCACCCCGGCGTCCGCGAAGATGCGTGCCGTCAGCCGGTAGTGGGCTGCCGTGGTGCGTACGGCCAGCAGCGTCTGATGCTGGCCGAGGTCGTCACTGAGCGGCCGGGCCTGCTGGGCCGTGTCCCTCAGCGCCTGGCGGACCAGGTCGAGGCCCGCAGGGGTCATCCAGGGCGGTGCCTGTACGGCCTGCAGGCCCCAGCCCAGGGCCGGTGCCCGCGGCGGTAGGGGTGTGCCAAGGTTGTCCGCCTGGGCGTGCCACCATCCGGCCACGGTTCCCGGGCGCAGCAATCCCGTGAGCGCCGGGCGCAACGGCCAGCGCTTGAGCGCCCGGTTCTGGCGCAGCCGTCGCAGGGCGAGCGCGCGGTGGTGCCGCAACAGCGGAGCCAGGTATCCCGGGAAGGGCACGAACAGTTCGTCGCCGCCGTGGCCCGCCAGATGCCGACGGAAGCCGTGGCGGGCCAGCAGCTGTGCGTTGTGCCGCAGGCGGGCGGCGGCGCGGTTGGTGACCAGGGGCTGTTCGGCTTCGACCGGTGTGTTCTCGAGGTCGAAGATCGACGGAAGCTCGCGCTGCGCGATCACCAGATGCTCGGCACGGTCCAGTGCCCGGATGGCCCGGCCCGCGAAGTCGGCGTCGTCGTTGGCCGCGTCGGCCTCGGCCCAGCGCAGCGTCAGCATCGTCGGTGTGTGGCGGGCGGCCAGGAAGCACAGCGACGTCGAATCCATGCCGCCGGACAGATCGGCACTCACCCGCCCGTCGGCCGGAGCGCGATCCTGCACCGCTGTGGTGAGCGCCTCCCGTACCCCGACAGCGCCGTCGCGCAAGGACAGCTGCGGTGCAGGAGGGTTCCACCAGACTCTCTCGTCGGCCTGGTCCCGGGTCCACTCCAGACACCGGTCGGGTGCCAGTGAGGAGATGCCCGTCCACAGGGACCGCTCGTTGAGCGGGGGTGCCAGAGCAAGGCCGCCGGCCATCCGTACGGCCAGGGACTGCTCGTCGACCGCGGCGCCGATCATCCCGGCGAGCACGTCGGCCCGGTCCGACGCCACGTGCACGCCGTCGAGGCGGGTGTGGAAAATGCGGTTCAGTCCGCTGATGCTGCCCTGCGCACGCACCTGCCCGTCCACCGACGCCAGCAGGTGGACGGAGCCCGGGAGCCGCGAGGCCAGTGCGTCCACGTCCGTGAGGGTGGTGATCGCCGACGCCAGTTTTGAGAGCCGCTCCTCGCCGACCGGGCAGTCACCGAACACGGCCAGACGCACCTGGCCCGCCGTGGCCGTCGCGATCTGGTCGTCCGCCCAGGACCCCACCAGCCACGGCCGGCCCGACAGGTGCAGAACCACCCGCGGCGATGCGAACGTCATCCGCGTCCGCATCGCCGCAGCAGCAGTCGTGTCCGGCAGGATCACAAATGCCGGCATCGTCAATCAGGTGTAGAGACCGAAGATCGAGTCGAGATGAAAACCGCCGAACCCGAGCGTGTCTTCGCTGAATTCGCCGACCTCGACCAGCATCGGAGGAACGTACGGCTCAGCTTCCTGCTCTTCCACAGAACCTCCCTGGAGACGTCAACTACCTTACGGAGCCTACAAGTTCGTGACGATTGTGATCAACCGTTGTGCTGGTCGTCACAGTTCGCGGTTGCGATCTCGGGTCGGCCACCGGGTCGTCCGGAGCGGTGCCGGCCGCGTGCGGTCGCAGCCGGCCGGGCTGCACATCTCCGCCCGGAGGACGTCGTCCTGCCGGGCGCCGGGACCCACGCGCCCGAGTGCTGATCACGCACCAGAAATGCATGTCGGCGTACCGGCGCCGTGCCCTACGGTGTCGACGTGCAAGCGTCGAGACGGAGTTACCGGTACGTCGGCCCGGAGGATGTCAGGGCCGCCGTCGGTCCGGACGACGGCGGGGCCGTCATCCGTACAGCGGCCGACTTCGCGAACTGGGCAACTGCACAGACCGCCGGGGACCTGGCGGAGCCCTTCACCTTCGTCGTCGGCATGGACGGTGTCCTGCGGCTGGCCCCTCGGCGCAGCGAACACATCGCCTGCGCGGGCGAGGACCGCGTGCTCAGCGCCGGGGAGATGAGTTTTTGCGGCGACGGCGGCTGCTGGCGAGTGGACGAGGTCAGCAACCAGTCGACCGGGTACTGCCCGGACACCACGTCCTGGGCGTCGGTGGCAGAGGCGCTCGATCGAGCCGGGCTCGACCACCCGGACTCGTTCACCCATGAAGTGATCTTCCGGCGTTGTCCCGGCTGCCAGGAGCGCACCATCGTGCGGGAGGGTCACTTCGTCTGCGTCTTCTGCGACTCGGACCTGCCCGCGCGCTGGAACCTCGACCAGCGAGTCCCCCGAGGCAACCGCGGCTCGTCCGGACCGGCAGTGCGGTGATCTCGCGCTCGGGTTTGTGGTGGGTCTCGGGGCGGGCGACGACGTAGTACGCCAGCATCGTGTCCCGGACGCCGTGCGCAAGATCGGCGATCCGTCGGGCAGCCGGGCCGATGCCGGCTGCGTGAACCGGGCGGGCACCTGCGGTGTTGAGGTCACCGTCGACGTCTTCTGATCGTCTTCGGCGATGGCGAAGCTGTCCTCTTGAGCCAAACGGAATCCGCGGTGGCTCTCTCCTTCGTCCGTCGTCGGCCGACCGCGTCCCTGTCCGTGCCCCGCCCGGTACTCGGCCACCACTGTCCAGGCGCTCGGGGACGCCGGTGATCAGGACCGGTGACGACACTCCTGGGTGACGGCGCCCCTGTCAGACGGCGACGATCAGAAAGAGCCCGTAGGCGGCGACCGCCAGGCACGCGCAGATGCACAGCGCCGCTGCCGCGGTGCGCGTCGCCCGGTGGCCGCCCCGGGCTCGTCCCTGGCCGCCGCCGTCGGGCCAGGCGGCGATGCCGAGAGAGAACAGCACGACCGTGAGCAGCGTGACACCGAGGCTCACACCGAAGACGCCGCCGAAAGTGCTCCAGTGGATGTCCATCGTTCGGCTCCTTCCGCCGGCGGACAAGACGTCGCCCTGCTCACGCCGCGGTCTCTCCCGCGGGCTGGGGCAAGGGGGCAGGCAGTTCGTTGACGTTGTCGGGGGTCACCGGTCGACGGCGCGACAGGGCCCAGAAGCCGGCCGCCGAGGCGGCCGCCGCGGCAGCCACCAGGGCCACGCCCGCGGTGCCGTGGCCGGCGATCCACGCCGCCGCGCCGCCGACGGCCGCAGCCGCGGGCAGCGTCAGCAGCCAGGACAGTGCGATGCGTCCGGCCGTCCCCCACCGCACCTCGGCCAGTTTGCGGCCCAGGCCCGCGCCCAGGATGCTGCCGGTGCACACCTGCGTGGTCGAGAGGGGAAATCCCATGTGGGACGAGGCGAGGATCACGGCTGTCGCGCTGGTCTCGGCCGCGAAGCCCTGCGGCGCCTCGATGTCGGTGAGCCCTCTGCCCATGGTGCGGATGATCCGCCAGCCACCCGTGTAGGTGCCGAGCGCGATCGCCAGCCCGGAGGTGAGCACCACCCACCAGGGCGGCCCGGAGTCGTGGGCCAGCACCCCGGCGGAGATGAGGGCGAGGGTGATGACGCCCATGGTCTTCTGCGCGTCGTTGGTGCCGTGTGCCAGTGCAACCAGCGAGGCCGAACCGACCTGCCCCCGACGGAACCCGCGCTGCGCCCGATCGGGAGTCGTTCGCCGGGTGATGAGGTAGGCGAAGTAGGTCGCCAGGACTGCCACGATGCCGGCGACGATCGGGGAGAGGACGGCAGGAATCAGAATCTTTTCCACGATCGCCCCGAATTTCACCGCGGATCCGCCGGCGCCCACCCAGACGGCGCCGATCAGTCCGCCGAACAGCGCGTGCGACGAACTGGACGGCAGGCCGGCGAGCCAGGTCATGAGGTTCCACAGGATGGCGCCGACAAGACCGGCGAAGATCATCACGAGGGACACCTTGGCGTCGTTCACGATGCCGCCCGAGATGGTTTTGGCCACGGCCGTGGACACGAATGCGCCCACCAGGTTCAGCACACCTGCGACGGCGACGGCGAGGCGTGGTCTCAGAGCCCCCGTGGCCACCGAGGTCGCCATCGAGTTGGCCGTGTCGTGGAAGCCGTTGGTGAAGTCGAAGGCAAGAGCCGTCAGAACGACGACGATGAGTAGGAACGAGACGGAACCCACGGGGAAACCTCCCGAGGCAGGCCGGAGTTCGCGCCCGCCGTGCGTGCCCGCCCGGACGTGCCTGCCTTTCCACGCTAAGCGGCGCTTCCGGAGCCCGCGACCGCGGCGTGGCCCAGTTGGGGCACCGCTCATGAACGAGGACGATCCGCCGAAGCAATCCACGGTGGCCTCGTCCACCGTGAAGGTGTCCGCTTCGTCAGCCGCCGGGTCCGGCGCTGCCGTGGACACCCGGGGGCGGAGCGACCGTGGGCGCCGAGGGCGCTTCGACGGCCGGGGCGTCGAGGCATAGCAGGCCCACGGGTTCACCGTCGTCGATCACGGGCACGCGCCGGACCGAGCGCTCGCGCATCGTCCGGGGCGCTGTACTCGCGCTCCCTGCAGGGTTCCCCACTCGGCACTCCTCACCGCGTGCTGGGTACCCGGCAGGAGACGCAGTCCAGAGCCGCACTGCGCAGGCGGTCAGTAGCCGCCCAGCAGTGTGCGCACCGCGCGCAGGGCTTCGGGCCCGGCGTCGCTGTGCCAGCGGGTGGGGTCGGCCGGGCGCCGTCTCCAGAGAAGGAGAACCCGCACGGCAGCATCGCTCTCGATGGTGGCGGGACCCTCGGGGGCAGCGAAGGCGATGCCCGTTCCGTCCGTGTCGGCGGTGACCACGACGTCGTCCGGCCCAGGGCGGTACGGCGACCGTCCGGCCTCGGCACGGCAACGCGCCGACCGCAGACTTCGCGCCGACCGCGGACTCCGCGCCGGTCTTGGCGCTCATCGCCCGCGCCGACGGTGCATGGCAGCTGGTTGCGTACACCCGGTGTTCTGCTGCCGTGGCTGCGGCATGTTGGCAGGTTGGCAGGTCGTCCGGTCCAGTAGACCTTCACAGGCGGAGAGCGCACACCTGACGCATGCGGATACCCTGCCGCCCGTCGTCGAGCGCCGGAGGCGATGCGCCGCCCGACAGCGCTGTGCCGCCCGACAGCGCTGTGCCCTCACGTCCGGGGCGGGGCGTATTGTCCGGGTATGAGCGACGCTCCGTGCGGCTGGTGCGGCATGGCGCGGACCGATCCGGCAAGCCTGGCCGGTACTGCCTGCCGGACCGCGGGCAGGCACCCCGGAGTGCCGGCGCAGCCCCGGCCCGCGGACGCCGCGGGCGGGTGCGGGGAACCGACCGGCGCCTGCACACGGAGGTGAAGCGTGTCCGACGCCGCCACCGGCACTCCCTCCGCGGGCCTCGGCCCGCAATCGCTGGACCTTGTCCTGAGCAGGTTCGCGCAGGACGCCGGTGCCCATGTGAGCGCCGTCTATCTGCTGCCTCCGGACGGGCAGGTGCTGCAGCTGGCGGTGCTGGGCGGCGTCTCGTGGCAGATCGCCTGGCCCTGGGGCAGAGTGGCGCTGACAGCCTCAACCCCGGTGAGCGACGCCGTGCGAGAACAACGTCTGGTGTGGATCGGCAGCCAGGAGGAGCTGGCGCGCCGCTACCCGCAGATGGCACTCGCCCTGCCTCACCCCTTCACCGTGGCCGCCGTCCCGATCAGCACCGGGCGGACCAGATGGGGCGGCCTGGTACTGCACTGGCCCAGCACGCACCCGGCCACACTGAGTTCGCACGAGCGCGAGGGCATCGCGCAGGTCTGCCACCGCATCGGCCTCATCCTGCGGCAGGCCGCCCGCAGCGGCCGCCCGGTCGTGGCCGGACGCGAACCGCGCGTCCTGCGTTCGCCGCGGACCCGTACCGCCGGCCCGGCCGAGGCACAGGCCGCCGTCGACTTCGCCGAACGCCTTCCCAGCGGCTGCTGCGCGCTGGACCTGGACGGCCGGGTCACCTTCATCACCACCGCCGCGGCAGACCTCCTCGGGGTCGCCGGGCCCGACCTGCTGGGTGCCCGGCCCTGGGAGGTGCTTCCGTGGCTGGGCGACCCCGTCGCCGAGGACCGCTACCGGGCGGCGTCCCTCAGCCTCGAGGCCACGTCCTTCACCGCTCGGCGCCCACCGGACCGATGGCTCTCCTTCCACCTCTACCCGGACGGGTCCGGCATCAGTGTGCGCATCGTCCCTGCCGCCTCACCCCGTGCCGGCGGTCCTCCGCGGCTGCTGCATCCCGCGCCGGCCGCCGAACCCGGCCGGGTCACGGCCCTGTACCACCTGATGCACCTCGCCACCACCCTCACCGAGGCGGTGGGCGTGCGAGACGTGGTCGACACGGTCGCCGACCAGGTCCTGGCCGCCTTCGGTGCCCAGGCCCTCGCGCTCATGGCCGCGGAAGAGGGCCGGCTGCGGATCATCGGCCACCGCGGCTACCCCGCCGGACTCATGGATCGCTTCGACAACGCGCCGCTGACCTCCGACACCCCCGCCGTGCACGTGCTGACGACGGGCGTCCCCTGCTTCTTCAGCACCTTCGCCGATCTGAAACGGGCCTATCCTCCCGCAGTCCACCAGGACGCCATGGCGTCCTGGGCCTTCCTCCCGCTGATCACCTCCGGACACCCTGTCGGCTCGCTGGTCCTCGCCTACGAACGGCCCCGGGTGTTTCCTCCGCAGGAGCGCTCCGCCCTCACCTCGACCGCCGGACTGATCGCCCAAGCACTGGACCGCGCCCGTCTCTACGACGCCAAGCACCAGCTCGCCCGCAACCTCCAGGCAAGTCTGCTGCCCCACACCCTGCCCCGCATCGCCGGCCTCGACGTGGCCGCCCGCTACCTCCCGGCCAGCCGCGGCATGGGCATCGGCGGCGACTTCTACGACCTCATCCGGCTGGACGAGACGAGTGCCGCCGCGGCGATCGGCGACGTCCAGGGCCACAACGTGCAGGCCGCCACCCTGATGGGACAGGTCCGCACCGCCGTCCACGCCACCGCCGGCGTACCACCCGGCGAGGTCCTCGCCCGCACCAACCGCCTGCTCACCGACCTCGATGCCGGGCTGTTCACCAGCTGCCTCTACCTCGGCCTGGACCTGGCCCGTCACCGCGCCTGCCTGGCCACCGCCGGACACCTCCCGCCGATCCTGCGCCATCCCGACGGCCGCACCGAAGTCGTCGACCTGCCGCCCGGAATTCTGCTCGGCATCGACCCCGCCGCCGACTACCCCACGACGGAGATCCCCCTGCCGCCCGGCTCCGTGATCGCGCTCTACACCGACGGTCTCGTCGAATCGCCCGGAACCGACATCGAGGACGCCATCGCCTCCCTCGCCGACAGGCTCGGGCACACCCGCGGCCGGACCATGGACGACCTCGCCGACGGTCTCATCGGCGATGCCCAGCCGTCTGCGTCCCGCAGCGACGACATCGCCCTGCTCCTCATCTGCCAGTCGGCCCCCGCTGCGTGAAGCCCGGGGCGGAGACCGTTGAGTCAGGTGGTCACCGGGGGTTCTCGACGGTGGTCGTCGGCTGCGCGGCGGCGAGCGAGATCGACGGAAAGGGAGCCCGAGCCCCTTCCTGCCACTTCACAGGACGTCGTCGAGACGCCGTCGGGCCTTCGTGAGAGAGCGGCGGCAGCGGCTGAGTACCTTCCAGGGATCGCCGCAGGCAGAACTCCAGGTCCCAGCCGATTTGGCTGCTGAGGGGCCGCTCGGCACCGACGCCCCCGATCCACGCGGCACAGCGCGGGGGACCGAGGGCGTCAGGGTGTGGAACGGGCCGGGCCGGGACGGCATCGGTGAGCCGTCCAGCAGTCACAGGACAGCCACAGGGACAGGAACGGTTCAGGCGGGTACCCCTTCGGACGCCATGAGGACCGTGGCGCGTGCCTGATGCCGGCGCTCGTAGTCCAGCACCCGCCGGGTCACACGCTCGTTGGCCTCACCGAGGCGCTTGACGACCTCGTCCTCGTGCATGCCGTCGTAGCCGGGCCACGGTTCGGGCCCGAGCAGGTCCGCGATCCTGTTCAGGACCGTGATGCGCGCCGCATGAGAACGCTCGTAGGCGCCGACCGTGGCGAGATCCGTCTGGGACAACTGCGGCAGCCGCTCGATGACCGTCCGTGCGCCGAGCCGACGGTAGTCGGAGATCGGCAGTTCCATTTCCGAGATGAGGGCTCCCTCCGGCGTACCCCGGAGCCGGTCCATCCCCGGCATGCGCTCCGCCGTCTCGCGCAGCCAGGCGCCCCAGTCGCGCACCGCGCGCGCGGCGGCGCCGATGCCCAGGCTCTCGGTGGCCACGACCGCCGCCTCGGCGTGCTGTTCGAGGCTGTTGCCGAGTGCTTCCAGTGTCTCCTCGCCGTCGTGGCGGACGGAGCGCAGCAGATCCGAGGTGACGGCGTCCTGGGCCTTCTGCGCGATCCGCTCGGCCGCCCGGCAGATCGCCACCCCGAAAGCGGTGACCGCGTACTCGTCCTGGGCGTTCCTGAGCATCTGATGCTCCGTCGCCGTGAGCCGGCCCTGCAGCAGGTCGTTCGGGACGGTCCTCGCCATCTCCAGGGGCAGGCGGACCACCTGCTCGGTGAAGTGCCGGACATTCCCGGCAACTGTCTGTACCAGCCCTCGGGGCGCCAACGAATTCAGCCGTTCGTCGATGAGGTACACATGTCCACGCGCGTCCCCCATGCGGCGCTCCAGGATTTCCCGGTACTCCCCGGAAGGCGTCACGGCGAGATGGGCTCTGAAACGGTCGGCGAGCGCCGCTTCGGCCTCACGAACCTCACGCAGCGCTCGGACGAGCATGTCTGTGGCTACGGTCATCACGTTTCCTTCGGATCGTGCGATGCTCGCAAGAATCGGACCGGCAGACGGCCGGCCCGGCCCCCCCAACGCTGCCCCGAAACGACCGTCCCCGCATCTCGCGGGTCGGAGGATGGAGCCATGCCAGTGACGGCCCGTGACCCCGGCGGACCGTCCTCGGTGCGTCCGGCATGCGAAAAGCGGGATCCCCGTGGTGGAGGAAAGGGGATCCCGCTGCGGGCACGGCGCCTCAGTGCTTGAAGACGTCCTTCGCCTTCTCCTTCGCCTGGCGGGCATCGCCCTTCGACTTCTCGACCTGTCCCTCGGCCTTCATACGCTCATTGCCCAGCGCGCGGCCGACCGTCTCCTCGGCTTTGCCCTTCGTCTGCTCCATCTTGGCCTTGGCCTTTTGACTCTTGGCCATGGTCCTTCACCTTCCTCACCGAATACGGCGGCATTCTCCACGCACACCGGGTACCCATGCGTGGCGGGAAAACGCCGAGGTCTCCGGGAAGGGGCGAATGCGCTGCGCCGTTTTCTGGGGACGCGGCCGAAACTCGCCGGACATGGTGCGCATCGGATACCCGACGATGACCGAGCAGGCCGGTCCGCACGACCTGGTGACGCACGTCGCCCGGGCGGAGGAGGCCGGGTTCGACTTCTCGGTGACCTCAGACCACTACTCTCCGTGGCTGGCGAGCAGGAGCACTCCCCGTACGCCTGGAGCGTGCTCGGCGCGACAGTGCAGGCCACCTCGCACATCCCCCTGATGACGCATGTGACATGCCCGACGATGCGCTACCACCCGGCGGTCGTTGCACAGAAGGCGGCGACGATTCAGCTGATGTCCGGCGGCCGCTTCAGGCTGGGCATGGGATCGGGGAGAGCCTCAACGAGCACGTCATGGGCGGTGGTTGGCCCGCCGTCGACGTCCGCCAGGAGATGCTCGCCAGCGGTAGCCCTGCTCGCAGTCGCAGTCGCAGTCGCAGTCCTAGCAGTTGGCGCAGCCGTCAGCCGTCAGCCGTCAGCCGTCACCCGTCAGCTCTCAGCCGTCGGTCGTCAGCCGTCAGCTCTCAGCCGTCGGTCGTCAGTCGGTGGGACCGGGCGGCAGCAGCGGCCCGAGCGGGCCGAGGTCCAGATTGAGATCGTCCATGGTCAGGCCGTAGCGGGCGCACAGATCGCTCATGCGGTCGTGGAGGATCATCAGGGTGCTCCCCAGACGTTCTTCCTCCTCCTCGGTGAGGTCGCCCTGATCGACGCGGTGCAGCGCCTGCCGCTCCATGAGCTGCCGCAACAGCTCGACCAGGGTGAGGACGAGCCTGATCAGGTCGCGTTCGACCGTGTCGGGGTCGGCGCTGATGCGGCGGGCCGGGCGCGGGGGACCGGACCGTCCGGCGGGTGCGATGTCGTCGGGTACGGCCGGCAGCAGCCGGAACGCCCGGGAGGCGGCGTCGGCGACCTCGCGCAGGCGGTCGGGCGGATCGGAGCGCCTGCCGCCGGCCGCGCCCGTCACGGCTCGTCCTCGAGGGGTGCGGCGGTCTCCCGGGGCGACGGTGTCTCGCGCGGCGGTGACGAGTTCTCCCACAGCGACGGTGTCTCCCGCGGTGACGAGTTCTCCCACAGCGACGCTGGCTCCCGCGGCGGTGACGAGTTCTCCCACGGCGACGGGTTCCGGGCGCTCACCGACACGATCAGGGCGCGCAGGGAGATCCGTACCAGGTCGATGTCGGCGATCGACAGCACCACATCCCCCGTGAGGACGACACCGCCGCTCAGCAGGCGGTCGAGCAGATCGATGAGGGCCACCTGGCGCTGTGCGAGCGGCTCGGCCCGGCTCTCCCGCTCCACGCCGCTCATGGCTCCGGGGCCGTTTCCGGACCCTCGGCGCCGGGCGGGGCGGCGAAGGAGTACGGCGCCCAGGGGCCGGTCACGTCGATACGTACGCCGGGCAGTCCCCGGCCTGCCTCCAGGACCCGTGCGCGGAAATCCGCCGCACTTTCGCGCGCGACGAGATAGGCGTCGTTGACGACGTTCTCCCCGGCACCGGCGGCGAGCACCCCCTGCTGCACCCGGTGCCGGGCGTGGTCGGCCGCCAGGTCCCGGCCGATCGCCTCGACGCGCTCGGCGGCCTGCCGGGCGGCCCGGTAGGACTCGTCCCGGGACATCCGCTGGGAACGGCGAGCGCGCAGATAGGCCCGGCCGGGACTCAACCCGTCGGCGGTGGCCTGCGCGCCCGCCTCGTCGCCGGCCTGCGTGTCCGGGAGCGGCTCCACATAGATCTTGACGCCCCATTCGAGGTGACCCGTCAGCCGCCGCACGGCCTGAGAGAACTGCTCGGCGTCCGCGCGGAGCATCGTCCGCACACGCCCGTCGTCCAGATACACCGTGGCCAGCCGCAGCGGCAGCACGGTGGTGTGTGCGGACAGCGCCTCGATCACGGTGTGGTGGGCACGGGCGACGGCCTCCAGCCAGTCCAGGTCCTCCAGATGGCGTCGCAGGGCGCTCTCCTCGAAGTCCTGGGCGGGTACGGGGCTGACGGCGGCCGTGAGTTCGCTCCCCGGGCCCGCCGTCACCAGATGGACCGGGGCCCCCGCCACGCCTTCCACGCCGTCCAGGACCGCGGCGAGCCCCTCCTCGTCGCCCCGCAATACGGCGTAGGCGTAGGTGACCGGTTCAGTCATCAGCCGCTCCGCTCCTGTGCCGGGTGGAGGGCCGCGAGGTGCCGCGCCGGCCGCCGGTCCGCTGCTCCTTGCCCGACTCCTCGCCCGGCGACAGTTCCCGTTCCCTCCTCAGCGCCTCGATCTCGGCGTGCAGCCGCCGGTTCTCCTCGGCCAGCCCTCGCTCGTCGGCGCGCGACGAGAGCGACGGATCGTGTTCCCACCAGTCGATTCCCATCTCCCTGGCCTTGTCGACGGAGGCGACGATGAGCCGGAGCTTGATGGTGAGCAGCTCGATGTCGAGGAGGTTGATCCGAATGTCTCCCGCGATGACGATCCCCTTGTCCAGGACGCGCTCCAGGATGTCGGCCAGGTTCGCCGAGGAGCCCTGTCCGGAGCCGTACGGCGCGGCGGCCCGGGAGGGGTACGAGCTCAGCCGCCTGGAGGGGGATTCCGACACGGCAGGCACCTCGATTCCGGCTCAGGGAGCGATGTCGCCCCGCTGGAAGGCCGCGATCTCCTCCAGTCGGTCGAGGAGCAGTTCCTCGTGCTCCTCGAACGTCTTCTGGTCGATTCGGCCATCGAGCAGCGCTCTTTCCAGCGCGGCCAGTTCACGCTCCACCGGCTCGGGGTCGTAGTACTCCCGTTCGGCGGCCTCGACCACCCGGTCGACGACCCAGGACACGCCCCGCACGGGTGCCAGCGGGAACGTGAGGATCTGGTTCAGCAGGCCCATGAACAGCGCCTCTCAGACGAAGCTGTACGGGGGCAGCGGTCCGCGCAGCCGGAACTCGCATTCCTCGCCCAGTTGGTTGGCCAGGCTTATCCCCGTGGCCAGGAACATCTCCTCCTGGTCGTCCTGGACCAGGAAGGACACGTTGAGGAAGTCACGGCCGCCGGGCGCCGAGACGTTCTCGTCGCGCGCGTAGGGGCGCAACGCCTCCACGATGCCGGCCGCGAGCGCCTGCTGCCGCGCCTCGGCCTCCTGCGCGACCAGTTCGCCGAGCGCGATCGACATCTCGGGGGTGCCGGAGCCGCTGCGGGTGGCGGTGTTCAGTTCGCGGACCTCGTCCGATTCCAGGAGGATCCGGCGCAGCAGTGCCTCCTCCTCCCAGGAGACCTTCAGGTTGTACTCGGTGGCGCCCCTCAGGTTCCGCAGTTGTTCCTGGTATTCGTCCGACCTGTCTTCCAGGGCCCCGCGAACGGCTTCGTCGTCGTCGGCCGTCATGCCGAACCGAAGCGGCAGCACCGGGCCGTCCTTCATCAGCCGCTCCTGGACCTCCTGGTGCGCCAGCACATCGCGGCGTCTGGCGCGCAGGTCCTCGGGCGCGTCGCTGACGACTGCACACAGCACCCCGGCGGTCACCGTACGCAGTGGGCACGGTGGTTCGCCGACACCGTGGAGGTCGTCGAGCCTCGCGGGGTGGTCCTTCGAGGTGATGGAGTAGACGTAGACGGCCATGGTCACTCCCTCTGCCGCCGTGAGGCTCTTCTGGCCGGCCGGCGGCGCTGCTGCCTGGGCTCCTCCTCGTACTCCGGCTCCTCCTGGTCCTCCCCGTTCTCCTGATAGTCCTCTTCGCCCTCGTCCTCCTCTTCGTCACCGCCACCGGTCAGGGTGTCCTTGACGGCCTCGACCGCGCCGGTCAGGGCCCCCTTGGACTTGCCCTCGGCTCCGCCTTCGGTGATCTCGCCGACGAGGTCCGTGAGCTGCGTGGGCTGTTTGCTGCCGGCTTCGAGGTCGAGGCGGTTGCAGGCCTCGGCGAAGCGGAGATAGGTGTCCACGCTGGCCACGACGATGCGGGCGTCGATCTTGAGTATCTCGATGCCGACCAGGGACACGCGGACGAAGATGTCGATGACGAGGCCTCGGTCGAGGATCAGATCCAGAACGTCGTACAGGCTGCTCGTGCTTCCGCGCGAGACGCTGCTTCCGCCCTGTGGCACCACGGTCATGGCGCCTCCCTTCACCACCCCCTCGTGCGTATCAGCGGCGCCGGTCGATCTGGCCGCGCGTGTAGCGGCGGGTCCGTTCGTACGCCAGCAGGTCGCCCTCCTTGTCCAGCGTCACGTGGTAGGTGCCCAGGACGCTGGTGGTCTCGGGGACTCGCTCCAGTTCGAGTACCTCGACATCCGCTTCCCAGCCCTCCTCGGTCGGTTTTATTGCCGAGACCGATTCGGGGCCGCGTCCGAGGAGTTCCTCCAGCTGGCCTGCGGCGCGGCGCATGGCCCATGCCGCCGAGTGCTGCCTTGCGGGCCTCGCGGCCCTGCTGCTGTGTGAGCGGCGCGCGGTGTCGTCACCGTGGGCGGGCCGCCTGCCACTCCCTGTGCCGTCCTTTTCTGACGCGGCCATGTTCCCAACTCCGTCGCTTGAGCGGCGCTCTCCTGTCACTCAAACGTACTATTTCAACATATACACCTCGAAAGTGTGCTGCGATGGATCGCCGACGGCCACGCGCCGCCCGCGACCGCGCAGCGGCTCGCCGGAGGGAATGATCGATGAACGATTCGACGAAGATCGCTCTCGCCGCCGCACTCGCCGGTGGCTACGTCCTCGGCCGTGCCAAGAAGGGACGGCTCGCCTTCGGAGTGGCCACCTACCTGGCGGGCCGTCGGTTCGGCCTCGAACCCCAGCAACTGCTCACCGAAGGGCTGCGCAGGCTCCAGGAGTTGCCGCAGGTGGCCGACCTCAACGAGCAGATGCGCGGCGAGTTCAAGGATGCGGGCCGCAAGGCGCTCGCCGCCGCGGCCGACCGCAAACTCTCCGATCTCGCGGACGCCTTGCACGAACGGACCGCCCGGATCGGCAGTGAGAAGGAGGAAGGGGAGGAGGACGAGGAGGAGTACGGGCCGGAGGGCGAAGAGGAGGAGTACGAGGACGAGGAGGGCCAGACCGAGGAGGCGGGCGAAGAGGAAGAGCCGGAGGAGGAAGAGGCGGAGGAGGAAGAGCCGGAAGAGGAAGAGGAAGAGCCCGAGGAGGCGGCGGAGCCGCGGGCGAAGGGGCGTATGTTCAGGCGCAGGCATCTCACCCGTCGGGCTGCGGAGGCCAGGGAGGAGCCGGAGGCTGAGCCCACCCGGCACCGTCGCACGGCCAGGCGTCCGTCCGCGCGGACCGCGCCGCGCAAGGCGGCGATGCGCAAGAGTGCCGCCAAGAAGGCGCAGCCGGCGAAGAAGGCGGCCACGAAGAGTGCGGCTCCGCCGAGAAAGACCGCTGCAAAGCCGTCCGCGGCGAAGAAGACTGCCGCGAAGAAGTCCGCGGCGAAGAAGTCCTCGGCGCCGGCGAGGAAGACTGCGGCGAAGAAGTCCTCGGCGCCGGCGAGGAAGACTGCGGCGAAGAAGACCTCGGCGCCGGCGAGGAAGACTGCGGCGAAGAAGACCTCGGCGCCGGCGAGGAAGTCCGCGGCGAAGAAGTCCACGGCGCCGGCGAGGAAGTCCGCGGCGAAGAAGACCTCGGCATCCGCGAGGAAGTCCGCGGCGAAGAAGACTGCCCCCAGGAAGACCGCGCCCCGGAAGGCTGCCCCGAAGAAGACGACGGCCAAGAAGTCGTCCGCGCGGCGGAGGTAGGCCATGGCCAGGACGGCACAGAAGAGCGAGCAGGCTGAGTTCACCGGCCTCGACCGGCTGCGGGACGAACTCGTCGACTACCTCGGCGCCCAGATGGAGCACCTCACGGACGTGGCGGGCGACAAAGTGGAGGACCTCACCGACCAGTTGCTGGACGTGGCCGAGAACGGGGGAGTCCTCCCGAAAATCGGTGCGCGCGTTCTCCAGGGGGATTCACCCCTCAAAGCCCTGATCGGTGAGAAGGCGTCGAGTATCAAGGACACCGTGACCGAAAAGGCCTCGAAGCTGTTCGGTGGCGGCAAAGGCCGTAAGTCCGGGAATCCCAAGGTCACGACCATCATCGAACAGCTGGATGTTGGGGTACCGGTGCGCGTCGCCTATGACCACTGGACCCGGTTCGAGAAGTTCAGCTCCTTCACCAAGGGCGTGCGCAGCGTGTCCCAGGGGGACGAGACCAGCAGCGACTGGAAGGTGAAGGTGGGGCCCTCCACCCGTTCCTGGAAGGCCACCGTCCAGGAGCAGATCCCGGACGAGCGCATCATGTGGACCTCGGACGGCGCCAAGGGCAGCACCCGCGGATGCGTCAGCTTCCACGAACTGACCCCCACGCTCACGCGCATCGTGCTCGTCGTCGAGTACTACCCCTCCGGCTTCTTCGAGAAGACCGGCAACCTCTGGCGCGCCCAGGGACGCAGACTGCGGCTCGACGCCAAGCACTTCCAGCGCTACGTCACGCTGTCCGACGAGGATGCCGACGGCTGGCGCGGTGAGATCCGTGACGGCGAAGTGGTGCGCACGCACGAGGAGGCGATGGAGGAGGAAGAGGCCGAGTACGAGGAGGAAGAGCCCGGGGAGGAGTCCGGAGAGAAAGAGGAAGAGGACGAGGAAGAGCCGTCGGAGGCCGGCTACCAGGACGCCGATACGGAGTACGAGGACGAGGACGAGGATGAGGATGAGGGCTCCTACGAGGACGAGGAGGACGAGGGAGAAGACGGGTACGAGGACGAGCGGGCGTGAGAGCGGAGGGCGGATGCCCGGCGACAGCGGAGGGGCGCGGTGATCTTGTGCCCCGGGCGTCGGCTGACGGTCGGATGCCTGCGTCGCACACCCGGGAACCGGTCGGCCACAGCCGGCCCCACGGGTCTCCGGGGCCGTGCCCTGACACCCACGGATGTCGACGGCTCTGCCGGGGGCAGCCGGGGTGGCGCGTCCACGCACCGGGTGGCCCGGGTCGGCGCAGCGACCCCGGCACCGGCTTCACCGGCTCCGCGCCGTCCCCGTGGGCGCCGGACATCCCTGGGCGGCGCGGGCAGGAGGGCGGCACGCGGTGCGCACCGTAGGAGTTGAGGAGGAGCTCCTTCTGGTCGACCCGGACAGCGGGGAGCCGAAGGCGCTGTCGGCCGCCGTCCTCGCGCATGCCGCCCAGGACGATCCCGGACAGGACGTCTTCGAGAAGGAACTGTTCGGGCAGATGCTGGAGTTCGCCACGCACCCGCAGTCGGAGATGGCGGCCCTCGGCGCCGAGATCGTGCGGTGCCGCAAGGAGGCGGCGCGGCACGCCGGCGAGATCGGGTGTGCGGTCGCCGCGCTCGCCACCTCCCCCCTGCCGGTCAGTCCGTCGATCAGCGTGAACGAGCGCTATCAGTGGATGGCCGAGCAGTACGGGTTCGCCACCCAGGAGCAGCTGGTGTGCGGGTGTCATGTGCATGTGTCGGTGGAGTCCGACGAGGAGGGCGTGGCCGTGGTCGACCGGCTGCGTCCGTGGCTGGCCCTGCTGTGCGCCCTCAGCGCCAACTCGCCCTTCTGGCAGGGGCAGGACACCGGCTACGCCGCCTACCGCAGCCGGCTGTGGATGCGCTGGCCGTCGGCGGGGCCGACCGAGTTGTTCGGGTCTGCCGAGCGATATCACCGGCGCGTGGCGGACATGGTGGCCACCGGGGCCATCCTGGACGAGGCGATGGCGTACTTCGACGCACGTCTGTCCGCGCGCTATCCGACCGTGGAGATCCGGGTGGCGGACGTGTGCCTGCGTGCGGACACCGCCGTTCTCGTCGCGGCGCTCGCCCGGGCCCTGGTGGAGACGGCCGCGCGCGAGTGGCGGGCGGGCAGGCCACCGCTCGACCACAGTGTCAGCCTGCTGAAGCTGGCCGCCTGGCGGGCCGCCCGGTCGGGCCTGGAGCAGGACCTGCTCGACCCCCGGGACATGCGGCCCCGGCCCGCCGCTGACGTCATGCGCTCGCTGCTGGAGCACACCGGGGACGCGCTGACCGACTGCGGCGACGCGGCCCTCGCCGAAGAGACCGTGGCCGAACTGCTCGGCCGGGGCAACGGTGCCCGCGAGCAGAGGCTGCTCATGGACCGCACGGGCAGCCTGCCGCTCCTCGTCGCCGAGTGCGTGCGCCACACCCAGGGGGAGTGAAACCGCGCTCCACGCGCGCGAGGACGGGGCCCGCGGGTCGGCCGCCGTTCGCGTCTGGACCGAGCGGGTGGCTTGCGGCGTGCCGCAGGGCGCACTGCCGCCGCCGTCCGCGGGCGCCTCCTAGCCTCAGAGGCATGCTGGGGCTTCCTGCGCACGTCCGTGCCTGCTTGTTCGACCTCGACGGGGTGCTCACCCAGACCGCGAAGGTGCACGCGGCTGCCTGGAAGGAGATGTTCGACGGCTACCTCCGCGAGCGCGCGGCACGCGAGGGGACCGCGTTCGTGCCCTTCGACGCGGTGGACGACTATGACGAGTACGTGGACGGGCGGCCCCGTGAGGACGGCGTGCGCACGTTCCTCGCCGCACGGGGGATCCGCCTGCCCGAGGGATCGCCGGACGATCCGCCGGAGTCGGAGACCGTGAACGGACTGGGCACCCGGAAGAACGACCTGGTGCTGCGCCGGATCCGTGAGGAGGGCGTGGAACCCTACGAGGGCTCGGTGCGCTTCGTTCATGCGGTGCGGGACGCCGGTCTGCGCCGCGCGGTGGTGTCGTCCAGCGCGAACTGCCGCGATGTGCTGGTGGCGGCCGGTATCGAGGACCTCTTCGACGAGCGGATCGACGGGGTGGTGGCGCGCGAGCGCCGTCTGCGGGGCAAACCCGCTCCGGACACCTATCTGGAGGCGGCCCGCGCACTGGGCACGGAACCGGCACAGGCGGCCGTGTTCGAAGACGCTCTGGCCGGCGTGGAGGCGGGGCGCGCCGGGCGCTTCGGCGTGGTCGTGGGGGTCGACCGGGTGGGCCAGGCGGCGCAGCTTCGGGCGCACGGGGCCGATGTGGTGGTCCGTGACCTGGCCGAACTCCTGGAGTCGCAGTGATCACCCATCCCAGTTTCACGGTCGAGCCGTGGTGCCTGCGTGAAACCGAACTGAACCTGGACGTGCTCGCCCAGAGCGAGTCGGTGTTCGCTCTGTCGAACGGGCACGTCGGGTGGCGCGGGAACCTCGACGAGGGGGAGCCCCACGGGCTGCCCGGCGCCTACCTGAACGGCGTCCACGAGCGGCACCCGCTGCCGTATGCGGAGGCGGGCTACGGCTATCCGGAGTCCGGGCAGACGACGATCAACATCACCGACGGCAAGATCGTCCGTCTGCTGGTCGACGACCACCCCTACGACCTGCGGTACGGACGGCTGCTGGCGCACGAGAGGGTGCTGGACTTCCGCACCGGTGTGCTGAGCCGCACCGCGCGGTGGACCTCGCCCGGCGGCCGCACGGTCCGGATCACCTCGCGGCGGCTGGTGTCCTTCACCCAGCGAGCCGTGGCCGCGGTCGTGTACGAGGTGGAGCCGGTCGACGGACCGGCCACGGTGGCCGTACAGTCCGAACTCGTCGCCAACGAGCAGCTGCCCCGCTTCGAGGGGGACCCGCGAGTCGCCGCGGCGACCGAGTCCCCGCTGGTGCCCGAGGAGCACTTCGCGCAGGAGACCCGGCTGCGGCTCGTGCACTGCACCGAGCGCAGCGCGCTGCGCGTGGGAGCGGCCGCCGACCATCTCGTCGAGGGCCCCGACAGCACCCGGTGGACGGCGCAGAGCGAGCCCGACGTCAGCCGTCTGACGGTGACGGCGGATCTGGTGCCCGGGCAGCCGCTGCGGCTGGTCAAGTTCGTGGCCCACGGCTGGTCGGGGGAGCGTTCGCTGCCGGCCGTGCACGACCAGGTGGACGGCGCGGTGGCGGCCGCGGTCAGCACCGGCTGGGACGGGCTGGTCGCGAGGCAGCGGGCCTATCTGGACCGGTTCTGGGCCGGTGCGGACGTCGAAGTGGAAGGAGACGCCCAGATCCAGCAGGCGGTACGGTTCGCTCTCTTCCATGTGCTCCAGTCGGCGGCCCGGAACGAGAAGCGGGCGGTGCCCGCGAAGGGACTGACCGGAACGGGGTACGACGGGCACTCCTTCTGGGACACCGAGTCCTATGTGCTGCCGGTCCTGACGTTCACCGCGCCCGAGGCCGTCGCGTCCGCCCTGCGGTGGCGGCACAGCACGCTGCCGGCCGCGCGCGAACGGGCGCGGCAGCTGGGGTTGTCGGGGGCCGTGTTCCCCTGGCGGACGATCGACGGTGCGGAGTGTTCCGCGTACTGGCCGGCGGGGACGGCCGCCTTCCACATCAACGCGGACATCGCGCTGGCCGCGGTCCGGTACGTCATGGTGACCGGGGACGAGGAGTTCGAGCGTGGTGAGGGGCTCGACCTCCTCGTGGACACCGCCCGGCTGTGGCGTTCCCTCGGTCACCACGACGCGGACGGCGTCTTCCACATCGACGGGGTGACCGGACCCGACGAGTACAGCGCGATTGCCCGGGACAACCTCTACACCAATCTGGTGGCCCGTCAGAACCTGCTGGCCGCGGCCGATGCGTCGATGCGCCATCCGGAGCGGGCCGACGAACTCGGCGTCGACGACGAGGAGGCCGCGGCCTGGCGGGACGCCGCGTCCCGTATGGCGGTGCCGTACAACGAGACGCTCGGCGTGCACGAACAGTCCGCCGGTTTCACACAGTTCCAGCGGTGGGACTTCGAGGCGACGCCGCCCGAGAACTACCCGCTCATGCTGCACTATCCCTACTTCGATCTGTATCGCAAGCAGGTGGTGAAGCAGGCCGACATGGTGCTGGCGATGATGGAGTGCCCGTACGCGTTCACCGACGAGGAGAAGGCGCGCAACTTCGCCTACTACGAGGCGCTGACCGTGCGGGACTCCTCCCTGTCCGCGTCCTGCCAGGCGGTGCTCGCCGCGGAGACCGGGCACCTGCGGCTGGCCTACGCCTACCTGGGCGAGGCCGCGCTGATGGACCTGGACGATCTGGAGCACAACACCCGGGACGGGCTGCACATCGCCTCCCTCGCCGGGACATGGATCGCCCTGGTCGTCGGCTTCGGGGGCCTGCGCAGGTACCTCGGTGACGACGGGAAGCCGGACCAGATGGGGTTCGCGCCGCGACTGCCCGAAGCACTGTCCAAGCTCGCCTTCACGGTGCAGGTACGCGGGCGCAGGCTGACGGTGGACATCGGCCGGACCCGTGTCCGCTACCGGCTGGTGGACGGCGAACCGCTGGTGGTCCTGCATCACGGGGAGCCGGTGACCGTGAGCGCCGACGCGCCGGTGGACCGCCGGATGCCGCCCCCGACGGCGCGCCCGGAGCCGCAGCAGCCGCATGGCCGTGGTCCGGCGCGCCTGCCCGGTGGGGAGGAACCCCAGCCGGAGACGCGGGACTAGCACGAAGCGGCCCCCTGGGACGCTCCGGAGGCGGCGGGCGAGCGCGGTCCGCGCAGCCGGACGTCACGGTGGGGTGCCGGGACCCGGAGGGTGTCATGGGCGCGGGGGTGACGGTTCGGTCGGGAGGCGGGATCCCAGCTGTCGCGGGGGCCCCGAGCGCGGTTCGCGGTGCCAGGAGCGTCGTGGCCTTGCGACCCGCTGCCCGCGAGGTGGGACTGCAGCCACTGGTGCCGGAACTCGAAGCACGCCCCGGACCGCCGCAGCACACCGCGTCGGTGAGCGTCTTCCAGAAAGCTCATCAGCCGCCAGGGCAAGCGCCCTGTGACTGCGAGCCAGACCGGGCCACGGTGAAGCGCCCCCAGGCACTCAATGCGAGCGCAGCCGTGCCGAGTGGCAGCCACAGCTGGGTACCGACGCTCGCGAGCCCGCCCCGGTCGCCGGGCAGTGCCACCACCGGCGCAGAGACGGCGGCGGCGAGCAGCGCGACCACGCCCCCGCGAGTGAAGGACGCCGTCCGGTCCGTCCGCAGGGAGGAGCCGGGACCGGCAGCCCGCATGATGTCCGACGGCACGCTCAGGGCCCGGTGGACACCGCACACGCACCCGCCCACGACTCCGACCAGCACGCCACCGGCCACCAGAGGCGGCAGGATCCGCTCCGGGACACCTCGGGCCGGTCCCCGGGTGAGCCGGCCGCGGGCCGTCCGCGGCAGGACGGACCGCAGGTTCGCCGCGCAGGCCACCGTGGACGGGGGCGGCGTCGTCCTGACGCTTTCCCGGTCAGGTCCAGGCGTACGACCACGGCGCCCTGCCGGGACTCGAACGTCGTGTGCCGGGCCGTGAAGGGGAGGCACCTGCGGTGGTGCAGCAGAGGAATCGTGCAGTCCGGCGGCCGGGTGCCCTCGGGGTAGGCGACCGGTCGTCCACCGCCGCCGGGGAGCAGCAGGGTGCCGCGCAGCGGCCGCGACGTGGTCGCCGTCCTCACCCCGTCCGACTCGGTGAACCGCCAGCCGTCGATCGGTCGTCCTGCCGGGTGGGCCGGGGACCGAGAGGCGAGGACGGTCACCCCGGCGGCTGTGAGACCGGCGGCCGTGCAGGCGGTGCCCCAATCGACAAGGGTAGGTAGTCATGCCAACTCCGAGGGCCGGTAGCCCTGTTGCAGGGCTACGAAGACGGTAATGGGGGGTGGCTGGTGGTGCGGTTCAGAAGCGACGGCATGAGCCACGGACCCACGCCGTCAGCACATACGCGCAGGTGTGGACCCGGTGCGGGGCCCGCCGCCGGTGCGGCGGTGCATCGGCGGGTTGGGCGATCGGTCGCGGCCCGCGGAGTTGCGGCGTTTCAGCGTCCCTGGGCGTCCGTCTCCGACGGGTCGGCCGGCTCCTCGGGAGGGAGCTGCGCCGGGTAGGGCTCGCCGAAGTCGGCCGAGCGGCCCACCTTCTCCCAGGCGGTCGCCTGAGCGAGCCGGCGCCGGGAGTGGTCCTGCGCCATCGTCACGGCATTCACGCCCAGAAGCAGATGGCTCGGGATCCGCTCGCTCCGTACGGTCCGCACGATGATCTCGGCCGCCCTGCGGGGATCCCCGGCCGCGCCGGCCGTGGCCTGTCGCACGCGCCGGTTCATCTCGCCCACGGTCTCGTCGTAGGCGTCGGGGATGTCGTGGACCGTCATGGAGGAGCCGGCCCAGTCGGTGGCGAAGCCGCTGGGCTCGACGACCATGACCCGCACGCCGAACGGCGCGGACTCCGTGGCGAGGACGCGGCTGAAGCCGTCGACCGCGAACTTGGCCGCCTGGTACGAAGCGATGCCCGGAGAACCGCCGACCCGCCCCCCGATGGAGGAGAACTGCACGACGGTGCCCGCACCCTGTCGGCGCAGGGTGGGCAGGGCGGCCTTCGTGACGTTGTAGACACCCCAGAAGTTGGTCTCGAACTGGGCGCGGAAGTCGTCGTCGTCCGCCGTCTCGATGGGCGACACGTTCGCGTACCCCGCGTTGTTCACGAGGACGTCGATCCGTCCGAAGTGCGCGACCGCCGCTTCGACGGCGTCACGGGCCGCGTCCGCACGGGTGACGTCCAGGGTGAGGGTCAGGAGGCGGTCGCCGTGCTCGCCGAACGAGTGGTTGCCTACGGGCAGACGTTCATCTCCAACCCGGATCTGCCGGGCCGATTCGCCTCTCACGCGCCGCTGGCCGAAGCGCATCCGGACCTCTGGTTGTTAGCCCCCGAGTTGTAGCCGACTTCCTGGCCCGGGGCGAGACAGATGGTGACGCGGCCCAGCTGTTCACGGCCCTCGTACACCTTGACGTGGTCCTTGACTCCGGGACCGGAGATGCCGTGGTTCGCCCACGAGGAGTCGTGCTTGAACATGTCGCCCTCCCACCAGTGGTCGTCACCGCTGTGTTCGATCTTCAGGCCGGTGAAGTTGGCGTCGGTCCAGACGCAGAAGTTGCCGGAACCGCAAGGCACCGCCTGTGCC
The DNA here is from genome assembly GCF_042958635.1 of Streptomyces sp. NPDC007971. NCBI lineage: Bacteria > Bacillati > Actinomycetota > Actinomycetes > Kitasatosporales > Streptomycetaceae > Streptomyces > Streptomyces sp. NPDC007971. The sequence continues at coordinate 245,813 of NZ_JBIBJK010000009.1, forward strand.
GTGGCCGAGGTGGCGAACAAGGTGCCCGCGGCGAGCGCGGTTGCGGCGAGAAGAGCGGCGAGGCGTTGCATGGTCGTGGGTCTCCCATCAGTTGGGTCGGTCGAGGACGGTAGTGGCTTGGGCAAGGGCGTGCGCCTGCAGCCGCTGCCAGTCGGTGATGTCGGCGCGGTGCCGGGCGCGGATCGCTGCCAGGCTGCGGTGGGCGTGACGGGCCTCGGGGCCGAGGTTGTTGACGGTCACGGATACGCGGAACCAGCGGCGTTGGTCTCCGTAGAGACGCTGCTGGGCTGCGGCCAGGCATCCGTCGGTGTGTGCGCGTACGACATATCCGGTGGGCAGGGTGAGGGACAGCTCTGCCGGACCGGTTCCGAACAGGGCCGCGTCAAGGCGCCGTTGCTCGCCGCGCGATGGGCTGTGCCCGGGGCGGGGCGGCGTCAGGCCCTGACGGGGCAGGCAGGTGTCGGTCAGACGTTGTGTAGCGGCTTTGATCACATCGTCCGGGGTGAGGCGGGGTGGAGGAGTCCGGGATGCACAGCCCGACAGAGCGAGCGAGGCGGCCAGAAGCAGGCCTGAGAAAAGGAGTTGAGGGCCGTTCGGTGATCCGGTGACTCGTGGGGGAGGCGGCCTCGGAGGGTGAGGTGTGCTCTCGGTCCTGCTGCCTCCGCCGCGCGGCGCCGTCTGCTGCTGCCCTGCGGCAGAGAGAGGGGCGAGCCGGTGCCGGAACGACACAGGTCGGTGGCCACCTTTGTGGGTGGGGCTCGGGGCGGGTCATCAACTTGTGTGCCAGTCCCACCACTTGGCGACCTGCCGCTGTATAGGCCATTGGAGTGATCGGTGCGGACTGCCTCGTCCTCACGGTTCTCGGAAATGCCGGCCGCGGAACTCGCCGCCCCCGAGGCCGCCCGCCGTCGCTGGCGAGGACACCGGCACCGCATGCGACGCGGGACTTGTCGTCCCCGAGGCCGCGCCCCCGTCGGTGGCGAGGACACCGGCGCCGCATGTGTGCCCTGTGTGTGCGGATGCGGGATCCGCGTCACGCAGGCCAACTGTGCCGCCCAGGCGTCCACTTCCAGGCCCGGCCTCACGTCGGCTGACGCGCTCCCATCGCTGCGCACACCCCATGATCGCCGGAAAAGGGTCACGAAGTTCGACGGGGTCAGTGACAGCACGATGGGGTGTGAGCCGGGCCGAACCGATGGGCGACGCCGCCGGGCCGGGTACGGCGGCGTCCAGCCCGAGGCCGGTGTCAGCAAGGGCGGTCAACGCGGTGGGAACTCAGGAAGCAGGCTGGTTACAACTCTGCTCTCAGTCGCGCCCAGGTATGAGTGTCCAGGCTGTCATCGGGGCGCATGGGCCACAAAGCCGCCGCCTCCCTCACCGCCGACGGCCGCGGCACGATCACCGTCGTTTCCGGGACCTGCACCCTCACGCCCGCCCCGGACCGGCACTCGCCGTCGACGACTCGCCGGCGTGAGCAATCTGCCGGACCGGGGTGTGTCTCAACCGTGCCCGTGAAGATGGTCGGCCAGTTCCTCGTTGCTCGGGGGCGCGGGCAGCGAGCGGGAACGGCCGGGACGCAGCCCGTCGAGGAAGACGCCGAGGTGGCGTGCCGTCAGCGCGACGGCCTGCGGCGGCGGGAGGTGGGGGAGGGGGCGGCACAGCAGTGCGGCGGTGGTGATCAGGTCCACCGCGGTCACGTCCGCACGGATCACGTCGCTGCGACGCCCCTGAGCCAGGATCTCCTCCAGAGCGGCGGAGATCTCCCTCTGCAGTTCGCGGGCCTGCGGGGCGTCGGTCTGGGGTCCGCCGATCAGGGGCAGGGCCAGCGAGTCGCGGTGGTCGATCACGCTCTGCAGGAAGGCCTCGACGGCCGCGGGCGGATCCGTCCGCGCTGCCGTGGCGGCCGCGCGTGCGGACGCGAGCACGAGCTCGAAACCCTCGATGACGACCTGGGCGATCAGTGCGTCGCGACTGGGGAAGCGCCGGTACAGCGTGGCGATGTTCACGCCCGCGCGACGGGCGATCTCCTCCAGCGGAACGGCGGTTCCCGCCTCCAGGAAGGCGCTGCGGGCGGCGGTCAGGATCTGGGCGCGATTGCGCGCCGCGTCGGTACGCAACCGTGCCGTGGGGCGCCCTTGGGCCGGGCTGGCGGTCACCGGGGTCACCTCTGCTGTCGTCGTGGTCTGCCCGTCGAGAGTACGGCACGAGCCAGAAGTGAAGGATTTCCTGCGGTTAGTGCTAGCCTCGGATCACGGCCACAGCGGCGCGACGGCAGCGGGCGCCGGAAACGCCTGCTGCGCCGGGCACACCCGCACCAGCGCACGCGTGAGCCGGGCAGGCCCTCAACCAGCGGCGAGAGGAACACATCCGATGACAGCAGCGGACCGTTCGCGATTCACCGGCAAGGTCGCCGTCGTCACCGGCGGCAGCAGAGGCATCGGCGCGGCGGTCGCCACCCGGCTGGCCCGGGAAGGAGCCGCCGTCGTCATCGGCTACCGAGGCAACGAGCAGGCGGCACAGGCCCTGGTCGCCGCACTCACCTCCGACGGGGCCCGCGCCCTCGCGCTCCGCGCCGACGTCGCCGACCCCGACCAGACCAAGCGCCTCCTCGACCGGGCCGCGCAGGAGTTCGGGCGGCTCGACGTCCTGGCGTCCTGTGCGGGCATCGAACACTTCGGCGCCCTGGAGAGCATCACCCCGGCCGACTTCGACCACGTCTTCGCCGTCAACACGCGCGGCCAGCTGTTCGCCGCCCAGCACGCCGCCGCCCACATGGCGGCCGGCGGCAGGATCGTGCTCACCTCGTCCGTCAGCGCCTCGCGTGCCGTCTTCGGCCACACCCTGTACGCGGCATCCAAGGCGGCCGTGGAGGCGACGGTCCTCAACCTGTCCGCCGAACTCGGCGGGCGCGGCATCACCATCAACGCCATCGCCCCTGGCGGCACCGCCACCGACATGGCGGCGGAACACGGCCCGAGCTACCAGCACCCCAAACTCCGCGGCACCCTGTCCCTGCAGCAGTGGGTCGAGGTCCACGGCGCGCTCGGCCGCCTCGCGCAGCCGGACGAGGTGGCCGCCGGATACGCCTTCCTCGCCTCCGACGACGCCGCCTACCTCACCGGCCGCACCCTCCCCCTGGACGGCGGCTTCTTCTGAAGCCCCTGCACCTGCAACCGCATGTCATCGCATGTAAATGCACGTCAACCTGCCCATGCCCTGCTGCGAGACCGGCTCCCGCCCCGGCGCGTCCCGGTCCCCGCGGCCATGCAGCCGACAAGAAAGCACCATGGCCTCCACGAACCTCCCGGCAGCCGTCGAGCCCAGCCGTCCCCGTCACCGGGCGGACCACGCCGACCAGCATCCCCACCCACTGGACGACATCGAACACGGCATACCCGCCCCGGTCCTGGACGCCGGTGCACCGCTACGCAAGGCGATCACGGTTCCCGTGATCACCGCGCTGCTCGTGGGCGCCGCGTTCATCGCGGTCTTCCTCGCGGCCTTCCACGCTCCCACCTCCCACCGGCTGCCACTGGGCATAGCCGCCTCCGACGCGGCAGCAGCCCGTGTCGAACTGGCGGTCAACGACCTGGACGGCCAGGCCATGAGCTTCCACCGCTACCCGGATGCCGCAGCCGCCCGCTCCGCGATCAGACGGGACGACGTCCCCGCCGCCCTGGTGACCGACACCCACCGGCGCCTGACGCTGATGGTGGCCGGCGCCCAGGGTCCCTCCGCCACCGGCTCGCTCCAGGCCACCCTGACCGCCGCGCTCGGCCATCCGGTCCCCGTCACCGATGTGGTGCCGCTGGACTCACGGGACTCCCGCGGGCTGTCGATCTTCTACTCGTCCTTCGGGGTCGTCCTCGCCGGCTACCTCTTCGCCGTGTCCTCGTACCAGATCGCCCCCCGCATGGCCCTCGCCGCACGCGTCGCCAGCATGGCCGCCTTCTCCGTCGCCTCCGGCCTGGTCGTCGCCTCCCTCGCCTGCCTCGCCCTGGGAGCGATCCCGGCCTCGTTCGCCACCACCGCCGTCATCAGCGCCCTGCTCGCCTTCGCCCTGGCCGCCTCCGCCAGCTTGATCATGCGTGCGTGCGGACCCGCCGGAATCCCGCTGGCCTCCATCGCGCTGCTCATCCTCGGCAATGCGTCCAGCGGAGGGATCCTGCCCCCGCAGTACCTGCCCGCATGGCTGGCTCCTCTCGCCCACGCCATGCCACCCGGCATCGCCGTCCGTGCGCTGCGGGACGCGGCCTACTTCCACTCGGCACATCTGTCGGCGGGGCTCACCCTGCTCGCCGGCTGGACCGTCGCCAGCCTCACGGTCCACTACGCCCTGGACCGCGTATCCGCTCGGCGCACAAGGCCAGCGGCATCGACGGCATGGGCGACCTGATCACCCCGAGCGCGCTCCTCTCACGAGAGGACGAAGAGCTTCAGTCGGCTCACAGCGCGTACTGGGGCCGCTTGCTCCACCGCCTCGCCTGAGGTGCGGCGCCGGAGCCTGCCGGACGTCTGCGTCCTGGGGCCGTTCCGGGTGGCGGAGAGGGCAGGATTCGAACCTGCGTGGGCCTTGGGGGGCCCGACCTCGAGGCGTGCTCGCTGGTCCCCGATCAACCACTCCGGGCACCTCTCCCTGCTCCCGGCCCCGGTGGTGTCCGGTGCCGTTCACACGAAGAAGACTGACAGTCGACGCTGACGGCGGCCTGATGGCACGCTGACGCGCCCGGACTACTGCACGGCACCGGGGCTCGGCGAGAGGTGCGCAGAGCCCGGCAGGTCCGGCTGGGCGGCCGGGGTGTCGTGCAGGTGGTAGAGGGGCGAGGTGCGGGCTCCGCGCAGGCGCTTGGCGGTGAGGGCCTTCATACCGACGTGCAAGGCGGTGGTGTGGTTGCGGTAGGCGTCCTCGATCGGCAGGTAGTAGGTCAGGTTGAAGTAGGCGAACGGGGCCGCCCGGTCGGCGTCGATGCCGACGGCGCGCAGCCAGGTGGTGTGCCCGTAGTGGTAGTAGAGGGCGAAGCCGGTCATGCGGCCGTCCTGGTAGGCACCGACGACCCGGGCGTGCCGGCCCATGGCTTCGGCTTGCCGGTGCAGCACCTTGACCATGACGTCCTCGGTGTCGCCGGCGCGGCCGTGGGACGTCTGGAGGAGCGCGAGGAGACGGCCCGCCTCGGCGTAACAGTCACTCAGGGGAAGGATCCTGACGGTGTGCCCGGCGTCGGCGAAGGCGGCACGTTCGCGGCGGACGACGACGCGTCGCTTGGACGACAGGCCGGCGAGGTAGCCGTCGAAGCCGTGTCCGGTCAGGGGGATGGTGGCGTCGTCCTCGACGACATCGGGCCGGCGGGAGTAGAGGGGGTCGAGCTGGTCGGCGGCGGTCCGGGTGAGGTAGGGCCACCAGTGGTGGGTGCCGTGGCCGTGCGCGAAGGTGCGGATGGTGTCGCGGAGGTCCTCCAGGACCATGCGGCGGCCGGGCTGTGAGAGGTCGGGCTCGGTCAGGGGGGCGTTGTGGTAGCCACGGCGGCCGCCGGCGATGACGCGGGGTACCGGATCGGTGGCGGGCCTGTAGTTGGTGTTGGGTTCGTCGTGGACGAGGTAGAGGGGGGCGGCGGCCAGGAGGGTTCCCGAGGAGTCGCGGACGAGGGCGTACGCGGGCTGGGCGGTGGGGTCGTCCTCCTCGCCGGCGAGCCATCGGTGGGAGGTGTAGAGGTTGCCGGTGCGGTGGGCCAGACGCTCCCACTCGGCCGGTTCGATGTCATGGATGCTGTGGACGATCTCGGTGTTCAACGGCGTGGGTTCCTTCTGCGGTGCCGGTTGGGGGCTTTGAGGGCGGGGACCGCCGCGAGGGCGAGGAGGCAGGCGGCGGCCTGGGCCAGCCAGGGCAGCAGCTGCCCGTGGGCGAGCAGTGTGGTGAACAGGGCCGGGGCGGCGATGAATCCGGCGGAGAAGGAGAGCTGGAACAGGCTCTGCCGGGATCCCTTCGCGGCCTGCGGGGTGAGCGTGACGGACAGTTCGTTGACGGCCGGGGAGATGAACACCTCGGCCAGGGAGAACACGACGACGGCCGCCGTGAGCGCGGGCCACGCCGTGAACCCCAGCAGGGGCAGCGCGGGGAGCGCGAACAGCGCCATCGCCGCGATCAGCAGCGTGTACCCGAGTGCTACGGCGGCGCGGGGGCTTCGGTGGGCGAGGCGGGCGTTGAGAGGTGTGCCGAGAGCGGACACGAAGACGGTGTTGACGATGAGGAGGACGCCGGCGGTGTAGGCCGGGAGGTGCAGGCTGCGGGTGGTGTAGAGGGCGACGAGGACCGACAGCATGGCCTGCGCCAGGACGTAGGGCACGGTGCTGGCCACCAGGAGCAGGTAGCGGCGGTTGTGGTCCGTGTGGGTCACGTTCCCGGTCGTCGCCTCGGCGGCCGGTGGTGGTGGGGTGGTGGTCAGCCCGGCGTAGCAGAGGGCGGCCAGCAGGTAGAGCGGAGCCGCGAGTGCGACGAGCCAGGTCAGGGCGCGGGTCCCGAAGGCGGCGAGCAGGGCTGTGGCCAGGGCGGCACCGGCCCCGATCCCGGCGTTGCGCAGCGAGGACATGAAGGCGAACCAGGCCCTGCGCTGCTCGGGCGGTGTGGTGTGCGTGATGAGGGTGCGCTGGGCGGTGTAGAAGGCGTTGATGCCGGACTGCACGAGGAGGTAGCACAGGGCGGCCTGCCAGGCGGTGCGGGCGGTCAGGAACGTGAGGAAACCCGCGGCGGACAGGATGTTCGCGCTCGTGGTGAGGTATTTGGGGCTGCGCCGGTCCATGACGTATCCGGCCAGGAGGGTGACCGGCAGGGCGGCGAGCTGGCCGAGGGTGACGGCCGTGCCGACCGTCGCCATCGGCAGGTGCCGGACGGTGGTGAAGTACAGCAGCCCCAGCGGCAGGAGCATGCCGTTGCCGATGGAGTCGACGAGGTTTGCGGCGACGAGCCGCCGGTGCCCGGCGAGGGCGGGAAGCCCCAGCCCGCTGCGCCGGGCCGGTGCGGTGGTGGCCGTCACGGCGTGAGCAGGGCGCGGATCTTGTCCACGGTGTCCGGGTTCGGGTAACCGGTCGTCTCGTGGAGGTTCTTGATCGTCTGGACGGCGTCCTCCTCGCTGCCCTCCTCGGCGGTGAACACGGTGATGTGACCGTGGTCGTGGCCGTCGATGACGAGCGCATGGCAGGTGATCAGGTCGAGGGCGGCGGCGAACTCGTCGCGGACCGCGTCCGGAATGCCCTGCGGGGTGAGGAACTCCACGGCCCACCGCCGTCCCTGCGCCGCATCCGGTACGGCGGCCGGAGCGCCCAGAGCCATGCGGGCGAGGGTGCGGAAGGTGTTGGTGCGGGAGGCGGCGCAGGTCAGGGTGGTGGCGCCGCCGATGCGCGGGTTGAACTCCAGGATCTTGTAGCTGCCGTCGGCGTAGATCATGTCGACGTTGACGGAGCCGGTGACCTCCAGGGCGGTGCAGACGGCCGTGAGCCGCTCGGCGACGGACCGGAACTCGGCGTCCTCGCGCGGGCGGGGGCCGCACCAGCGCAGGTCGGCGAAGGTGAACACCGGCTTCGCGCCGGCGCGCCCGGTCCATACGAGCGGGCCGACACGGTAGGTGCCGGGCGCGCCGACGATGTCGACCGAGCACAGGTCGCCGGTGACGGCCTGTTCGATCACGGCGGACACGGGCGGCGGGTCGGCGAGGTAGGCGTCGAGGTCGGCCGGGCCGGCCAGGGCACGGATGCCCATGCTGGTGGAGTCCCAGATCGGCTTGGACAGCAGCGGGTAGCCGGTCGAATCGGCCTGGAGACGCAGGGCGTCGGGGTAGCCGGGAACGGGCAGACCGCGTCCGGCCAGCAGGTCGGAGTCCGCGCGGAAGCCCACGGGCACGTCCAGGCCGTGCCGCAGCAGGAGCTGCTTGGTCTCCCACTTGTCGGTCAGCAGCAGCGTGGCGGCCAGCGGCGTCATGATCGTGGGGATGCCGGCCCGGTCGAGGATCTGCTTGACCGCGGCGTCGCGTACGGCGTTCTCGCAGGGAAGGCTGATCGACACCACGGCGTCGGCGCCCCATGCGGTGACCCGGTCGGCCAGGTCGCGCGCGGTGATGTCCGGGGCGATGCGGATGCGCTCGCCGGGGAAGTCGGCGTCAAAGGCGTCGCCGTGTGTGAAAAAGAGGCCGCAGGCGATCCGCTCGGCGGTGAGTTCGGTGACGGCCTGCTGGATGTAGGGGTCGGCGCGCTGGATGTCCACGGAGCGCAGGAACGCGATCTTCTTCACGGGGCTCAGCTCACTTTCACGATGGTGCGGGCGGCGGCCTGCTCGGCGAGTCGGGCCGCCTCGGCGGAGTGGGTGGCGGTGGCGATGATGTGGGCGAGGCGGGCGGAGGAGTCGGCGGGGCCGTTCACGTACTGGCCGGGGGTGAGGTGGAGTTCGTGCCGGGTCCCGGGCGTCGGGGGGATGCGGATGTCCTGGAGCGTTCCGGCGTGGGGGGCGAGGACGAAGCGGATCGCTGCGGCCTGCTGCCGGGTGGGGGCGGTGTCGGGGATCTGCCCGGCGATCGCCTGGAGGTAGGCGGCGGCTTCGCTGATGCCGGTGGCCGCCTCGACGAGCTCGCAGATGTTCCCGCCGGGCAGGCGCGCACCGGTCTCGATGACCACGGGATCGACGGCACGCGGGGTGAGCTTGAGTTCGGTGTGGGCGATGCCGTTGCGGATGCCGACGGCGAGCGCAGCGCGGGCGGCCGTGTGCTGGATACGGCGGAGCAGACTCGGCGGGATGCCGGCCGGACAGGTGTGCCCGGTCTCGATGCGGTAGCGGCCCGGGGTGGTGTCCTTGCGCACCACCGGCAGTGGGTAGGGGACGCCGCCGACCACGACCGTGTCGGCGGAGTACTCGTCACCGGGCACGTACTCCTGGATCAGGACGCGCCGGTCCAGGGGAAGGCCGTGCGGGAGTGCCCGTGCGAACTGCTGGGCGGCGTGGACGGCATCGGTGAGCTGGTCGGGGCCGTCGACCACGCGCACGCCCCAGGAACCGCCCTGCTCGGCGGGCTTGACGACCAGAGGCCAGCCCAGGCCGTGCGAGGCGGCCACGCGGTGCGCGTGCTCGGCGTCCCGGGCGGGAGCCCAGCGGGGGGCGGGGACGCCGGAGGTGTGGAACGCCTCCGCCATGACGATCTTGTTGCGGGGGGCCTGTGCGACGAGGGGATCGTTGCCCGGCAGGTTCAGCATCGCGGCCAGCGGCGCGGCCAGGTGGCTGAGGAGCTCCCAGCAGACGCCGACGGCCGTGACGGGACGGCTCAGACAGAAGGCCTTCATGTCCGCCAGGGCACGCCCGGTGTCGGTGAGGTCCGTGAAGCAGACGTCGGTGAGCGCGCCGGACAGCCAGGCCGGATAGGTGTCGTAGATGTCCTTGTGGGTGGCCGCGTACAGGCTGATGCCCAACTGGTGGGCGGCTTCGACGAGGAAGCGTCCGGCGTTGCCCATCGGCTCGATGACGAGTACGCCGGCGGGCGTGTTCCCCCTGTAGGTGTCCATTGGATCACTACAACCGGGGCGGCATTGTACCGTCCACCGGCATGTCGTCCGAAATCAACACGCCCACATCGCACGGCAGTTGGAGCAAGAACTGAATCGGGGGGCTCACGGAGCGGCCGACTTGGTGGACCTTGCCCATGGCTTCAACAAAACGTTGCGTGCTCGAATTTCGGGTGCAAGGTCACTGAACGAACAGCCCGAACGGGGGAGTTCACTGTGAACAGCCTGCGCACTCAGCTCGCCGAGTACATCGACCAGGGCGTCATACCGCCCTACCAGTACTCCTACCCGCCCCGCTCCACCTACCGGCCGCTGGACGGCGACGCCTACGACATCCAGGAGGTCTGGGACCGCGACCTGCTCCACCACAGGACCCCGGCCCTGAACCTGTACCTGCACGTGCCGTTCTGCAAGTACAAGTGCGGCTTCTGCAACCTGTACACGATCATTTCGACCGACCAGGACGTCTACGACGCGTACACCGACGCCCTGTGTACCCAGATCCGGGATCACGCGGACATCATCCGCGCCCGGCGTCTGCGCACCATCTACATCGGCGGCGGCACGCCGGCGCTGCTGTCGACGTGGCACTTCGAGCAGATCTTCGACACGATCACGGAGGTCTACCCGAACTGGCGCTCCACCACCGAAGAGGTCGCGCTGGAGGCCACCCCGGACTCGATCGTCGCCGATCCGGAAGGGTTCGGCCGCCTGCTCCGGATGGGCCTGACCCGGGCGAACATCGGCATCCAGTCGCTGGTTCCGAAGGAGATCCGCGAGGCCGGACGTGGGCAGGCCGGCGAGCACGTCATCCGGGAGGCCGTACGCATCGTGCAGGAACTGGGCCTGCCGGACCTGTCGACCGACCTCATCATGGGCTTCGCCGGCCAGACGCCCGAGACATGGCGGCACTCGGTCGACGAGCTGGCCGAGCTGGGCCCCACCACCATCTCCACGTACTTCCTCACCGTCCGCCCCGACGCCTGGTTCTCCAAGACCGGCGCCTACCAGTACATGTGGCAGCCCGAGCTGTACGAACGCTACGACTACGCCCGGAAGGTGTTCACCGACCACGGCTACGTGCAGGAGGGCTCCGTCCGCTACAAGAAGCCCGGACGCGGCGGCTACGTGCAGAAGGTCCTCACCTTCCAGGGCGTTCCCCTGCTCGGCCTCGGTGTCGGAGCCCGCTCCTACACCAGCGTGCTCGACTACATGACCGGCTCGGTCAAGCCGTCGGCGGCCGAGGTCGCGGACTACATCCGCAAGGCCAAGAACCACGAACTCCGGCCCACCACCGGCTTCGAGCTGTCCGACGAGGAACTGGTCCGCAAACGCCTCGTCCTGGACACCTTCGATCTCAGCCTGGGGGAGCTGGAACACCACGGCCTGGACAAGATCCGCGGCGACGTCGAAGCCGTCCTGGACGCGGCCGAACACAACGGGCTCGTCCACCGGTTCGGCGAGCGCGTCCAGCTCACCCCGAAGGGCTTCAAGTACCGCGACGTCCTGTCCTGGATGTTCTACTCCGACAACGTCAAGGGCCTCGACCGCGAGTACTACGAGGGCCTGCACGCCGCGAACCAGCGTGCGCGGAAGAACATGGGCGCCGCCCCGGTCCGCATCACCGGCATCGACCTCCTGGACAGCGCGTGAGCGACCTGTACGCCGCCGCCGGTGGCGGAGGCGACCCGCTCGGCACCTGCATCGCCGCCTCCGTCATCAGCCCCGGCACCCGCTCCACGATCGCCACCTACGCCTGGGAACGCCTCGAGGTCGACCCCACCCCGGGACCGCTCGGCTTCCGCGACTTCACCCGCCTCGCCACCAGCGCGGCCGGGGTGTTCGTCGGCGAGGCGACCGGTGTGCTGCCCCCGGCCGGATCCACGCTGCCGGCGCTGGCGGCCGAGCTGCCCGCCCGGCTGCTGCTCCTGGACCCGTGGCAGGGGGTGAACGCACTGGCCGACCAGATCCGCCAGGCGCTGGCCCGCGGATTCGAGCACGTACGGATCGTCGACATCGGCGGGGACATCCTCACGCACGGCCGTGAGGACACCCTGTGCTCGCCCCTGGTCGACGCCCTGACCATGGCCGCCTGCCATCTCGCCGGCGCGCCGGCCACCGTGTACGTCGCGGGCCCCGGCGTCGACGGGGAGATCCCTCAGGAGGAACTCCTCGGGCGGCTTCCCGGCCCCGCCCTCACGGTGTCGGCCGACGACGTCGACACCGTGGCCGGTGCCCTCGCGTGGCATCCGTCGGAGGCCTCCGCGCTGTTCGCCGCCGCCGTGCACGGAGTACGGGGCACGGTGCGCACCGTCGAGCGGCGACTCGACCTCACCGAGGAGTCCGCGCGGATCCATCACCTGCCCCTGGCCGACGCGATGGCCCACAATCCCGTCGCGCAGGCCCTGGCCGAGACCCGGCCGGGCACGTTGGCCGAGGCCGCCGACCTGTCCGAGAAGATCACCGGCATCCACGAGATCAACCGTGAACACCGTCCGGAGGGCATTGCGGCACCACCGAAGCCCAAGGCCCTGCCCGCCGACGCCGCGCAGGCCCTCGGCGTGATCCGGGAGGCCGCCGGCGGTGCGGGTCACTGCACGTTCCGGTTCGCCGCACGTCAATGCGGCCTGGCCTGGAGACAGATCCCCGCCCTGCGGTCCCTGCTCCAGGCCCGCGGACCGCTCCTGGCCCTGCACGACAGGGACTGAGCACCGCTGTGGGCGCCGTCGGACCCCGACGGCGCCCACAGCGTCCTGCCGCGCGCACCGCCCGGCCACTCGCCGTCGCCGGGCGGGTGGTTCAGGCGACTTGACCGCGGAACACGTCCGGCCATGGCTTCGCCCGTGGGGATGATCTCCTGCCTGCCGACGTCCATGGCGGCGGACTTCGGCCCGGTCCGCGGTCCGGCGCCGGCGCACCCGGGGCCGACCCCCGTGGTGGTGCCGGGGAGCGGGGACTGGTAGGGATGGGGCGTGCGATTCGAAAGTGTTCCCATGCCCGCGGGGATCGAGGCCCGGCCTCGGGACGTCCGTGGGTACCCCGTCCCGGCCATCACGCCGTGGGAGGGGGACGAGCCGCAGTTCGCGCTGACGGACTATGAGCGCAGCGCCGAGTGCGCGCGCAAGCGGCTGTGTTCCGTGTGCAACCGCCGCATGCCGCAGGGGCCGGTGTGGCGCGTGGTGGGGTCGGCGGAGAGTGCGGCGATCGGCGAGGCGTTCGCCGCCGGACGGCCCTACCGCAACCTGGCGCCCACACTGGAAGGCCCTGGACACCGCGCGTGCATGCTGTACGCCTCGATGGTGTGCCCGTATCTCGCCCGGCCCAACGCGCGACGCGGACTGTCGGCGGTCGAGCCGGACGAGTTGACCTCGCACGTCGTGCGGGGCACCGCCCGGGGCGCGATGGGAGCGGTGGTGGGGTTCGCGGAGTACGAGTACGCCGTCACCAGCAGCCAGGTGCTGTTCCGCTTCCTCGACGTCGTCGAGTTCCTGCCGCACGACACGGCCGACGCGCACCTGGACGAACTGCGGGCCGAGCTCGCGCGGGCGGCGGAGTGAGAACGCACTCCGCCGCCCGGACCGGCCCGGCCCGTGTCGGCGCCCGACGTCAGGGGCGGTAGGCCGCCAGCCCCGCGGTGCCGGTGACCTTCGTCGGGTGGCCCGTGCCGTTGGACGGCAGGGTCACCGTGCCGGACGGGGTGCGCGCCGCGAGCGTCTTGCCGTCGGGGGACCAGGCCGGCTCGGTGTAGTCGGTGGTGGCGTGCGGGGTGATGTCCTTCACCTTGTTGTGCGTGAAGTCCTCGACGAAGAGGTGGTCGTGGCCGGCGACGGAGCGCACGAAGACGACCTCTTCGTTGCTGGGCGCCAGGGCCGGCTGGGAGCCCTTGGTCAGCTTGCCGCCCTGCTGGCGGGTGTAGTCGTCGCGGATGTAGACGTCACCGGTGTTGACGTTGGCGTAGACCGAGGTGCCGTAGTGCCCTGCCGCGTTCGGCCACACGTTGCCGGTCTGCGGAATCGGCGGCACGTCCGGGCCGGGCTCGCCGTACAGGGACAGCGTCTTGGGTGTGCCGTGCACGGCCTTGGCGGAGATGTACTTCAGCCGGGACACACCGCTCGCGCGGGCCGCGAAGATGAGGTTGTTCTTGGCGGGGAGACCGATCTGCGAGTCCTTCGCCGTCACCTGCCAGGTGGGGTGGGACCAGTTCTGGTTTCCGGGGTTCTTCGCGACGACGACGCGCCCGCTGCCGTCGGGGTTGGCGACGTCCAGGTTCCCCGAGCCGTCGATGAAGGCGGCCTTGGCACCGTTCGGGGACCAGGCCAGATCGCGGACGGGCACGCCGAAGTTCACCCGGTGGCCGTTGATCAGTACGTACTTGCTGCCGTTGCTGATCGTCAGGGTCCCGTGCGAGGCACTGGTGGCGGCCGAGGCGACGCCGGACGCGCCCAGCAGTGTGGTGCCGGTCACGGCGGCGGCCACGGTGATGGCGACAGCGGTGACTCGGATACGTGTGGTCATAGCCGATTTCCCCCAGGAACGTCGACGGGTCGTATGATGCCCAACGCCAGAGCCGCTGCACCGTTCCCCGGGGCTGTTGAAGGCCACGCGACCGCCTGCCGCTCTGCTCAGGAGCAAAGCCTGTCAGGCCCCGATCTTCGAACGGTCCGTTCGGCGTCACAGCCCCGTAACACGACTTCCCACGGACATCGGCCTTGACCATGCGCAGCGATCGGCCGGCCCCCCTCCTTTCGCCCGGGCGAGCCCCCATGAGCAGCAGCAAGAGGGTGCCCTTCGCGGCCTTGACGGGGTGGTGGCGCACATCCGGCGTGGCCGGGGGGAGCATCTGCACCGAGCGGTGCAAGTCGTACAGGGAACACCCCGGGGCGCAGCTGCGGCACACCGCTCAGAACGTGTCCGCAGGCCCGTCGTAGGCGGCGGTCAGGGCCTGGGCGCGGTCCGTGTAGCCGGTGATACGGACGACCAGCCCGTCGACGACGTCGAGGACCTGATACACGAGTTCGTCCGAGACCTGACACCCGAGTCCGTCCGAATCCGGGGTGGACGTACCGAGGTGGAGCCACAGCCCGAGGACTATCGCTCCGGGGTACATGAACGTCTCTTCGACGGTCACCCCCGACAGGCGGGTGTGCAGACGGGCGCAGCGGCTGAGGACGCGGGAGCGGCCGCGGCACGCGCGAGCGCCCGGGCGGGGCGCGGCCCAGTGGACCTGGGGGTGCAGGGCTTCGCCCAGGAACTGCCAGTCGGCGTTGCCCACGGCCCTGCGCAGGTGAGCAGTGACGGTGCTGATGCCAGGTCCTCGGCTGGGTGACATGCGGTCCTCTCCGGGGCGCGGGGCGCGCCACCGCCGCGACGGTCGCACACGCCGGCCGGAGAGCGACAGAGCGACAGAGCGACAGAGCGACGGGGCGGGAGGGCGACCGGATCGCCCCCACCCGTGGGCCCTGGGCGCGTGGACATGGGTGAGTCGGCAGTGACTTCGGGGCCCGCTCGGTCGACCGGGCAGGTGTGGTGCCCTGACGGGGGAGGGGTGAGCGGAGCCTGCGGGGCAGGGCCGAACCGGCCTATGGAGCGGGGTTGTGCGGGGCGTCGACGACGCCGGCGAGGCGATCGGCCTCGCGTGACGGGCCGCGGTGCACGCGCACCGCGCGGTGCACCAGGCCGCCTCCCTGCTCCTCCAGTACCCGGACGAGGAATGGCCGGGCCTGCGCGCCCGGGTGGCCGAGGCGCTCGGCCGGCTGACCGGCGCGGAGACGGAACCGCTCCTGCGCTTCTGCCGGGACACCGCCGGCACACCCTTGCTCGATCTCGCGGACCGGTAGGTCACCACCTTCGACCGCAGCCGCCGCCGCACCCTGCACCTGACCCACTATGTCGTCTACCGCTCCCGCGGCCGGGCCACCGGTCCCGGGGCGCGACCCGTCACCGCCCGCCGGAGGGCGTGACGAGGAGGCCGCCGACGAAGGTGTGGGTGGGGGTGAGGTCGCGCAGGGTGTCGCCGGGGCAGTGCGCGGGGTCCCGGTCCCAGACGGTGAGGTCGGCGAAGCGGCCGGGGGCGAGGGTGCCGCGCAGGTGCTCCTCGCCGTTCAGCCGGGCGGCCTGCGTGGTGTGCAGGGTCAGTGCCTCGGCGTAGGAGATGGCGTGCTCGGGGCCCTTGACGCCGATGACGGTCTGCCGGGTGGTCATGCCCCACACGGAGCGCATCGCGCCGAACTGGCCCACGGGAAAGTCGGATCCGGCGCTGACCTGGGCACCCAGGTCGATCCAGCCCCGGGCGGGAAAGAGACGCGCGACGCGCTCCGGGCCCCAGAAGCCCTCCTCCACCTCGGCGGTGTCGTGCAGCAGCGGCTGCTGGATGGTGACGGGGATGCCCAGGGCGACGGCGCGGGCGCGCTGCTCGGGGCCGGCCAGCCCGCCGTGCTCCATCACGAGCGTCCCCGCGGGCAGGCCCGGGTTGCGTTCGAGGACCCGCTCGTAGACGTCCAGGAGTACGCGGACCGCACGGTCGCCGTAGGCGTGGGTGCCGACCCGCCAGCCGCGGCGGACCACGGCCTCCACCGCCTCGACGAGCGCGCCGGGCTCCCAGGTCAGCATCCCGGAGAAGGCGTGGTCGCAGGCGTACGGCTCCTCGGTGGCCCCTGCCTCCAGACCGCCGTCGAGGCCGAACTTCGCCCCCCACACCAGCAGCCACGGGTCGGAGCTGCAGCGCCAGTCCTCCATGACGTCGAGCAGGTCCTCCACCTGGGCCCTGCCGGTCATGCCGAGCGCCGAGACCAGGGCCCGCACCCTGGTGCTCAGCGCTCCCGCCGCGCGGGCGGCGAGCAGCACCCGGTAGTCCTCGGGGGAGACGGCGCAGTCGCGCACGGTGCCGATGCCGGTCGCGGCGTAGTCGGCGCCGGCCAGGCGCAGGCCTTCGATGCGCCGGGCCCGGTCCGGGGTCGGGACCAGGTGTTCCACCAGCCCCAGTGCGTTGTCGATCAGCCTGCCGTTCAGCCTGCCGTCGGCGTCCCGGCCGATGACGCCGCCGGGCGGTACGGGGGTGTCCTCGGTGATGCCGGCCAGGCGCAGCGCACAGGTGTTGACGACGTCGTTGTGGCCGCCGCGCTTGACCAGGACCGGATGCCGGTCGGTGGCCCGGTCGAGCTCGGCGGCGGTGGGCATGCGGCGCTCGGCCAGGTTGAGTTCCTGCCAGTTGGTGGTGGTGCGGATCCACTGGCCCGCGGGGGTGGTCTCTGCCCGCTGCCGGATCAGGTCGAGGAACTCGGGGATGGTGCGCGCCCGGTGGACGGGAACGTCGTGCGCGCCCAGCCCGGCGAAGACCAGGTGGGTGTGGGTGTCGTCGAACGCGGGCAGCACCGTGGCGCCGGGCAGGTCGTGGACCGTGGTGCGCGAACCCGCCAGTGGTCCAGGCCGTTCGGGGCGGGGGACACGGCCACGACACGGTCGCCCCGTACGGCGAGGGCCCGTTGTGGGGCCAGGCCGGGCACCAGAGTGTGCACCGGACGGCCCCGACGCCCGCAACACCCTGCTCCTGCGGGACCTGCCCGCCACCGACGCCGTCGGCTCCTGGACCTCCCACACCCTGCTGCGGGTCTTCCCGACCGCGTTCCGCTGGACCGCCGGTCTGCTCTCGGCCGAGGAACTGGCCCGGCTCGAACCCGGCCCGGCACCGCCGCAACCGTCGCCTGCCCCGCCTGCCCCGCCTGCCTCGGCCGCATCCGCCGGCATCGACACCGCGCTGGTCACGGCGCTGACCGAGGACGGCCGGGCCACCTACTCGGACCTAGCCCGCCGCGCAGGCACCAGTGCGCTCACCGCCCGCCGGCGACTAGACGCACTGGTGCGCGGCCACGTCCTGCGCCTGGCGACCGAGATCGACCTCGCACTGCTCGGCGCACACGCCGAGGCCCTGCTGTGGATCGCCGTGCGCCCCGGCGCGCTCCAGGAGACCGCGCAGACCCTGAGCGTCCATCCGCAGGTCCGGTTCTGCGCCGCCACCACGGGTCCCGCCAACCTCGTCGTCGCTGTCGCCGCGGCCGACCTCGGCGCCCTGTACGCCCTGCTCACCGACTCCGTGGGCGCATTGGAGGGGATCAGTGCCATCGACACCACTCCCCTCCTGGCGACCGTCAAACGCACGGGCCTGATCCGCCACTCTTCAGCGGCGCCCGGACCCCTGTAGCGGTTCCGCCGCCCCGTCGCGGCCGTCCTCCGGACAGGGACTGCGCGGAACCGGCCGACGGACCGAGCCCCTAGGCGAGGCAGGTCAGAGGGCGGCCGCCGTTGTAGGTGACCATGTCGCCGAGGGCGGCGGCGGCGTCGATGGGCCGGCCGAGGGGGCCGCCCTCCAGTTCCGCGTAGGCCCGGTGGAGATTGCCGACGATGCGTTCGGAGTCCAGCAGGCCGGCGTACTCGCCCAGGTCCGTTTCACGGGCGGTCTCCAGAGGCGTGAGCCCGGCGTCGCGGCCCGCTCGGGCAGTGGCCTGGACGAACCGCAGATACCCGAGGACGTCGTCGACGAGTTCGGGGCCGGCGACGGCGCCGTGCCCGGGGACGATGGTCGTCGCCCCCAGCGGCTTGATCACTTCCTCCAGGACCCGGACGGCACCGGCCACGGATCCCTGGAGGAGAAAAGGCGTACCGCCGTTGAACAGCACGTCCCCGCTGAAGAGCAGGTTGCGTTCGGGCAGCCATACGATGGAGTCGTTGGTCGTGTGGGCGGGTGTGCCGACGTGACGTACGTCGGCACGCAGGTCGTCGGACCACACGGTGACCGCGTCGGTGTAGGTGAGGAACGGCGGTTCGACCGTGACGTCCCCCCACTCGACCTCGGTCCAGAACGCGGCCGCAGCCCCCGGCCCGCCCCACTCCAGGATGCTCGACCGGGTGGCCTCGTGCCCGACGATGGTGGCGCCGCCGAAGAGGTGGTTGCCGAAGGTGTGGTCACCGTGGTGGTGCGTGTTGATCAGGGTCCGCACCGGCTGCGGCGTGACGGTGGCGATCGCGTCCAGGTACGCCTGCGTGCGCCGCACCGTGGAGCAGGCGTCCACGCTGATCACGCCCCGCCGCCCCACGAGGAAACCGGTGTTGTTGATCCACCAGCTGCCGTCGGGCTGTATGTAGGCGAAGACGTCTTCGCTGACTTCCTCCACCCGGGGCGGAGGAAGGAGACCGACGTCGTGGTGGACACTGCTCACTGCGAACTCCTGACGTGATGGAGGGAGATCCCTCACCGGGGCACGGCGCCGCCGCGCCCCGGCGGGCTCGTCGGGCACCGCCGCGATCATCGCACCGGCCGGGTGGCGACCGGTACCCCGTGACCCGGTCGCCGCCGTACCGGTCACCGTGTCAGCGCACGTCGTCCCACAAGGCCCGCAGTTCGCCGTGTGGATCACGGCTGGTGGCCGGTGCGGCCGCGAAGCGGTGGACGGCCCGGTGGGGTTCGCCGTAGGCGGGCCAGCCGGGATCCCCCGTGGTGGCGAAGGACACCCAGGCGGCGTGCATGCTGTCCGCGATCGGCTGGGGCGGGGTGTCGCCGAGCAGGGGTGCGAAGGCCGGGTCGGCCAGGTTGTCGAAGACGAAGGGGACATCGAGCGCATGGCATGCGCCCAGTGCGCCGTCGAACGCGGGAGAGGGCCAGGCGAACTCGTAGACGAAGGCCCGCGCACCGTGGCGGGCCTGGGCTTCGGCCAGGCGCAGCGCGGGCAGGCGGTAGAACCAGTCGGTGGCGAGCTGCGCGAACAGCTCGCCCGGGCTCGCTCCGGGAAAGGCGGCACGGTAGGCGGCAACGCCCGCGCCCGGCGGCAGGCCGTACGTGGTGGCGGTGCGTTCCACGAGGTCGTCGGTCACCAGGGCGCCCAGTCCGGAGGGCACGGTGTACAGGCGGAACTCGTCGGCGGTGCAGCCCACCAGTACGTCGACGCCCGCCGCCGCGCCCTCGGCGATCGCGTCCCTGGGCGTGCGGGGGAGCGTGTCGTGGTCGACCACCGGTTCGAAGGGCATGAGGTTGAGCGCGGCCTCACCCCACAGGGCCGGGTCGGGGCGGGCCGAGATCTCGCCGCGGAGCTGGAGCTGTGCGGCCAGGAGCTGTTCGACGGGCACGGCGGCGATGTCCGGCCGGGTGGGCGGAACCCCCAGGATCGAGGCGAGGCGGGCGGCGACCAGAGCGGCGGAGGCGGGGGAGAGCGTGTGGTGGGCCGCGCCGCTCTGCAGCGCGGCGCGGTGGAAGAGCCCCTTGGCCGCGGGCATGGTCAGCAGGGCTCCGATGCTCATGGCGCCGGCCGACTGGCCGGACACGGTGACGCGATCGGGGTCGCCGCCGAAGGAGGCGATGTTGTCCCGGACCCATGTGAGCGCGGCGATCTGGTCCAGCAGACCGGGATTGGCCCCTGCGGTGTCGCCGGAACCGAGATGGAGAAAACCCTCCGCTCCCAGACGGTAGTTGAGGGTGACCAGAACGACGCCGTCGCGGGCGAACGCGGTACCGTCGTAGCCGGTGAGGGATCCCGTGCCGTTGGTGAAGGCGCCGCCGTGGAGCCAGACCACGACGGGCAGGCGTCCGGCCGGATCCGGAGTCCAGACGTTGAGGTTGAGGAAGTCCTCGCCGGGGACGAGGGTCTCGGGCAGGAGGCGGTCCATCGGCGGGGGATAGGGCGCTTGAGGGGCGGTGGGGCCGTGGGTGCCCGCGTCACGGATCCCGTCCCACGCGGGCGGCGGCTGCGGTGGTGCGAAGCGCAGCGGGCCGGTCGGAGCGGCGGCGTACGGGATGTTCTTGAAGCAGGCGATCCCGGCGGGGCCGGTGACGCCGTGGACCAGACCGTGGGAGGTCGCGAGGACCGGTCGCATGGGCACTCCTTCACAGAGACAGGGGTACGGCTTCGCGCAGGGCAGGAACGGCTTCGCGCGGAGCAGGGACGGCTTCGCGCAGGCAGGGCAGGGCCGGGGCTGGTAGTGCTCAGCGGTCTGCGTTCACGATGCGCAGTGCGAACTGCGCGTACTGGTCGGCGACCTGTTCGCGGGTCCGTTCGAGGGCGGGGCCGAACCACTGCGCGACCTGCACACCGAGGCCGCCGATCGCGGTGACCGCCAGCAGTGGATCGTCGATGCTGAACTCGCCGTCGTCGGCGCCGCGTTCGAGGACGTCGGCGAGCAGACGGCGGCACTCCTCGCGCAACCGCAGCGAGGGCGCGGCCAGTTCGGGGGGCAGGGCGTGGAGTTCGCCGTTGGTGACCACCGCCAGCAGCGGATAGTCGGTGTGGAGCAGCACATGGGCACGGACCAGCGCGGCCAGCTGCCGGGCGGCGCCGGCCTCGCGGGTGCCGGCGGCGGCTTCCGTCAGCCGGGTGCGCATCTCCTCGTGGCCGATGCGCACCAGCTCGGCCAGGACGTGCCCCTTGGACGGGTAGTGCGCGTACAGGGTCGCGGAGTTGATGCCGACCATGCCCGCGATCTGCCGGATCGAGGCGCCGGCGAACCCGGACTCGGCGAACAGCTCCAGGCCCGCCTTGAGGATCTTGCCCCGGGTGCCGGGCGGTGTGACGCCCTCGGGGAGAACCGCCTCCATCGCGACGACCCGGCGGGGCTCCCAGGCGGGAAGTTCCACGGCTGCTCCTGACGGCTCGGCGAGATTTCCAACCAATCGATTGGTTGACACCGTAGCGCAGAGGCCGGATGGTGGCTCGAAACGGTCCGAAACAACCAATCGATTGGTTGGAAACTGACGCCTGGCTGCGCTGTCCGTGCCGGCAGCCGGCCGTGATCCCTGGGGGAGCCCTCCCGTGAGCCGTCCCGTCACCCGCCCCGCCGCGCCCGCTGCGCCTGCCGCGCCCGCTGCACCTTCCGCGAGCGGTGCGTCCGCCGGCTCCTCCGTGCCCGGTGCTTCCGCCGAACCCTGCGCGTCCGCCAACCTCGCGACCCTGCTGACCTCGACCGCGGAACGCGTCCCCTCGCGGACCGCCCTGCGTCTTGCGGCAGAGTCGCTGAGCTACGCCGAACTGGCGGACGGCTCGGCACGGATGGCCGGAGTCCTGCGGGCCCGGGGCGTGGGTCCCGGCGACCGGGTGGGGCTGATGGTGCCGAACGTCCCGGCCTTCGCGGTCCTCTACTTCGCGATCCTGCGCGCCGGTGCCGTGGTCGTGCCGATGAACCCGCTGCTGAAGGCCCGCGAGGTCCGCCACTACCTCGCCGACTCCGGTGCGGTGCTGCTGCTGGCCTGGGAGGACCAGGCGGGCGAAGGGCGCGCGGCGGCGGAGGGCTGCGGCACCCGTCACCTGGTGGTGGGCCCCGGCAGCCTGTTCGAACTCCTGGCTTCGCAGGCACCCGTGCCCGGGGTGGCCGGCCGTGCCGCCGACGACACCGCCGTCATCCTCTACACCTCGGGCACCACCGGCACCCCCAAGGGCGCGGAACTCACCCACGACAACCTCGCGCGCAACACCGAGGTCTGTGCCCGTACCCTGCTGCGGCTCGGCGAGGACGACGTGATCTTCGGCGGACTGCCGCTGTTCCACTCCTTCGGCCAGGTCGTCGGCCTGAACTGCGCCGTCGCGGCGGGTGCCTGTCTCACGCTGCTGGCGCGCTTCGACGCCGCCGAGGTACCGGCGATGATCGAGCGCGACCGCGTGACGGTCCTGCTCGGCGTGCCTACCATGTACGCCGCCCTGCTCGCCCACGGCGGACTGCGCACCGTCGACACGTCCGCGCTGCGCCTGTGCGTCTCCGGCGGCGCCGCCTTGCCCGTCGAGGTCCTGCACGGCTTCGAGACGGCCTTCGGCTGCACCGTGCTGGAGGGGTACGGCCTGTCGGAGACCTCACCGGTCGCCTCCTTCAACCACCCCGAGGGCCCCCGCCGGCCCGGCACCATCGGCACCCCGATCGAGGGCGTACGGATGCGGGTCCAGGACGACCTGGGCCGCCCGCTCCCGGACGGCGAGGCCGGCGAGATCGCGGTCTCGGGACACAACGTCATGAAGGGCTACTGGAGGTTCCCCGAGGCCACCGCCGAGACGATCGTGGACGGCTGGCTGCGCACCGGCGACATCGGCGTCCGCGATCCCGACGGCCTCTTCCGGATCGTCGACCGGAAGAAGGACCTGATCATCCGAGGCGGCTTCAACGTCTACCCGCGCGAGATCGAGGAGGTCCTCTACCAGCACCCCGCGGTGGCCGAGGCCGCCGTCGTCGGGGTCCCGCATCCCACCCACGGGGAGGAGATCGCCGCCGTGGTCACCCTCAAGAGCGGCACCACCACCGCACCCGACGAGCTGCGCGACTTCGTCCGCGCCCGGGTCGCCCCGTACAAGTACCCGCGACTGGTGCGGATCGCCGACCTGCCCAAGGGTCCGACCGGCAAGATCCTCCGGCGCGCGATCACCGTGTCCGCGGACCCCGCCGACGAGCCCGGCTGATCCGGGCCCCGGCACGAGTCCCCCGGCACGAGCCTCCCGCACGAGCCCCCGCATGCCCCCCCGTACGAGCCGCCCCCCCCCGGGCAGCACTCCCCACCCCACCCACCCAACCATCGGAGTGTGTTCCATGAGATTCCGCTCCCTGCACAGAGCCGCCCAGGCCGTCGCCGCCCTCGGCGCCGCGCTCGCCCTCGCGGCCGCAGGCCCGGCCGCTCCGGCCCGGGCCGCCACCCCGCCCCTGCCGGACCTGAACATCACCGGCACCTACGTCACCGGCGTCTCCTCCGGCGGCTTCATGGCCACCCAGCTCCAAGTCGCCTACTCCCGCACCTTCGACGGCGCGGGGATCGTCGCCGCCGGACCGTACGACTGCGGCCAGGGGCACGTGATCAAGTTCGTCACCTGCGATCTCGGCCTGGGTGTCCACGACCTGGAGCGGCAGGCCGGGGACTGGGCGTCCCAGGACCGCATCGACCCGGTGTCGAACCTGGCGGGCAAGCCGGTCTACACGTACCACGGCTACCTCGACCCGGTCGTCAACCCGCTGGTCTCCCGGGCGGGCGTCGACTTCTACGAACACTTCGGCGCCGACGTCACCTACCACGACTGGGATCCGGCCGGACACTCGTGGCCCACCCCCGACGGCGTCGTCCCCTGCTCCCTCACCCTGCCGCCGTTCCTGAACAACTGCCACGACGATCCCGAGCGCGAGATGCTCACCACCTGGCTCGGGGGGGTCAACGCACGCAACACCGGTGCTCCCAAGGGCACTCTCTCGTACTTCGACCAGAACGCCTACGCCCCCGGCGGCTCGGCCCACGCCCTGTCCATGGACTCCACCGGGCAGCTCTACGTCCCGCCGGCCTGCGCCGCCGGAGCCCCCTGCAAGCTGGTGGTGGCCCTGCACGGCTGTCTGTCCGCCCAGCAACTCCTCGGCACGGCCTTCGCCGAGAGGGGCAACCTCGACACCTACGCCGACACCAACAACCTCGTCGTCATGTACCCGCAGGCCGTCTCCAGCGTCTGGCCCGTCAACCCGCAGGGCTGCTGGGACTGGTTCGGCTACACCGGCTCCGACTACGCCGTCAGGAGCGCACCGCAGATGACCGCCATCGTCAACATGGTCCACGCCCTGGGCGCCTGACCCGCACCCGCACCACCCGTCCCCGCAGTGCCCGTCCCCGCTCCGTCCGTCGTCCGGGTGCCGCGGGGACGCGGCCGTTCCCCCGGCGGGTGCGGGGACGCGGCGCTCCCCTCGTGACCGCGAGGGCACCACCGTCGCCGCCAGTGCGCGGGCGGCCGCGGCGGTGCGGTCGCGGTCGCCGGTGGCGACCAAGTCGAGGAGCAGCCCGCGGAAGGCGGCGAGCGTGAGCGTGGCCACGGCGGAGGCGCTCCCGTGGACGGCCCCGGCCGCTCGGCCCCGGCCTCGGCGAGCCGGCGCTCGGGACCCTCGCCCCGGGGGCACCCGCCGACCTCCTCCTCCACGACGCCGATCCGACCACCCGCACCGACCCGTCGGACGGACGGAAGGCAGTCATCACGCGCGGGCGCCTCTCCACCCGCCCCGACCTCGATGGCGCTGACCGAGCCGGGCGGCGGCTCCGACCTCCAGGCCATGCGCACGGTCGCCCGAAAGGACGCCGAGGGCTACGTCGTCAACGGCACCAAGACATGGATCACCAACTCACGCCGCTCCCGGCTGATCGCCCTGCTGTGCAAGACGGATGCGCAGGCGCGCCCCGCACACCGGGGCATGTCCGTCCTGCTGGTCGAACACGGACCGGCCCGACCGTCTGCCGGGACCTGCCCAAGCTCGGCTACAAGGGCGTGGAGAGCTGCGAGCTGTCCTTCGAGGACTACGAAGCTCTTCGCGTCCGAGACCGCGATGCAGATCGCCCTCAACGCCGTCCGCATCCACGGCGGTTACGGCTACTCGACCGAGTTCGACGTGGAGCGCTACTTCCGCGATGCCCCGCTGATGATCGTCGGCGAGGGCACCAACGAGATCCAGCGCAACGTGGTCGTCGGCCAGTTGGTCGAGCGAGGCGGTCTCGACGCTCCCCGGTGATGCGCTCCGGGACGAACTTCGCGGGCGGCGCGGCCGGTCCGCCGTGCGGTCAGCGTCCGGGCAGCCGGGCGGTGACCTCCTGCACGAACCAGCCGTTGCCGTCCGGGTCGTCGAAGGAGAGGAACGAGCTGTAGCTCTGGCCGTCCGGGGCGCGGCCGTCGACCCGCGCCCGCGTTCCGGCGTGGTGGAACACACCGCCGGCGTCGTGGAACACCCCGCTCACCGGCGCGCCGTGTGCGGTCAGGTCGGCCCGCGCCGCCTCGATGTCCTCGACGACCAGCATCATGCCGTGGGCCGATCCCGGTGCGGCCGAGGTGACGCCCTTGCCGAAGATGACCGAGGCGGGGGAGCCCGGTGGCGTCATCTGCACCACCCGGAAGTCCTCGCCGGTGGCGAAGTCGGCGTCCTCGCGCCAGCCCAGCCCCTGGTAGAAGTCCTTGGCCCGGTCCACGTCACCGACCGGGATCACCACGACTTCGAGTCCGTACTCCACGACCGCTGCTCCTCTCGGGGGATGCACACGCCTTGGAGGGTCCGTCCCGGACGGCTCGTCCCGCGTCCGTGAGTACCCCGGTCGTCACCCTGGACCACGCCCCTGCCCGGGCCGCGGGTGCGCATCGGCGCGTCGCCGGGAATCCCCCGGGCGCACGCCGATCGGCCCCCCGAGGGCGTCGCTGACCGGCCTTCCCCTCCCTAGCCGGCTGTCCCCGGGCACGGCGGTGTGTCCGGCAGATGCTCCTTCGCCCACTCGCCGAGTTCCCTGAGCGAGGGCTCCAGTGCGGCTCCGGACGTGGTCAGCCGGTACGAGACGCGCAGCGGCGGCCCCTCGTCGACCTCGCGCACCACGAGTCCCGCCGCACCGAGTTCGGCGAGCCGGTCGGAGAGCATGCGCTCGCTGATGCCGGGGACGGCCCGGCGCAGATTGGCGAAGTGCGTCGGCTGCCCCATCAGGACGGCCAGGATCGGGCCGTTCCAGCGCTTGCCCAGCACCTGGAAGACACGGGTGATGCCGTCGTCCACGCGCTTGCACTCGGCCGTGTCATGGGTCTGCTCCGCCATGACGTCAGGGTACTACCCCGCTGTATGGGGGTGAAAAAAAGTAAGCTCCTGTGTTACATATAGCTGAGTACGAATCCTTAGCCCCCGCATCGCGCAAGGGGCTCGTTCCTCCGGGAGACACTCATGGCCACCCTGCTGCACATCGACTCATCCCTCTTCCCGGGCGAGGCGTCCGCCTCCCGCGCCGTCACGGAGGCCTTTCGCCAGGCCTGGCAGGAGCAGCACCCCAGCGGCACGGTGATATACCGCGACCTGGCGGTGAACCCCGTGCCGCACATCACCGCCGCCGCCCACACCGCCGGCTTCGCCGATCCCGCCACCCACACGGCCGAGCAGGCGGCCGACTTCGCCGGCCGTGTGCGGCTGATCGAGGAGCTGGAGCGGGCGGACGCGGTCCTCATCGGCGCGCCGATGTACAACTACACGATCCCCTCGACCCTCAAGGCGTGGCTGGACAACGTGATCCTGTTCGGCCGCACGATGGGCGAGACCCCCTCCGCCAAGGGCACCCCGGTCACCGTCGTGGCCAGCCGTGGCGGTTCCTACGCACCGGGCACCCCGCGCGAGTCCTACGAGTACGTCCAGAACTACCTGACGGCGGTCCTCGCGGACGGCCTCGCCCTCGACCTCGACTTCATCGTTCCGGAGCTGACCATGGCCCCGCACAACCCGGCCATGACCGAACTCGTGCCGCTCTTCGAAGCCTCCCGCGACCGGGCCCTCCAGGAGGCGGCCACCAAGGCCAAGGCCCTGGCGGAACGCCTCGCCGCGTAGCACCGGCGGGACGACCGCGACCGCCGGGCCGGTGCGGCTCCCCTTGCCCTGCCCGGCCGGTCCGCAGAGCAGGGCAAGGACCGCTCGGACGGCCGTAGGTGCCCGGTGTCAGGGGCGGACGAGGACCTTGAGTGCCTCGCGCCGGTCCATCGCGCGGTGGCCGTCGGGGACCTCGTCGAGGCCGATGGTGCGGGTGAAGACACGGCCGGGCTCGACGGTTCCGCCGAGGACGCCGGGGAGCAGTTCGTCGATGTAGGCGCGGACCGGTGCGGGGCCGCCGGTCAGGGTGATGTTCGGGCCGAACAGGCTGGTGAAGCCGACCGGCGCCGCCTCGTACTGCGGGAGGCCGACCCGGCTGATGACACCGCCCGGACGCACCACGCCGACCGCCGTCTCGTAGGCGCTCATGTAGCCGACGCACTCCAGGACGGCATGGGTGCCGTCGCCACCGGTCAGTTCGCGGACGCGTGCGATGCCTTCTCCGCCGCGCTCGGGAACGACATCGGTGGCGCCGAACTCGCGGCCCAGGCCGGTGCGGTCCTTGTGCCGGCCCATGAGGATGATCCGCTCGGCACCGAGCTGCCTGGCGGACAGCACCGCCAGCAGGCCGACCGCGCCGTCACCGATGACGGTGATCGTGGTGCGCGGGTTCACGCGCGCCTGCCGGGCGGCGTGGTAGCCGGTGCCGTACACGTCCGACAGGGTCAGCAGCGAGGGCAGCAGCTCGGAGTCCTCGCCGACGGGCAGCCCGACCAGGGTGCCCTCGGCCTGCGGGACGCGGACCG
The DNA here is from genome assembly GCF_042958635.1 of Streptomyces sp. NPDC007971. Classification (NCBI taxonomy): domain Bacteria; kingdom Bacillati; phylum Actinomycetota; class Actinomycetes; order Kitasatosporales; family Streptomycetaceae; genus Streptomyces; species Streptomyces sp. NPDC007971. Next base: position 273,457 of record NZ_JBIBJK010000009.1, read on the forward strand.
CCTCCGCCTGGCCGCCGCCGACGCCGCCCGCGGCCCAGAAGTCGCCGTTGCGGCAGGAGGTGTGCAGGCCCTCGCGGCAGAACACAGGTGTTGTCGCAATACGCGAAGGGAGCCACGACCAGGTCGCCGCGCGTCAGCCCCGAGACCTCGGAGCCGAGTTCCTCGACCACGCCGATGAACTCGTGGCCCATCGGGGTGCGCTCGCCGGAGGCCGGCAGGGTGGGGTACGGGTGCAGGTCGGTGCCGCAGATGCAGGACCGGACGATACGCACGACTGCGTCGGTGGGCTGCTGGAGGACCGGGTCGGGTGCGTCCTCCACGCGCACGTCGCCGGCGCCGTACATGAATGTTGCCCGCATGGGGTGTTACCTCGGGTGTCCGCGATCGGGGGAGGTGTCAGGAGCGGGTGCGCGGGCGGGCGTACTGCTCGTCGGTGACGTGCTCGGCCCAGACCGTCTCGGCCGTGCCGTCGGCCGTGCCCTCCCACATGGCCAGGTGCTCCATGAAGTGGTCGGGGGCGGCGCCGTGCCAGTGCTCCTCGTCGGGCGGGCACGAGACGGTCTCGCCGGGACGGGCCTCGAAGACCGTGCCGTCACGGGTGCCGATCAGTGCGACGCCGGAGACGACGTGCAGGGTCTGGCCCAGGGCGTGGCGGTGCCAGGCGGTGCGGGCACCGGGCGCGAAGCGGACAAGGTTCACCCGCATCCGGGACGGCTCGCCGGCGGGATGGATCACGTCCCACCACGCATCGCCGGTGAACCACTCGGCCGGCGCCCTGCTGGTGGACTGTTGCTCGATGAAGTGCACGGGTGATGCTCCCAGGAGATCGGTTTCCCTTCCCTGACCGTGGAATCCGTACACGGGCAGCGCTCGCACGGTGAATCGGCCACCCACGATCCGAGCCCGGCACGGCCGCCCACGAAGGGCCGCGGGTGCTCGCCTCCGGGGCGGCGGAACAAGAGCCCGCCGCCCGGGGGTGCCGTGGCCGGCCCTGCCCGGCAGGGCCGAGCCTAGGATCTCGGCCGACGCTCCGGCTGCGGTGAGGCGGGCTTGTCCCGCCGGGTCGCGGCGGTCACGTGCTCGGGGTCGAGTATGTGGTCGCCGTACAGATCCTGCAGCCAGTTGGTCTGGTAGATGGTGTCGAGGTAGCGCTCGCCGAGGTCGGGCGCGATGGCCACCGCGGTGATGTCCCGTGTGTCCTGCCGGGTCAGCCAGTCCGTCGCGCCGCTGACCACCGTTCCGGTGGAGCCGCCGAACAGGAAGCCGCGTCGGGCCATGCGGTGACAGGTGCGGATGGTGTCCGCCTCCTCCACCCGGATCACCTCGTCCACGAAGGACACGTCGAGCAGCGGGGGCACCATGCTCATGCCCAGACCGGGGATCATCCGCCGGCCCGGTTTGCCGCCGAAGGCCACCGAACCCACGCTGTCCACGGCGACGATCCGCACCGGCCGGTTCCACTGGCGGAAGTAGCGTGCGCAGCCCATCAGGGTCCCGGCGGTGCCCGCCCCGATGAACACCACGTCCAGCTGCGGGAAGTAGCGGGCTATCTCCTGGGCCGTCGTGCGGTAGTGGGCCCGCCAGTTGCCCGCGTTGGTGTACTGGCTGAGCCACACATAGCGGGAGTCGGACTCGCACAGGGACCGGACGTAGTCGATCCGTGTGCCCAGGAAGCCGCCGTTCGCGTCCAGGTCGGCCACGACGTGCACCTGGCTGCCGAGCGCCTCCATCAGCAGTCTGGTCGACAGGTTGCAACGGGAGTCCGTCACACACAGGAACCGGTAGCCCTTGCTCGCGGCGATCATGCTGAGGGCCACACCCAGGTTCCCGGAAGAGGACTCGACGAGGATGGAGTCCGATGTCAGGACTCCGTCCCGCTCGGCGCTCTCCACCATCTCGTTCGCGGCCTTCAGCTTGATGGAGCCGGCGAAGTTGAATCCCTCGCACTTCAGGTAGAGGGAGCATCCGAAGATCGACTCCAGATCGACGAAGAGACCGCCTTCGTTGAAGTCATGGGGAGCGGAAATGACGGGCACGGTGGGCCTCCTGGGACCAGGGCTGAGGACAACGGCCTCAGCCGTACCGGCGCAGGTCGTGGAAGAAGTCGTCTATGAGGCGGAGGTCGCCCGCCCCTGCTGCCTCGTCGTAGACGTACTTGCCGACGGCGAGATCGAGGACGCCGAGTCCGAACGGCGAGAAGATGACGGGGCGGTCGGCCGGCGGGGCCGCCCTCCCGAGCATCACGTCGTTGAGGGTGCCGTTCAGGAAGTCACGGCTGCCGGTGCGCTGCTCGGCCAGATGGGGTGACGTGTCGGCCTTCAGGCAGTGCTCGACGTCGTCGACGAAGTTGGCCGAGGCGAGCAGGACCTCGGGCGCGAGGTCACGCAGCGAGATGTGCAGGACCAGGGGGTTGTGGCTGAACCAGGCCGGATCGCTGACGTGGGGTTCGCCGGCGATGGTGGCGAAGACCACCAGGTCGCTGGAGCGGACGAGGTCCTCGGCGCTGTCGTGGACGGTGACCTCGGCGGTGGTGTCGCTCTGGCGCAGGTACCCGCAGAAGCCCGCGGAGCTGTCGGCGGACACGTCGTGCACGCCGATCGCGTCGAACGACCAGCCGGTGCCGGTCAGGAAGGTGTGGATGTAGCGGGCGATCAGGCCCGTGCCGAAGAACCCGACACGGGTGGGGCGGCGCCGGCTGCGGCTGAGCCAGTCGGCGGCCAGCGCGGCGGACGCCGCGGTCCTGGTCGCGCTGATGATGGAGCTCTCCAGGCAGGCGAAGGGGTAACCGGTCTCGGCGTCGTTGAGGATCAGCACCGCGGAGGCACGGGGCAGCCCGGCACTCACGTTGTCCGGGAAGCTGGAGATCCACTTGATGCCGTCCACGTGGACCGAGCCTCCGACGGAGGCCGGCAGCGCGATGATCCGCGCCCGGGGGCGGTCGGGAAAGCGCAGGAAGTAGGACGGCGGGTTGACCGTGTCCCCGGCGCCATGGAGCCGGTAGGTGGCCTCGACCAGCTCCACGATCTGTTTCTCGCGTCCGTCGAGTGCCTGCTGCACCTGCGTACCGGTGATCACCGCGAACGTCGGCGCCGAGGCCCCCTGCGGGACGGCGGGCTGGGTTGCGGTGGACGACATACGGGTCATCGCTGACTTGCCTCCGGGGTCGGGCAGCAGTCGGCCAGACGGCGGGGCTCGGCCATGCCGACCAGCACCTGCCGCTCTCCGGTGAAGGGCTCTCTGCTGTGCGCAGTACGGATGTTGTCGACGAGCAGCAGGTCACCGGCCTGCCAGGGCTCGCGTCGGGTGTGTTCCTCGTAGGTGGCGTTGAGCTGCTGGACGACGTCCTCCCCGATCGGGGAACCGTCTCCGTAGCGGGTGTTGAACGGCAGCCCGTCCTCCCCGTAGACGTCCACCAGGTACTCGCGCACCTCCTCGGCCAGCGTCCACTGGTTGAGGAAGGCGATCTGGTTGAACCAGCAGCGCTTGCCCGTGAGCGGGTGCCGCACGATGGCGCTGCGGCGCTGCTCGGTGCGCAGGGAGCCGTCCGCCAGCCAGGTGAAGTCGATGCCGTTGGCCCGGCAGTAACTTTCGATCGCGGTGCGGTCCTCGGTGCCGAACGACTCCGTCAGGGACGCCCCGATCTCGTCGTTGTAGGAGCGGGTCAGCAACCAGCCCTCGCGCTCGAACCGTTCTGTCAGCGTGGTGGGCAGCGCCTGGAGCACCGCTTCCGCATCCGCCACCGCGGTCGCCCCGCCCTGGGCGGGCGCGGTCAGACACGCGAACAGCATCAGGCCGGGAACCTCCAGCAGATAGCTCAGCTCGTGGTGCATGCACATCGGCTGGTTGGCCGGCCAGCTCGTGGAGGAGTACAGCCCGGGGCCGTAGGCCTGCCGGGGGGCGAAGGCCTCTCGCTCCGGCATGAGGGTGCCGGCGAGCCCCGCGAGGACGGCACCGGCCCGGGACTCCTCCCGCAGCTCCAGGCCACGGACGAGCAGGGCCCCGTGCTGGGTGACCTGCGCACGCAGCGACTCGCGCCACTCGGCTGCCCAACTCGATGCGTCACCGGGGGAGTCGACGTGCAGGATCGCGGGTCTGTCCGGCCGCAGCTCCACGTCGAGAGGTGCTGCGAGGGGTGAGGAGGACATCTCGGTTTCCCTTCGGTTGCCCGTCTGGGGGCTCTGTGGGGGTTGGGTCAGGAGGAGGACAGGGGAGCCACGACGCCCAGGACGGCCTGTGCCGCCTGGGCCGGGCAGGTGCGCGGGAAGTAGTGGCCGCCGTCGGCCAGCTCGTGCAGATCCACGTGCTCGGCCAGCAGCAGCCAGTCCTGATAGCGCTTGGCGTGGCCGGCCGTGTGCGGATCGTCGGCGGCGACGACCACCGAGACCGGTGCGGCCAGCTTCACCGGCGCCGGGTCTTTCAGGGCGGCACAGAAGTAGAGGTGCGCGGACACGCAGTCGTGCCGGTAGGCGGCACCGATGTGCTCGGCGTGCTCCGCGTTCAGTTCCGAGAGTTCGGTGTAGCCGCTCTGCGCGGTCAGCCGGGCCGCGATCTCGGCGTTGCTCAGGCGCGTCAGATCCTCGACGGCGGCCTGCCGCTCGGCGGTGGTGCCGAGCAACTGCGCGCCGAGGAACACCCGGGGCACGTCCACGCCGTGCTCCTTGAGCTTCCTGGCCGTCTCGATGGCCTGTGCGGTGCCCGACGAGTGGCCCCACAGCAGGACCCGGGTCAGGCCGCGCGCGGCGATCTCGGCGGCGACCTGCTTCGCCACCTGCGTGATCGAGGCGAACGGCTCGTGGTGGGCCGCCAGGTCGTGACCGGGCAGGTCCACCGCGAAGACCGCCGTGCCGGTGCTCGCCAGCGCACTCGCCATCGGCTGGTAGTTGACCGCATTACCGCCCGCGTAGGGGAAGCACACCAGGGCGCGTTCCGCCGCACCGCTCGCGGCCGTCAGCGGCTGCAGCAGCTCCGTGCGTTGCCGTGCCGTGCCGTCGAGGAGGGCGGCCAGGTCGGCGAGCACGGGGTGCCGGGTGATGTCCTTGAGGGACACCGCGCGGTCGAGCGCGACGGTGAGCCGGACCGCCGTCAGGGAGGTGCCCCCGGAGTGGAAGAAGTGGTCCTTGCGGCCGATGCGGTTTTCGGGGATGCCCAGGAGTTCGGCCCAGACGGCTGCCAGCCTCCGCTCGGTCGGGGTGAGCGGGGCGGACTCGGGCTCGTCGGCCACGGCCGGTTCCGTCTGCTCGGCGAGAGCGGTGAGCACCTTCCGGTCGATCTTGCCGTTGCCGGTCAGCGGAAGGCCGGGCTGCCAGTGGAAGGCCGAGGGGACCATGTACACGGGCAGGACGGCGCCCAGTGCCTCGCGCAGCTCGTGCGTCTGAAGACGCCGGCCCGTGTAGAAGGCGATCAGGTGCTTGTTCTGCCCGCCGCGGTCCGCGACGACCACCGCACCGTCCCGCACACCGGCGACCCGCAGCAGGGCGTTCTCGATCTCGCCGATCTCGATGCGGAAGCCGCGGATCTTGACCTGGTTGTCGCGTCGGCCGAGGAACTCCAGCTTGCCGCCGGGGTGCCAGCGCCCCCAGTCACCCGCGAGGTAGAGCCGCTCACCCGGCCGGTACGGGTCCTCCCGGTAGGCCTCACGGGTCCGCTCGGGATCGTTGACGTATCCGCGGCCCACGCAGACACCGGAGAACGCGATCAGCCCCGGGGCGCCCAGCGGTACCAGCGACAGATGCTCGTCCATGACGTAGACGTGCACGTTGTTGACGGCGTGCCCCAGCAGGACGCGCTCGGGGACCGCGTCCATGACCTCGTGGTTGGTGTCGTCCGACGTCTCGGTCAGCCCGTAGGCGTTGACCAGCCTGACGCCCGGCTGGATCGCGAACCAGCGCTGGACCAGCTCCCGCTTGAGCGCCTCACCGGTCACCGACACACACCGAAGGTCCGGCAGCTCGCGGGGATGCTGCTCCAGATACGAGACGACGACCTCCAGATAGGAGGGCACGAGCTGCGCCACGGCCGCCCGGCCGCGCACGAGCGTGTCGACGAACCGCTCCACGTCCACGATCACGTCCTGCCCGACCAGCAGCGTCCGCCCGCCCACCAGCAGCGAGGACACCAGCTGCCACAGCGAGATGTCGAAGCACTGCGGGGCGGTCTGTGCCACCACGCTGCCCTCGCCGATCCCCAGGTCGTCGATCTTGGCGTGGAGATGGTTGAGGAAGCCCGCGTGCTCGCACATCGCGCCCTTCGGCTCGCCGGTGGAGCCGGACGTGAAGTAGATGTAGGCCAGCTGACCGGCGTCGACCCTCACCCCGAGATCGCCGGCGGCGTGCGGTTCGGCATAGGCCGTCTCGATCAGCAGCTTCTCGGCTCCGGGCACCGATTCGAGCGCCCGGTCGAGCATCTGGGTGCTGCCGGCCTCGGTCAGGACCAGCCGGCATCCGGCGCGTGACAACGTTGCCGCGACACGGTCGGCAGGGAAGTGCGGTTCGATCGGCAGGTACGCGCCGCCCGCCTTGAACACCGCCAGCGTCGCGGCCAGCCAGTCCAGGCCGCGTTCGGTGACCACGGCGACCACGTCCTCACGGCCCAGTCCCCGCTCCACCAGCGCCCGCGCCAGGCGGTTCGCCCGCCCGTTGAGCTCCGCGTACGTCCACTGCTGCTCGCCGTGGACGGCCGCCACCGCGTCCGGATGCGCCTTGACCCGCTGCTCGAACAGTTCGTGCGCCCGTGCGTCCGGCAGCGGACGGCGGGGCCCGGCCAGCCCTTCCAGCTGCTCGTGCAACTCGTCGGGCGACAGCAGACCCTGCCGTGCGTGCTCGGCGTCCACGTCGGCCGTCAGCAGCCGAAGGGCCGTCAGATGGTAGCCGCCGATCCGGGCCGCGCCCGCGGCATCCAGCACGTCGGTGCGGTAGCGCAGCCGAAGCCTGAGCCGTCCGTCCCGGTCGGACCAGCGCACGTCCAGGACGCCTTCATGGGCAGGAGCGTCCTCGGCCCCTCGGGGACCGAACACGATCTCGTACGGCGGCTGGTCCGCGCCCAGTTCCCGGCACAGTTCGTCCACCGGGAACTCCCGGTGCGCCAGCAGGTCCGCCTCGGCCTGCTGAGCGGTCGAGACCAGCGTGCGCCAGGAGCCCGGGGGAACCGTCAGGCGGCACGGCAGCGGCTCGCCCCGCACCCCGGCGGCGTACCCCGTCACCACCTCCCGCTCACCGGACAGCGCGGCCAGCACCTTGGCGTGCGCCGCCAGCAGCAGGGCGCTGACCGGTACTGCGAGCTGCCCCACCAGCCCCCGTACCGACTCCGCCACGTCGTCCGGCACCGCAGCCTCGTGCTCGGCCGTTCCCGCAGCCGGCTCCAGGACCCACCGCGGCACCGTGGTGGTACCGCCTTCGGCCAGCACACGGCTCCAGAACTCCCGGTCCGCTTCCACACGCGTTCCCATCGATTGGCCTTCCTCAACTCACGGTCGCGGCAGTCGCGCCGGCCGAAGACGGTGACATGCCCGGCCGTTGTCCGAGGCCTGTTCGGCGGCGTCCGGCATGTCCACGGCCGGATTGCCGCCCCACCGTGCGTACGGGGGGACTTCCTCGCCCTTCATGAGGAAGGAATCGGGCGCCAGCACGGCGCAGTCGCCCACCGTCACGCCGTAGTGCACATGGGCGCCGACGCCCAGCGTGCAGCCGGCACCGACCGTGGTGCCGTCGGACTTGAACGTGCCGTCCTCCTGCGAGTGGCACTGGATCTTGCTGCCGGCGTTGAGGGTGCAGTCGTCGCCGATGGTGGTGAGCGACCGCTCCGTCAGATAGCAGCCGTCGTCGAAGACCCTGTGGCCGATCCGTACCCCCAGCAGCCGCCAGACCAGCGCCTTGTAGGGCGTTCCGTTGAAGATGTTGAGGTAGTGGTCCGGCACCTTCCACAGGCGCTCGTGCCACCAGAAGTAGGGGTCGTAGATGGAGCACAGCCGGGGACGCAGTGCACGGAACGACGCGATGCACCGCTCCAGCAGCACGAAGTACAGGGTGCTGAAGGTCAGCGTGATGGCCAGGTATCCGGCGATCACCACGTGACCGACCACTCCGTACAGATCCGCGGACGCGAGCCCGAACAGCGTGAGCGCAAAGGTGTGCAGCCACCGCACGAACAGCATGAGTGCCATCGAGCGGATGTTGTAACGGTTCTTCGCGGTGAGACGACTGCGGAAGGTGTCACCGGCCCTGAGGTCGTCGAACCGCGTGTCACGCTCCACCGTCCGGGGAATCTCGAAGCACGGTGATCCGAGCAGCCCCACGTTCTCCCGGACCTCGCCGTCGAGGGGCACCATCACCTTCGTCGCGAGCAGGCAGTTCGTCCCCGTTCTGCCGCCCGAGGGATAGGCGATGTTGTTGCCGAGGAAGTTGTGCGCCCCGATCGACGTACGGGACAGCCGGAAGGAGGTGCTGGAGAAGTCCGCGTTGAGGATGGAGAGCCCGTCGGCCACCATCGTTCCGCTGCCGACGGACACCAGCAGCGGGTTCTCGTGGTGCACCTCGGTACCGAAGTTCGACCCGGTCTGCTCGACCCGTGACAGGTCGTATCCGATGCCACGGAGGTAGTGCACGATGTACGAGCTGTCGCCGAAGAGCCAGGCGAAGAACCTGATGTTCGTCATGCGGGCGGTCGCCTGGTGCACCGCGTAGCGGAATCCGTAGAGCGGATAGACCCGGTCCGGCTCCAGAGCCAGACTCAGCAGCCGCGGAACGGTGCACAGGGCGACGAGCCCCAGGACGACGAAGCCGAGGAACAGCACGAGGGACAGTTCCAGCGCGTCGGGGATCAGCGCCGTCCGCTTGAGCGCGGCCGTCTGCGGGTCGAGGCGCTGGCCGATCGCCGGTACCTCGGTGAACAGCATGTAGATTCCGCCGACGGCGATCGGGATGTACAGGAGGAAGAGCTGGAGCAGGCTGGCGAGGGCGAACCACGCCCGGCGCGGGGTGCCGCACCTGGCCGGCGCGATCCGCACGTAGTCGGTCTGCGTGGGCTGCGCAGGGGAGCCGTGCCAGTGGGCGCCGTCCGGGACCGTCTGGCCGCGGTGCAGGGCGGAGGCATGGCCGAGCTGTGCGCCGTCGCCCATCGTCGTGTCGATGTCCAGGACGGTCTTCTCGCCGATGAACACGTCGCGGCCGAGGGTGATCCGGCCGGTCTGGATGCGTCCGGCGTGGGCCCGGTAGCCGAGCAGGAACGAGTCCTTGCGGATGACCGTCCCGGCACCGATCGTGAGCAGGTCGGTGCAGACCGGGACGGACGGGGAGAGGATCGTGACGCCCTTGCCGATCCGCGCACCGAGGGCCCGGAGATACATCACGTACAGCGGATTTCCGACGAACAGAATCATCGGATTCGCATGCAGCAGTACCTTGACGAGCCAGAAGCGCAGATATCTCGGTCCCCACAGGGGAAATTCGCCCGGTTTCCAACGGCCGATGAGAACCCATTTGGCCACGATCGGAAGAGTGCAGAGAGCGAGAAACCCGATCCCTCCGAACAGGAGCGACCGCGTATAGATGTCGGCCAGTCCCTTACCGGCGGCGATCCATCCGTATCCGCTGTCGGCGACAAATCCCGCGACCAGGGAATATCCCAGGAATACCAGCAACTGGATTGCACCGCAGACTGCATGGGTGAGCCTGCTCGCGCGGGTCACCGGAGCCGCCGGCTGCTCGGGCGCCCACGTCGCGACGGGGGCCGACGCATCAGCGGGAGCCTGCTGGGCGAACGAGGCCGCCAGGCTGCGGATCGTGGGGTGCCGGTAGATGTCCTTCATGGACGGGGACGGCAGGTCCGGCTGTTTCCTCACCCGTGCACAGAACTGGGCCATGACCAGGGAGTTGGCGCCGAGGTCGGTGAAGAAGTGACTGTCGACCGGAACGCGCTCGGCGGACACGACGTCGGCCAGTGCATCCGCGAGTCTTCTCTCGACATCTGTCGCAGTGCCGGACCCGCTCCGCCGGGTGACGGTGCTTTCGTCCGGCCGGGATATAGGGACCTCGGAGGACTGCTCCACCATTCGATCTCCTGGAGGACGTCTGGGTCGCCGACGGCCGCCGGTGGCGGGTCTGGGGGCCCTCAAGGGCATAAGAAAAGCCCGCGGAACCATCGGAAGCTCAAGGCGCGTGCTCTTTTCTGATCACGAACCGTTCGCTTCAGTTTCGGTCCGTCATCGGGAGGCTGCCACTTCGGATCGACTCCCTGGGTGGGCGCGGAATGCCCGACGGGCCCGTTTTCCCTGGTTCCCCCCAGGACCGGGGCATGAGAGCGATCACCCGAATGGCCGCCTCTGCGGCAGGGCCGCTGTGAGTTCTCCCACCTCCTCTTGCCCTGGCGGGTAAGGCGTACCTACGTTCGATGGCATGTCCTCCCATCACCCCACCCTTCCTGACGAACCGGATGAAAACGCCGCCGAGGGCGGGTCCGCGCCGGTCGAGTTCTCCCTCGACCTGAGCGGCCACGAGATGCTCCGGCGGACGCACGTTCTGGCCGCCCTGGGACCCGACTGGGACCCCGTCGCGGCTCTGCGCGGCGAGGAGGAGGCGTACGACCTGCTGTACTCCGGCCTCAGCGCGGAGCAGCAGCGCATCTACGACGAACTCGTCGCGGCCGGTGTGCTCCCGGCCCGTGGGGGCGGCGATGCTGCCGCTTGACCCGCAGGCCGACATCGGCCGCCGGGCCTGGGTGGCCTGTCCGAACTGCGACGACCGCCGCAGGTGCAGGACGTGCCAGGAGGGGCGGACGTGCCACGGGCACTGGCGCTACCTGCTCTCCAACACCGGCAGCCTGCTCCACCTGCAGTGCCCGTCCTGCACCCACGTCTGGACCCACGAGACGTACTTCGGCGCCACCCGGTCCGACCCACCGGCCTGAGACGCCACCCGGTCCGACCCACCGGCCTGAGACGCCACCCGGTCCGACCCGCCGGCCTGAGGCGCCGGCCGGCCCGAGCCGCCCGGCAGGGATGCCGGGCCCGGGCGTCGGACGGCCGATGTGCGACGTCGGCGTGAGGCATCGGCGTGAGGGCGCGGCGTGCGGCGTCGGTGCAGGGGCGTCGGCGTGAAACGTCGGTGTGCGGTGGCCCGTGAGGGGCGTCAGGGCGCGGTGAACAGGGTCGGGAAGCGTGGCGCCAGCCACGGTTTGGGACCCCACGCGAGGATCTGCCCCTGGGCGATGGCACGCCAGGGATTGAGCCGGCCCAGCGCGATGAGCAGGAACGCGACCGGCTCCAGCAGGATGGTGCAGTCGGCGCGGTACGCGGGCGCCCCGGCCGTCACCTGCACGGCGCCGTCCGCCAGGGACACGCCGAACTCCTCGCCCCCGCGCAGCCGGATCCGGTAGCGGGCCGTGAGGCCGGCCGTGGCCGTGGCGTCGGCGACGCGCGGCATGACCGAGAGCATGAACGGCATGCACAGGCTCACCCGCACGCGGTCCAGCATGTGCGGACGGTTCATGGCGCGGGCCAGGTCGTACCCGTGGCCCAGCATGTGCGTGAGCAGGTAGGACGCGAGAACGGACCGCTGCATGGGGCCCAGGGGCGAGTCCGGTACCGGGCCGTCGGAGGCCTCGTCGGCCATGGGCCGTGCCACGGCGTCCAGGAATGCTCCGGCCTGGTCCGCGATCATCGTTGCCAGGGGCTCCGCGCGGCGCTCCCCGAAGGTGTCGAGGGACTGTGCGTTGGCCGAGGCCAAGCTCTGGGGTGTGCCGTCCCCGTAGGGGCGCTCACGCCCGGCCGCCAGGTCGGCCATCAGTTCGTTGGCCAGGGCCAGGTGGGCGGCCGCCTCGCCGACGGTCCACTCCGATCCCGGCACCGCGAGGCCCGTGTCGGGTGCGCCCCGAAGCAATGCGGCGATCTCCTCGGCGGTCCCTCGGATCGCCTGTCCCAGCCCCTCGGGCAATGCCGCTGAGCCGTCCTGTCGTACTGTCCCGTGCACGCTGTCCGATCCCCTCCCGGCGGGCACGCGTCACGCGCCCGTGGAGCCGGTACCCAACCAGACCCGAGGGGCGCGCGGCAAGACCCCGCGCGCCCCTCGGCCGGTCCCGCCGCTCAGCGGCTGCCCGTCCAGGTGTGGGCCACGTCGATCACCAGACGGTCGGACAGCTGGAGCACCCGGAACGGCAGGCGGGCGCGGACGCCGAGACCGATCTGGGTCTCGCCCTCGAAGCTGCCCGCGAAACGGGTGTCCCTGAAGGTGCGGTAGCCGCTCAGACGGACGCCCGGAAGGGGCCGTCCGGCCCGCCCCGGGTAGGTGGACGCGCCGGTCGCCGGGTCGTAGCTCGGCGCACCGACATGGATGTCGAGCACGGCCCCGCCGCCGACCGGGATGTACCGGCCGCTCGCGGTCTGGTGGAGCCGGTCGACGTATCTGACGTAGTAGCCGATGCGGCCGCCGCCCGGTACGTCGATCACCAGCCGGTCGAAGCAGTCGTGCCGGCCGGTCCTGATGTCCTTCAGCGGTACGGCCCCGGCGGTTGCGCCACCCTTGGCGCCACTGCCCCAGCCGGTCGGACAGGCCGCGGCCTGCGCGACGGCCGCCGGTGCGGCGCCCGCCGTGGTCGTCGCCGCGGCCCACCCGGTTCCGGCGAGCACGAGTGCGGCTATCGCGGCTCCGATTCGTTGCATGATGTCCCCCTTGGTCGAGCCATCCTGTTATGGGAGGAGACATATGGGTGTGGGGGATGGTTGCACGCGGAGTCGGCCGGATTTCCGGGAATTGCGGCCGTCGTGTCGACCGGTCGCCCCCACGGCTCGCACGCCCTCGTGCGGGCCCGCCGTCCCGGTCCTGACGGCAGCCGGCAGCCGGGGCCTGCGGAGCTCAGGGCTGCCCGGACGGCTCGTCGGGAGCGGCGGGCAGGGCGAGGTGGGCGAGATCGCTCGGCGGCGGTGACTTCACCGGCCACAGGGGCGCGGCGGTCCCGTCGGCGAGCGCGGCCGGGGCGTCGGTGAGGTTCATGCGCTCGCGCAGGCGGCCGTAGAAGTCCATCGGGCCCAGGCGGACCGCTTTGAGCCGGCGGGGGGCGGCGTACACGCCGATCCAGTCCCCGGGGTCGAGCACCCCTCGCAGCTGGCCGTCGATGCTGACGGCGGCCTGGCCCGACCGTTCGAGCACACGCAGGGCGATGGGCTCGTCGGGGGCGGCCACCACGGACCGGTTGAAGGTCATGTGCGGGGCGACCGGTGTGAAGACGAGGCCTTCCGCGCGGGGCGAGACGACCGGGCCGCCGGCGGCGAAACTGTACGCGGTCGAGCCCGTGGGGGTGGCCACCAGGAGCGCGTCCGCGGAGTAGGACGCGAGGAGCCGGCCGGCCAGATAGACGCCGACCGACACCTGCCGGTCCCGGGCCAGCTTCTCCACGACGACGTCGTTCAGCGCGGTGACGTTCAGGGCGACGCCCCAGTCGTCACCGCTCACGCACTCCATACGCACCGGGGGCGGGGGGAGCATCGGGTTACGGCCGGACCGCACCAGTGCCTCCATCTGCTGGGGCACCTTCAGCCGGCACGAGGCCCGCAGGGTCAGCAGCATCCGGCTCTCGACGGTGATCCGCCCCTCCTGCACGGCGTCCAGCGCCGTGCGCACGGCCGGGGCGGGCACCTCCGTCAGGAACCCGACCCGCCCGAGGTCGACGCCGAGGACCATGACGTCGCTCTCGGCCGCCAGCCGGGCCCCGCGCAGGAAGGTCCCGTCGCCGCCCAGCGTGACGATCAGCTCCGGATCGCCCGCGGTGTCGATCTCCTCCCGGGCGCTGTGCCGTGCGCCGCTGCGCCACACGTCGATGTCGGCGCACCCCACGGCATGCTCGGCACACCACTCGCGCACGGCCTGCGCCGCGGCCACGGCCTCCGCCCGTCCGCTGTGCACGACCAGGCCGATACGGTTCACCGTCATACCCGACTCCCAGCTGGCTCGCCCAGGGAGCCATCCTCACCGCGAACCGGCCCCGCACCTCATACGCCACGCCGCCGCTCCGGGTCCCGGACCGCCGCCCGGGCGTTCGTGCCGGTCCGGCCCGGTTCTCGTCACCGCCGTGTCACAGGTGATCCACGGCGGAACTCCTGGTCCGGCAACCCTGTCTCCGTCGGTGAACACCGGCCCGGAGCCGGTGGACCTGTGCACTTCGGACATCGGGGGACCCCATGCAGTACCGCAACACCATCCGCGTCGCCGTGTCGGCGACGGCCGTGATCGCGGCCGCGCTCTCGCTGTCGGCCTGCCAGTCGGGCGGCGGCGATCCGGCGGCCGGTACGTCGTCTCCGGCCCCGACCACGGCGGCACCCTCGCCCACGGCCTCCTCCTCGGCTTCCTCGACGAGCCCGGGCACCGGTGGCTCGCGGCCCTCCGGGACCGCCTCGACCGCGGGGAGCGCGCCGGCCTCTCCCGCGTCCGCCACGTCGACCGGCTCCGCGCCGGCCTGTGCGGCGTCGGCCGTCGAGGCAGGTGCCCGCCAGGCCGCCGAGCGCCCGGACGGCACGGGCGTCGGAGCGGCGGTGGTGGAGTTCACCAACGTCTCCGGCCGGACCTGCGTCCTGAGCGGATTCCCGACGGTGGCCGGCGCGGGCAACGGCTCGCCCGCGCACAACGCCCCGCTGACGGTGACCCGCAAGGGTGCCGCCTCGGCGGTCCGGGTCGCGCCCGGCGGCAAGGCATGGGTGAAGCTGACCTTCGTGCAGGTGCAGGGAGAGGGCGACGGCTACTGCGTGTCCGGCGCGAAGCCCGTCGCGTACCCGACGCTGGTGGTCGGTCTGCCCGGGGCGGGCTCCCACCAGGTCGCTCTGTCCGACGGTCTGTTCGCCGAGTGCGACAACAAGGTCACGGCGACCGCGGTCTCGGCTGTGAAGCCCGCCTGACGCGCCCGCTCGGGACTGCCCCCGGCTCGACGCCGGGGGCGGCCCCGACGGTGCGGGGTGCGCCGCCGGACGGCTCGGGGCGGGCCGTCAGCGGGCCCGGGTGGTGGAGACGGCTGTCCGGGCCGCCCGTTCCACCAGTGCGACCCCGTCCTTCATCGACTTGTTGCCGTCCGAGAGCACCGCGACCAGGTAGTGGTGGCCGCCGGTGGTGATCCGGCCGACGCTGTTCACGTCCCACAGGTTGGTCGTGTTGCGCTGCAGCCAGCCGTTCTTCAGTTCCCACCCGGATCCGGCGGCCGCGGAGACGCCCCAGGACTGCTCGTCGGCGACCTTGCCCATCAGCGTGCGGATGTAGGCCCGGGAGGCGTCGTCGAGCGCGGTCCCGGACCCCGTCCCCTTGGCCGCGCCGGTGTCGAACACCGTGCGCAGCAGGCGTATCTGGTCGCTCGCGGTGGTCCGGGTCAGTCCCCATTTGCCGCCGGGGCCGCCCGTGGTGGAGGTCAGTCCGAGCCGCTTGTTCGCCTTCTGGAGACCCGGGGCGAGCCCGATGCGCCGCCACAGGTCGTTCGCCGCCGCGTTGTCGCTGTGCTCGATCATCTTCTCCGCCTGGGCGCGCTCCTGCGCGGTCAGGCCGTGCCCGGAGTCCCGCGCCTGGAGCAGCCTCGCCGCGAGGATGTCGACCTTGATGATGCTCGCCGTGTCGTAGGGGGCGTCGGCGCCGTACAGCGCGGGCTGCCGGCCCGTGCCGTCCAGATCGAGCACCGCGGCCGTCACCCGGGCCTTCCCCTGTGCCCGCACCGTGGAGGGGAAGTCGGCCGTGGTGGATCCGGCCGGTCCCGACGCGGCGGCCGCCGTCGCGGGGGCGAGCGCTCCGGCCGCGAACAGCGCCGCCACCGCGGCCGCGAGCCCCCCGGTGAGAGCGGTGCGCCTTCCCGGTATCCGCGGACGCGACGGGGGAGGAGTGCGGTACGGCATGGTGAGGGGCCTCAGCAGGTCGGGGGAGCGAACTCGGCACGGCGAACGTAAACAAAACGCCCGCGAGGCGAAGTGACCGCTGCCACGAGAACGCCCCTTTGGTGCCGTTTGTGACAAGAGCGACACCGTCACCGGCCGTGGCGCGCGGTGACCGGCCGGGTTCCCGGACGCCGTCCGGTGGCTCCGTTGCGGTGTCCGCCGCATTGGCGGGGGAACAATGTGACCAGAGGGGCGACCCGGCCTCAGGAGGCGGCATGAGCACATCAGCGGAGCCAAGGGTGTCCGGCCTTGAGGTCCGGTCGATCGACTACGTCCCCCTGAGCGAGCGGCACGGCAAGCTCTGGCATCTGGGCCCGCTGTGGTTCATGTCCAACGCCCAGATCGCGACCCTGGCCGTGGGACTGATCAGCATCACCGAGGGCGGCAACCTCATCTGGTCGCTGCTGGCCATCGTCTCCGGAACCGTAATCGGCACCTTCTTCATGGCCTTCCACTCGGCCCAGGGCCCCCAGCTGGGACTGCCGCAGATGATCCAGTCGCGGCCCCAGTTCGGCTATGTCGGTGCCCTGCTGGTGTGGCTCTTCGCCTATGTGCAGTACGCGGGATTCAACGTCTTCAACAGCATCCTCGCCGCCGACGCGCTGCACACCACGCTGCACGGCAGCGTCAAGCTCTGGGTGGTCGTGGTCACCGCGGTCGCGCTCGTCGTCGCGCTGGTCGGCTACGACATCATCCACAAGGCCGAGCGGATCCTGACGTACACCTTCCTCGTCGTCTTCGGGATCTTCACCGTGGGCGTCCTGGTCACCCTCCACTATCCGGCGGGCTCCTTCGACCTCGGCGCCTTCAAGGCGACGCCGTTCCTCGCCCAGTTCGGCGTGGTCGCCGGCTACCAGATCAGCTGGGCCATCTACGTCTCGGACTACTCGCGCTACCTCCCGCCCGACGTGACCGTCAGGAAGACCTTCTACTGGACCTACTTCGGCTCCGCGCTCGGCGGGATCTGGCTGATGGTGCTCGGGGCGATGCTGGCCGCGTGGGCCGGAAAGGACTTCGAGACGATCGCGTCGATCAACGCCGCCGGCGACAAGGTCTTCGACGGCTTCGGTGCGCTCGTCCTGCTCTTCGCCACCCTGGGCCTGGTGTCCGTCACCGCGCTGAACATGTACGGCGGTTCACTGACCCTCATCAGTGCCATCGACTCGTTCAAGCGGGTCCGGCCGACGCTGGGCGCACGCCTGCTGACCATCGGGCTGACCGCCGCGCTCTCCCTGGTCGGCGCGCTGGCCGCGACCTCCAACTTCCTTGCGAACTTCAACAACTTCCTGCTGCTGGTGCTCTACCTGTTCATCCCGTGGACCGCGGTGAACCTGATGGACTACTACGTCGTGCGCCGCGGGCACTACGCCGTCGCGGAGATCTTCAACCCGAACGGGATCTACGGGCGTTGGGGCTGGCACGGCATCATCTCGTACCTGGTCGGCTTCGCCGTCATGGTCCCGTTCTTCTCCGTCGGGACCCTGTACGTCGGCCCCGTCGCCAAGGCGCTCGGCGGAGCCGACATCTCCCTGTTCATCGGGCTGCCGGTCGCCGCGGCGCTGTACTGGTGGCTGACCCGTTCGATCGACGTGGCGGCCGAGACGCGCGTGGCCGAGGCGGAGGCCGCGGCCCTGGAGCAGGCGGCACACGAGCACCGGGAGCCCTGACCTGCCGTAGCCCCGGGTTCGCGGGGTGCGGGACGACAGCCGCCATGTTGGCCGTGGGCACGTGGACCGGTGAGCGGGCTGCGCCGTCGCGGTGCGCGGCCCGCTCCGGCATCGCCGGGGCGTCCGAGGGGGGTGATCCACCTCCCCCGATCAATTATCTGCGCGGCGCAGGGAAGTGTCGCTATATTTGTCTTCGCCGCGCAATCAATGTGCGACGCAGACGTATGTCCCCCCGTGTGTTCGCCCTCTCGCGAACCCTCCCTTCAGGAGTGCCCCGATGCTCACCATCGCCGTCACCGGTGCGACCGGCGCCCAGGGCGGTGCCACCGCCCGTGCCCTGCTGGCCGCCGGCCACCAGGTCCGAGCCCTCACCCGTACCCCCGCCGCACCGGAGGCCGAGGCTCTGCGCCGGCTCGGCGCCGACGTCCGTCGCGCCGACTTCGACGACAGCCTCTCCCTCGACGCCGCCCTCGCGGGCGCCGACTCGCTCTTCGCGGTGACGACCCCGTTCGGCACGGACACCGCGACCGAGGTCCGCCAGGGCAAGGCCCTGCTGGACGCGGCGGTGGCCGAGGGCGTCGGCCACATCGTGTTCACCTCGGCCGCGCACGCCGACCGGGGCACAGGCATCCCGCACTACGACAGCAAGGACGAGATCGAGTGCCACCTGAGGGCCACGGACATCCCCTGGACGGTCATCGCCCCGGCGGCCTTCATGGACAACTTCGCCTCCGGGTGGACCCTGGAGGGCCTGCGCGAGAACACCTTCGCCTGGCCCATGCCGGCCGACCGCCCCCTGACGCTGATACCCGCCGAGGACATCGGCGCCTTCGCCGCCCTGGTCCTGCAGCGCCGCGCCGCCTTCACCGGCCGCAGGATCGACATCGCCTCCGACGAACTCAGCGCCGCCCGGATCGCCGCCGTCCTCTCGGCCGCCACCGATCGCCCCATCACCCACCACGAGGTGCCCCTGTCCCAGGTCCGCACCCACTCGCACGACCTCGCCGCGATGTTCGCCTACTTCGGCAGCACCGGCCTCGACGTCGATGTCACCGGTCTGCGCCGCGCCCACCCGGAGGTGGGCTGGCACACCTTCGCCGACTGGGCCGCAGCCCAGGAATGGCCCGTCCTGCTGGCCCCGGCCGCGCGGGAAACCCCTCTGCCGTGACCCGCAAGCGCGCCCCGGCCCCGCGGGAAGCCCACCTGCCGTGCCCCGGAGCCGCGCCGCGGCCCCGGGGCACGGCCGCGGCGTCCGGAGGAGCCGCTCACTCCTCGTGGGACGGCGTCCAGTGGTGGTCACAGAACCAGCGCCCGAACAGCGCACCCCCGTACACCACGAACCCGACGCCGATCAGCCATGACTCCACCACCAGCACGGTCCCGACCCCGCCGTAGCTCAGCGCATTGGTGACGATGAGGGGGGCGAAGACGAGAGAGGAGAAGGCCCGGAGGCCGGCCAGGCCGACGACGGTCGCGAGCGCGCCAGGCAGCAGGGTGCGCCAGTGGACCTGACCGCCCAGCAGGAAGCGCTGGCCCCACCAGAAGAACGCCACCGCGCTGAGCACGGACACCACGATCCGCTGCATCCCGTGCAGCGCCGTCCGGGTCTGCACCTCCTGGTAGAGGTAGGCGGTCAGCACGGCCAGCCAGGTCACCTGCCGCCAGACACGGTGCCAGGGGCCGGCCGCGAGAGCCCAGACCCGCTCGTAACCGTTCTGCACGCTGCCCGCGAACGACACGCCGAACACCGCCAGCAGGACCAGGCTCAGCACACTGGTGGTGCCGACGACCTCGCGCGGCGGGCTGATGATCCCGGTCAGCGCATCGGCGGACTGCCCGGACAGCCCCATGCCGTCCGACAGCCACGAGGCGAAGCCGCCCCGCACCAGCGGGTCGGCCGCGGCGACCACGATCAGCAGCGGAGCCAGCGTCACCAGGGCCAGCGTGGCGAACCCCATGGCCCGGTGCATCAGCTCCAGCTCACGGCCGCGCCGGAACAGGATGCGCACTCCGAGCCACTCCCAAGCGCGGTGGAGGCCGCGCCGCCACTGCCTCACGGGTCCCTCCCGTGCTCGCCGCACCGTGCTCGTCGAGGGTCTCGTGCGCCGCCGGCATCGCGCGGGCGGCCCGCGACGAGTCTCTGCAGCCATGATCGGACGAAAGACGCCGACTCGCCCGGCCGGACATGCCGCAGGGCCCCGCGATCCCGGGCGGGAGACCGGGCTCAGGTACCGGACTTGATCGTCTTCATGGTCAGGTGGGAGTCGATGCGCAGGACGCAGGGCAGCCCGCTCAGCTTCTCCGTGAGAAAGGACTCGTAGGCGGCGTGGTCGGCGACGGCCACGCGGACGAAATAGTCGGGGCGGCCGTACATGCGCCGGAACTCGATCACCTCCTCGTACGAGGCCACCGTGTCCTCGAACTCCAGGAAGGTCGTCCGGTCGTTGGCGCTGACCTCGACGTCGACGAGGACCTCCAGCCCGCGGCCCACGGCCCCGGGATCGACGACGGCCCGGTACCCGGCGATGACACCGGCCTCCTCCAGCCGCTTGACCCTCCGCAGGCACGGCGGCGGGGTCAGCCCCACCCGCTGGGCCAGCTCGACGTTGGTCAGCCGCCCGTCCTGACGCAGGTGGTACAGAATGTCTCGATCGATGGCATCGAGTTTCACTTCATTGCGCATCCACCCATCGTAGAGACATTATCGGCAACCAAATGGCGTGGAATTCTTCCTAAAATGTCTCCATGCGAACTTCCCCCGCCGTCGCCGACCGCCTGGCCCGGACCGGTCCCACACCTCCACCCCCAAAGGCCTCCGAGGCACGGGCCGCGTTCGAGGACTCCGCCTCCGTGGGACTCGGCTTCGTCCCGCTCGGCATCGCCTTCGGGGTGCTCGTCACCCACGCCGGCGTCGGCTGGTGGTGGGCGAGCCTGTCCAGCGCGCTGGTCTACGGCGGATCGTTCGAGTTCCTGCTGATCGGACTGGTCACCGCCGGCGCACCGCTGTTCTCCGTCGCCGTCTCCGCGTTCCTGGTGAACCTGCGGCACATGTTCTACGCCCTCTCCTTCCCGCTCGACCGGGTCAAGGGGCGGCTCGGGAGGACGTACAGCACGTTCGCCCTGTGCGACGAGGCGTACGCGCTGGCTGCCGGGCACCGGGGCCGCTCCTGGTCCGGCCCGCGCATCCTGTGGGTGCAGCTGTTCCTGCACCTGTACTGGGCCGGGGGCGCCACCGCGGGTGCCCTGCTCGGTTCCCTCGTACCCGACAGCGTCACCGGGCTGGACTTCGCACTGACCGCGCTGTTCACGGTGCTGTTGCTCGACGCCGTCCGCGACCGGCGGGGCGATCTGCCCACCCCCGTGCTCGCGCTCCTCAGCGCCCTCGCCGCCCGGCTGCTCGACCCCGGCCGGCTGCTGCCGGTCGCCTTCGCCCTGTTCACCGCCGGGCTCCTGGTCCGGTACCTCGCCACCGGCAGGAGGCCCAGCCATGCCTGACACGACCTACCTCGTCGCCGCGGTCCTCGTCTCAGCCACCGTGACCTGGTCCCTGCGTGCCCTGCCGTTCGCCGTCCTCGCCCCGATGCGCGCGAGCGGCACCGTCCGGTACCTCAGCACCCGCATGCCCGTCGGGATCATGGTCATCCTGGTCGTCTACTGTCTACGCGACCTACCGCTGACCCACGCGGGTGCGGCGGCCCCGCTCGCGGCTCTGGCCGTCACCGTGGGACTGCACCTGTGGCGTCGCAACGCCCTGCTGAGCATCCTCGGCGGCACCGCCGTCCACGTGGCGCTGGCCAGTACGGTCTTCGCTCGCTGAGACCGCCGTAAAACAGGACGCCCGGTGAGACGGCCGGTCAGAAGAGAACCGACCGGCGTCATCACCGGGGCGTTGTCGTCACCCGCTGTGTGCGCGGGTGAGCGTCGGTCAGACCGTGCCGCTCTTGGCGATCGTGACCTTCGCGCTGGTCCTGCCGCTCTGGCTGCCCAGCTTCTCGACGGCGTCGACGACGTCCTGGCCCTCGACGACCTCGCCGAAGACGACGTGCTTGCCGTCCAGCCAGTTGGTGACGATCGTGGTGATGAAGAACTGCGAGCCGTTGGTGTTCTTGCCTGCGTTCGCCATGCTCAGCAGGTACGGGCGGGTGTGCTTGAGCTCGAAGTTCTCGTCGGCGAACTTCTCGCCGTAGATGCTCTTGCCGCCGGTGCCGTCGCCCCGCGTGAAGTCGCCGCCCTGCAGCATGAACTGCGGGATGACGCGGTGGAAGGAGGAACCCTCGTATCCGAAGCCGTGCTCGCCGGTGGCCAGCTCACGGAAGTTCTTCGCGGTCTTGGGGACCACGTCGTCGTACAGCTTGAAGACGATCCGGCCGGCCGGCTGGTCGTCGATGGTGATGTCGAAGTACACGTTGTCACTCATGGCGATCAACTTACCGTTGACCAGTGCCGCGATGTGCAGAAGGGTCGGTTTGAACGTCTGTGTCGTGCGCCGGGCCCGGGAACGAAGGGGAGGAACCCGAGGTGAACGAGGGCTGGGAGTGGGACGAGACCCTGTGCGCCGGGACGGCCCCGTACTACGCGCGCGGCCGGCTTCCGTACGCCCCGGGGCTGGCCGAGGTGCTCGGGCCGGACGGGACCGGGCGGCTGATCGACGTGGGCTGCGGGCCCGGGACCCTGACCCTTCCCCTCTCCCCCCTTTCGACGAGGTCGTGGGCGTGGATCCCGACCCCGGGATGCTCGCCGAGGCCGCACGCCGGGCCGCCGCCGGAACAGGGGCCGGCACGGTGCGCTGGGTGCGGATGCGTGCCGAGGATCTTCCCGCCGGGCTGGGCGCCTTCACCGTGGCCGTCTTCGCCCAGTCCTTCCACTGGATGGTCCGAGACCGCGTGGCGGCCACCGTGTTCGGCATGCTCGGGCCCGGCGGCGCGCTGGTGCACGTCTCCGACCTGAAGGGCGAGCGGCTCGGCACCGAGGGCCTGCCGTATCCCGTTGCGCCGTACCCGGCCATCGGCGAACCCTCCCCGACGGGCCGGTTCTGCGAACGCAGGCCCGGCCCCGCGGTGTTCGTGTGGCGCAAGCCGTCCGTGTCCCGCACGGACGAGCCGGCGGAGAGGACCTGAACGACCCGCGCCGATCCGGTCGACGGGGACGGCCCGGCCGGGACGGGCCGCCCTACGGGTACGACACCACGGTCGAGGGCGTGGTGGACGTGCCCGAGGTCGGTGATCCCGTCTCGTTGACGACGTGCTCGTACTGGCCGTTGCCACCGAGCGAGACCACCAGCAGGTTGTGGAACCTCACCCCCGGGCGGTTCGGCGCGGCGAAACCGTTGTGCTGCACGATCGAGGGATCGGCGTTGTAGTAGCAGTAGCTGCCCAGGCCCCAGCCCTCGTGCGTGGTGACGTCGTCACCGACCTTGTAGGCCGCGTAGCCCTTGACGGAACCGTTCTGGATCGCGGCCTGGTTCGGGGCGTCGTACGCCTTCTCGTTCTGGAAGAAGATCGTGCGGCCGCGCCGGCCGTTCCACTGCACGTCGTACTTGTTGAAGTGTTCCACGAACAGGCCCGTGCACAGGACGTCGTCGCCGTTGACGACGATGCCGTAGTCGGCGCGGTTGGTCTCCCAGCCGACGCCGGTTCCGTGGTCGGCGCGCCAGACCCAGGTGTGGTCGACGATGGTGTGCCGGCTGTTGACCACCATGCTCGTGGTCGCCCTGCCGGCGCCCGCGCCGCCGATGCGCACGAAGACGTCCTGCACGGTCGTCGGATTGGCTGAGTGGTCCAAGGACGCACCCATCGGGCCGACCTCCAGCAGCGTGGGGGAGTTGACCGGCCCGGCGTCGATGAGGAAGCCGGCGAGCCGCACCCCGTCGACGTCGGCGACCTTCATGACCGTCGTCCCGTTGTCGGGTACGAGGGTCGCGTATCCCAGGCCCAGCACCACGGTGCCCGCACGGCTCACCTGGATCGGCCGGTCCACGTGGTAGATGCCCGGCGTCAGCAGCAGGTGGAGTCCCTGGGCCAGCGCCTGGTTGAGGGTCGCCGCGCTGACGCCCGGCTTGGCGACGTAGAACTGCGACAGCGGCACGGAGGCGCCCCGTGGTGTGCCGTTGCCCCAGGTGACACCGCGGGCGTCGGTCCGCAGCTCCGGCAGGAAGACCCGGAACTCACTGCCGCTGACGTACAGGAACGGCTTCTCCCGGGAGACCGGGGTGGAGTCGAGCGTGGTGTACGGAGGGTTCGGGAAGCTCTGCGCGGGGGCGCCCTGGACGCCGGAGAACACCATGTTCCACACGCCGTTGAGCCAGCTGCCGATGACGCTGTCGCGGGTGTACCACTGCTGTTGAGAGTAGGGCCCGACCTGACCGTCGATCCGGCTGTCCGCGATGTAGCCGCCGCTCGCCCAGCCGTAGCCGGACGGCGCGAGGTTGAGCCCGCCGCGCACATGCATACGGCGGAAGGGGGCGGCCTGCGCCACCGCCCAGCGATCGGTGCCGTTCGCGGGGGCCAGGGCCAGGTTCTCCGCCGAACGCCAGAAGTTCTGCGTGGCGTTGCCGTTGAACCAGCCCGCGTCGACCGTCACGTCGCCGTTGATCGTCGTGTCGTCCGGGGAGAGGCCGAGACCCGCGACGGACGTGTAGAAGCCGAGCTGGGCGTTCAGGCCGCTGTAGGTGCCCGGTTTGAACAGCAGCGCATAGCGGCCGGTGCCGAACTGGGCCGACTCCTGCTGCCGGAAGACCTGGTCGAGCCTGTCCTGGATGCCGGGCGTGGACGGGTCGAAGACGAGCACGTTCGGACCGAGGTCGCCCCCGCCGGGCAGGGCGCGGGGTGACGTGCGGGACGCGGTCGCGGCACGGGCCGGTGTGGACACGCCCGCGAGTACGGGCACGGCGGCCGCCGCGGCGCCGAGAACAGCCCGGCGACCGAAGCGCGGCGCGGAAGGGGAGGAGGGGGAGGAGCTGGGCATGCGCGGCTCTCCTTGTTCAGGAAATGAACGAAGTGGGGGCTGGGGAGCGCTCTCTCGACGTTGGATGCTTCATTGGCCTGAACGATGCGTCAAGGGTTACGGCCGAATTACCGTTCGCTGCATCGGAGTTGGCGTCATGGTCGGACGGTGGCACCTTCGAGAAGTGAGGGAAAGAGGCTGCCGTGGAAGACATGGCGGCATACCGGTCGGCGGGCGTGGCGGTACACCGGGCGGTGGGCATGGCGGCATACCAGGAGGCGGACTGATCTGCGGAACAGGAGGCGGACACGGCTGCGGACTTGGCTGCGAAAGGGGCAGCGGACTTGGGCCGTCTGCACGGCGAGCACGTCCGCGGTATCCGTACCGGGACGACGGCGGTCGTGTGCGTCTGGGCACTGGTGGTACGGAGACGGGGTGGCGATGTTCTCGGACCGCCGGCGCCCTGCGCTGCGGCTCGCCACGCTCCTTCGGTCGTCGCGGGTGGTGGCCGGAGCGGGCAGGGGAGCGGGGAGTGGGTGGAGGCCGGTGGGCAGGGGCAGTGGTCGTCGCCGTCAGACGGTCTTGCGGGCCACGCCTCCGTAGACACCGATCTCCTGGGACCTCGGCGGTGGCGTGGTGTCCGGGCGCCAGAACGGCACCTGGGTCAGGCCCGGCTCGACCAGCTCGAAGCCGTCGAAGAACCGCTCGACCTCGGTGCGGGAGCGCAGGTTCAGGGTGGCCGTCGCCTTGTTGTAGACGGCCTGGGCCGCGCTGCGGTCCGCGAAGTCGCCCGTGGCGTGCGAGAGCACCAGGAAGCTGCCGGCCGGCAGGGCGTCGCGCAGGGCGGCGACGATCTGCGCGGGCTGCTCCGCGTCGGTGAGGAAGTGCAGGACGGCCACGAGGAGCAGGGCGACCGGCTCGTCGAAGTCGATGGTGCGACGGACGTCGGGGTGGTCCACGACGGCCCGAGGGTCGCGCAGGTCGCCGAGCACGACGCTGGTCGCGCCGGACTTGCTGAGCAGCGCGTTCGCGTGGGCGGCCACGATCGGGTCGTTGTCGACGTAGGCGACCCGCACCTGCGGAGCCGTCTCGTGGGCGACCTCGTGCACGTTCGGCGAGGTGGGCAGTCCGGTGCCGATGTCGAGGATCTGGCGTACGCCGTGGGCGACGACGTACCGGACGGCGCGCTGCAGGAACGCGCGGTTGGCCTGCAGGCCGATGCGGACCTCGGGCGCGGCGGCGGCGAGTTCGTCGCCGGCCCGCTGGTCCACCGCGTAGTTGTCCTTGCCGCCCAGCAGGTAGTCGTAGATCCGCGCAGGGTGCGGTCTGCTGGTGTCGATCTCCGTGCCCCGGAAACCGTCCTGTCCCACGCTGCGCTCCTCTCGACGGCCGGCACGGTCCCGCCCGTGACCGGCCGACGACAGCCTCTCACATCAACTCCGTTGCTTTGGCCAGAAGTTGCCCCTGGGTCGCACCGGCGGCCTTGCGGTCAGGGCAGGGTGCGGCACAGCAGGGCGGCGGGACCGGGCCGGCTGCCCACCCGGGTGGTGAAGGCGATCCCGGCGGCGTACTCGTTCGCCGCGCACTGGCCCTTGTAGTCGCCGTGGGCGAAGTCGCCGCCCGCCGCGTCACCGGGACGGTTGTCGGACCGGTCGAACCACACCGTGCGCCCGGCCCCCGACAGCGGCACCCGGCCCGGCACGCACAGGGCCGCCGACAGACGCTCCCCACGCACGCTGTAGCCGATCAGGAAGGAACCCGCCGGACACTGGAACTTGGTGTATCCCGACGCCCAGTCGCCGCCCGCCGGGACGTGGCGCTCGTCGACGACGACCGTCTGAGCCGTGCCGGAGGCCCGCAGGTCCGGCTCACCGGTGTCGGTGCACAGGCCGCGACCGCTGGTGTGGCTCAGGCCGGTCAGACGCAGCCCGTCGGGGCAGGCGGCCTTGTACGCCCCGCGATCCCAGTCGCCGGTGTCCCGCACGCGCAGGGACTCCACCGCGTCCCCGTGGTCGGTGCTGAGCATGCGCCAGGTGGGAACGCCCGCCACGGGACCGGTCTCGCTCGGCGCGGTCATCAGGTGCTGCCATGCCGCATCGCGCCAGTCGCCGGAGTCGAGGAGGCCGGTGCGGTGCCCTGCACTGTCGTAGCGCAGCAGCGCCCAGTCGTCGTGGCCCTCGAAGCCGACCAGCGGCCAGTAGGCGAAGTCGGCGTCGTGGTCGGCGAAGTAGTCGGTGACGTTGCCGAACCAGGCACGGGCCACCGCGTTCGTCTCGTTCGCGCCGATGCCGAACTCGCTGACCCAGACTGGTGCGGTGTAGTGTCGGCCGGTCTCCTCGACGTAGAAGGCCTCGTCGTCGAGGGCCGCGTCCAACTGGTCGCGGGTCAGATCCTGGTAGCGCGGGTCATGGGTCTCGCCGAGACCCGTGGCACCGCTGTGGTGCGGACCGGTGTAGCCGTAGAAGTGGGCAGAGTACACCAGCTTGTGGGCGTCGACGAGAGTGTGCGAGAGGGTGCGCACCGGCGTGAGCACCGGCCGGCCGTGGGGCAGCCCGTCCACCGGTACGCCGGTCCAGTTGATGCCCTCGATGACGATGAGGAGACGCGGGTTGGCCTCGGTGAGGATGCGGTCGCCGGCGAGCTGGGCGGCGGCGTACCAGTCGTGGGAGTCGCCCAGGCCCCAGTTGGGATCGTCCAGCACGTCGCGTCGGACCTCGTTGTACAGGTCGGCTCCGACCACGCGGGGGACATGCGCATAGCGGCGGGCCATGAAGACCCAGTCGTCGGCCCACTGCTGGGTGGACAGACCGCTGTTCCACCGCTCGTTGCCGTCCACGCCGCAGCACCATCGGGACGTATGGGTGTGGTTGTTGAGGATGACGGCGAAACCGTCGCGGTCGAGCGCGTCGACCACGGCGTCGAAGACTTGCAAGGGCGTCCGGCCCCGCAGCTCGGGGTTGGCCGCCACCGCGGCGTCCGGGACGGGGGTGGTGCTGTGGATCATCTCGTTGGAGAACGGCAGCCGGACGGTGTTGATCCCCAGCTGACGGAAGTCGGAGAGCAGCCGGTCGAGCGGGACGCGGTCCAGCCCGAGGGGGATGCCGTACGAGTCCTGGCCGGCGTGATGGTTGGCGGGGTCGGTGATGCTGCCGCTGCCCGTCCACGATCCCTGGGCTCCGTCCCAGTTGGCGGCCTTCAGACGGAAGCGGTCGCCGTGGGCGTCGACGATGTAGCGGCCCTGTGTGGACAGGGGCGCGGTCCAGGTGTCCGGGGCGGGTGCCGGGTCCGTGGCCCGGGCTGCCCGTGACGCGGGCGGCGGCGCGGCCAAGGCCGGTGTCGTCTGCGCCGTCAGGAGCAGGAGCCCCGCGGCCGTTCCGGTCAGACGCAGCACAGCTGGTGCAATCCACATGGGGGCAGCCCTCGGTCGTCGGGGGATTACGGGTGGCGGTGGAGACGAGCCGCAAGGGGCGGGCGGTGTGTCTCCGGGGCAGTACCGTGCACGGTGGGGCGCGTAAGGTCCAGCTCGTCGGCAGGAATCAGTCGAACACGAGCGCACGGCAGTGTCGAACACGAGCGCACGGCAATGTCGAACACGAGCGCACGGCAGTGTCGAACACGAGTGGGCGGCAGTGTCGCAAACGAGCGGCGCCTGCGTGGAACGCGAGCGGACGCCGCAGCCGAACAGGAGCAGGCGCCGAACAGCAGCGGACTGCCATGTGCAACACGGCGAGTGGCCATGTGTTCCACGGCGAACGGCTGTCTGTACCACGGCGAAAGGCTGGGCATACCACGGCGAACCGCCTTGCGGCACACGGGCGGACGGCCTTCGGGCGGGTCAGCCCCCGCTGCGGTGCCGATGACTGCCCGGCCCTTCCGGTTGGAGCCGCCGCACCGGATGCGCTCGGCCCCTAGGGGACGACTCCGGTCCCAGCCGGGGTTGTTCCTGATGGTGGCGGTGGGAAGCGGGCCTGCAGCATGGGGACATGACGAAGACACAGCCGAGCGGGAACCGGGTCCGGCGGGGGCGTGGCCTGCGTGCCGCCGCACTCTGTACGGCCCTGCTCGCGAACCTCGCGATTGCTGCCCTTCCTGCTCAGGCCGCGACATCCTCTGCGCCCGCCGCGCAGCAGACCCGGATGCGGCTGCCGCTCCCGACCGGCAGGTTCCAGGTCGGCGAGACGACGCTGCATCTCGCCGACACCTCCCGCCGCGACCCCTGGCACACCGACGAGCCCGACCGCGAGCTGATGGTCGGCGTGTACTACCCCACGACACACGTGACCGGCCGTCCTGCCGCGCCCTACATGCTGCCCAAAGCCGCGGCACACTTCGACTCGGTGACCGCGAACAACTACCTCGGGATGCATGTGCCGACCGGGCGGGCCGACTGGGCGGCCACCGTCACGCACGCCGCACAGGGGGCCCCGGTCGCCCGGGGCGACGGGAAGCGGCCCGTGCTGCTCTACTCGCCGGGGCTGGGGGAACCCCGGACCTGGGGCACCACGCTCGTGACGGATCTCGCCAGTCGCGGCTACGTCGTGGTCACCATCGACAACACCTACGAATCCCCCGAGGTGGAGTTCCCCGACGGGGCGCTGGCCACGCTGGACCTCTCCGACGACGCCGACGCGTTCATCAAGAAGGCCCTGACGGTGAGGGACGCCGACACCGGTTTCGTGCTGGACCAGATGGGCCTGGTGAACGCCGGCCGGAATCCCGACGTGGACGGCAAGCCGCTGCCCCGTGGCCTCGCCGGCACGCTCGATCTGTCCAGGGTCGGCATGTTCGGCCACTCGCTGGGCGGCACCGCTGCCGCCACGGCCATGGACAGGGACCCGCGGATCCGCGCCGGAATCGATCTGGACGGCAATCTGACCAACTTCGACGGCACGCCGATGCCCGTGGCCGAGCACGGACTCGACCGACCGTTCCTGCTGATGGGGAAGGACGGAGACACCGACACCGGCCCGGGCTGGGACGCGTTCCGGGCTCATACACCCGGCTGGACCCGCCAGCTCAAGCTGCTCGGCTCCGAGCACGCCTCCTTCACCGACGCGGAGGCCCTGCTCCCGCAGTTGCACCTGCGGCGCGCCGTCCGGGAGAAGGACATCGGCACGATCGATCCGGCGAACGCCGTGCGGACCGACGAGGCCTATGTGTCCGCGTTCTTCGACCACTGGCTGCGCGGGACCGACGGCCATCTGCTGGACGGTCCCTCACCCCGGTACCCGGACATGAAGTTCGTCGACTGAGCGTTTTCAGCGTTACCGCTCCAGGGTGAGGAGGGCCTCGGCAGTTGACGACACTCGATTCGTGTTGCACCAGGCTCTTCCGAAGATGTGCCAAGACCTCAGACGGGCCGCGCATGCCCCGTTCAACAGGCGCTCTCGCTGCGGAGAACGCCTGTTTGACCATGCGCTGCCCTCGGCGATCTCGAGCGTGTCTCTGCCGGTGACCGCTGTGCCGTCGGCAGGGGGCCGGGGGAGCCCGGTGACCCTCTCGGCGAGCGCGCCGGCTGACAGCGCGCTGGAACGTGCGGTGCCCGAGGGAGCCGTCTTCGGTGGTCGTTGAAAGAGCGGCCAGGTGCCGTGTGGAGGCGTTCTGGGCATGACTGACGTCGGGGCGGCGGTAGCGCGTTTGGGGACGGCGCGGATGCTACAGCGCAGGACGGGGGGCGGTCGATGACGGTCGAGGAGGTCGTGGCGGCAGTCGTCGCCTTGGTAATCGTGTCTGCGAAGAGGTTGGGCTCCGGTCTGGCGGATCGCGCGGTGCAGGGGCTGGAGCAGTCGGTGGCCGACCGGCTGGGGCGGCTGTACCGGTGGATCGCCGGACGGCTGCCCGGTGAGGAGGGCGCGGCCCTGGTCGAAGAGGCGAGCCGTTCTCCTGCTGCCCAGGCACTGCTGCGACGGCGGCTGGTACTGGCTCTGGGTGAGGATCCTGCACGCGTCGAGGAGCTGCGGCTGCTGCTGTCGCCGCACGCGTCGGCCCTCGCCCATGGCGATTTCCTTCTCTCCAGATCGCCCGGCATCCCGCGTCAGCTGCCGCCGGCATTGGCGGATTTCACTGGCCGCGGTCAGGAGATAGCACGGCTGGTGGAGTCTGCCGAGCGTCCAGGCGGGTGCAGGATGTGCCTGGTGCACGGCCCAGGCGGGATCGGCAAGACATCTGTCGTGGTGCAGGCTGCTCATCGGCTGATGGCGTCTTATCCTGACGGCCAGCTCTTCGTCGATCTGAACGGGGCGGAGGAACGCCCCGCTGCTGTGGCCGAGGTCCTTGGCGACTTCCTGGTGGCGCTGGGAGTACCGCGCGGAAGAATCCCCGACGACGAGGTCGGCCGGACACGGCAGTTCCGGACGGAGTCGGCCGACCGGCGTGTCCTGGTGGTCCTGGACAACGCGGCCAGTGAACAGCAGGTAAGTGCGCTGATACCGGGTGGGTCTTCGTGCGCTGTCCTGGTCACCAGCCGCCAGGCCCTTGCTTCGCTGGCGGTGGATGAGCGCGTCGTATTGTCCGGGTTGGACGAGGGCACCGCCTGGGATCTGTTGCGACGGATCGGTGGCGCGGACCGGGTGGACGAGGATCCCGATTCGGGTCGGGACGTGGTCCGTCTGTGCGGCGGGCTACCGCTGGCCCTGCGCCTCGCGGGAGCGCGGCTGGCCACGTTTCCCGCGCGCACCGTGGGCTCCTTCGCCCGCGATCTCGCCGACGACCACCGGCGGCTGGATGTGCTGAGCCTGGGCGAGCGCAGCGTCCGCGCGGTCTTCCGCGCCGCTTATCAGGCGCTCCCGTCGTTGCAGCGGCGTGCATTCAGGCTGTTGTCGGCCCTGGACACTCCCGACCTGCCGGCCTGGGCGCTGTCGCCTTTGCTGGACGTGGACGCCGATGCGGCCGACGCGTGCCTGGAGGGACTGCTGCTGGCGCATCTCGTGCAGGCTCGGCGCGGCACGACAGAGGGCCAGCGCATCGTGCTGCACGATCTCACGCGCGGGTATTCCAAGGAGCGAGCGGCCGAGCATCTTGCGGACGAGGCCGACCGCGCCGTGCGGCGTCTGCTGGGCGCCCTCCTCAGCGCGGCCGACGTAGCCGACGCTCAGCTACGGCCGGCCGGTGCCCGGCACAGGGGCCGTGACGGGGCGGTTCGCCATCCGCCGCCGGGCGAGGCTGTGGCGGGTGATGTGTGGGAGGCCGTCGAGTGGTTCGAAGCCGAGCGGGTCGTGCTGGTGGCAGCTGTCGCCCATGCCCACGCTCGCGGGTGGTGGGAACTGTGCTGGGAGATCACCGACGCGATGAGTATCGCTCTTGAGCACCAGTGGCGCTGGGACATCAGCAGTCAGGTCCATGCGCTCGCTTTGGATGCAGCCGACCGTCTGGGGGACGGCCGGGCCCGTGCCGCTCTGCTGCGCAATCTCGGCGAAGCCTTGCGTGACGGCGGCAGTGACGTGGGCAGGGCCGCGGAGTGCTTCAGGGAAGCGATCGCTCTCTTCCAAAGCTCGGGCGACGCACACGGCGAGGTCGACGCCCTGGGCAACCTGGGAATCCTGCAGCGCCAGCAGGGCGTACTGAGGGAAGCCACGCGAACGCTCATCGCGGCCGAGATGCTCTTCAGGGCCCTGCCGCTTGAGCGTGGGCTGGCCTGGACCCTGCGGGAAAAAGCGGTGATCAGCCGGCACCAGGCTCACTACACACAAGCCCTCGCCCAACTCGACGAAGCGCAGACCCTGTTCGCAGCCAACGAAGAAGCCCGCGGCATCGGCTGGGTCCTACGCACCCGCGCCGATACGGAAAAGGAGAGCGCGGTGGACGGCTGCCCGCTTCCTCGCCGCTGGTATGCAGGCCCCTGGCCCGGGCATCACGCCACCAGCCGTCCCGAACAGGATCCGCGATGGGCCGCAGCCCGCACCCACTACGAGCACGCCGCCCAGCTCCTGCACGCCGTCCGAGACCACCGCGGGCACACCTGGACCACACTGGGGCTCGCCGACATGGCTCTCTACGAGGGCGACCATGCCGCCGCCGAGCTGATCAGCCACGCGCTCCGGGAGACCGAAGCCTGCGGCGACCACCGAGGCCACAGCAGGGCTCTGACCGTGCTGGCCCTGCTACGCGCTGAGACAAACCGCCTCAGCGACGCCATCGCACTGGCAGAACAAGCCCTCTCCGGCCCCCGCGACCACGTCGGCGCCGCTCAGGCCAGCTTCCGCCTGGCCCGCCTCTACGGCGCCGCCGGCCAGCACCAAGACGTCCTCCGCACACTCCAGCAGTCCCGAACCCATCACCACGCCGCCGGAATGCCTTTCCCCGACCTTGCCGACACCGAACTCTCCAGGACACTCACCCGCCCCGTACCCCGAGCCCGCCGCTTCCGCCGACATCAGTGATTCCTGCGGCCTGACAGACCGCATTAGGAATCACTGAGCTTCTTCGAGTGGGCCGTCGATCAGGCGATGGCCCGTGAAGCGCAACGAGCGAGGCCCCCGGGCTGTTGATCGAGATGTCTGACGTCTCAACCACATTGCTCGTGGGCCTCGTTGGTCATCCATCCTGCCGCACTCGACCTGCGGCATGCGCTCGTGGAGTGGGTCACCATGCTGATCGTCACCCGTGAGGGCGACCGCCGGTGCAAGCTGCGCCCATCTCGGCGCGCGATGGTGGCACTGGTGTACCTGCGCGAACACACCACTCTGGCGAAGATCGCTGACGGGTTCGGGATCTGCGAGTCCACTGCCCACGCCTACACCAGTGCGGTCGTCCACCTGCTCGCCGAACGAGCACCGGGTCTGCTCAAGGTTCTGCGCGAGAGCGACGCGGACTTCGTCCTGCTGGACGGCACGCTCGCCGAGTGCGACCGGGTCGGCGACGGACGGGGCGACTACTCCCACAAACACCGACGCCACGGCGTGAACGTGCAGGTCGTCACCGACCCCGGCGGCCGGCTGCTGTGGCTCTCACCCGCGATGCCGGGCCGCACGCATGACCTGACCGCCGCCCGTACCCACCGGATCATCCGGATCTGCGAGCGCCAGGGCGTTCCTATCCTGGCCGATCTCGCCTACCAAGGTGCCGGCCCGTGGCTGACCACGGGTATCAAACGCAGGCCCCTGCGGGAACTCACTCCCACCGAGAAGACCGTCAACCGGGCACTTGCCTCTGCACGAGCGCCGGTCGAGCGCGGCGTCGCCCGCTTGAAGTCCTGGCGCATCTTCCGCAGGTCCCGATGCAGCCCGAATCGAATGACGTCAATCGCCAAGGCCATCCTCACACTGGAGCGGCAACGCTGAAGAGGCTCACTGATCCACGGGGCGGCTCAGCCGGACGGACCTCACTGGAAGTAGACGAGGATGCGGCCGGTGTTGCCGGAGTCGACCTCCCGGCGGACGTACAGCCTCTTGATGTGCTTCTGGTCGAGGAACGCAAGCACGCGGGCCTTGAGCCGCCCCGACCCCTTGCCAGGAATGATCTCCACGACCGTCTCGCCCGAGTGGTTGGCCCGGAAGAGGAACTGACGCAGTGCCAGCTCGATGTCACGGTTGTTGCGGAAGAGGGGATGGAGGTCGAGCGACATCATGCGGCGTCTCCTCCCGCTGCCGACTGCGCCTGTTTCCTGCGGGCGCGGTAGGCGGCCGCCTTGATCCTGTTCCCGCAGGACTCCATGCCGCACCACTGCCGGCGCATACCGCGGGACCGGTCGATGTAGATGCGCGTGCACTCGGGGTTGCCGCACTCCTTGAGCAGCGGTGCGTCCGGTCCGCTCAGCAACTCGACGGCGTGCCGGGCGACAGTCGACAGGGCGGCTTCCGGGGTTGCGACGGTCCACCGTCCCGTCGCGGTGAGCTGGGGTGTGGCTGCGGGCCTGCGGGCGGCTCCGTTGACCGTGGCGAGGGCCTCGTCGTCGTACGGCTCGCCGAGGCGGCGGGCGGTGATGAGACGGTACAGCGCCTCGCGCACGGTGACGGCCTGCTCGACGTCGCCGTCCTGGCTGGGGGAGATGGCGTCCACGATGCCGGATTCCACGTACCACGCGTCCAGGCGCTCGGGTGACACGAACATCTCGAAGCCCATGGTGCGACGCGCGCGGAGGGTCGCGGCGAAATCCAGGGCCGGATTCCCGCAGACGAAGACATGCTCCAGGTTCACATCACCATCTTGACAGGTGACGGCGAACGTTCGCAAGAACCGTCACAGGCGGTCCGCGTCGACGACGGCCTGCGCGAAGGCGGCGGGTGCCTCCTGCGGCAGATTGTGGCCGATGCCCGCCAGGCTGCGGTGGTCGTAGGCGCCCGTGAACCTGTCCCGGTACGCCGTGCCGTCGCCCGGAGCGGTGAAGGGATCCCGTTCGGCGTCGAGCGTGATGGCCGGGACCGCGATGACCGGCCGTGCGGCAAGTCGCTTCTCGATGCCGTCGTAGCGTCGCTCGCCGTCGGCGAGGCTCAGGCGCCAGCGGTAGTTGTGGATCACGATGTCGACGTAGTCGGGGTTCTCGAAGGCCGCGGCCGTGCGCTCGAACGTGGCGTCGTCGAAGTCCCACGTCGGGGAGACGGTGTCCCAGACGAGCCTGGTCAGTTCGTGGCGCTTGGTCCTGTCCTCCATGGCGAGCCGCCCCCGCTCCGTGGCGAAGTAGTACTGGTACCACCAGGCGTACTCGGCCTTGGGTGCCAGTGGCTTCAGGTTCGCCTCGAGGTTGGTGATCAGGTAGCCGCTCACCGAGACCAGGGCCTTGCAGCGCTGGGGCCAGAGGGCCGCGATGATGTCGGCGGTCCGCGCACCCCAGTCGAAGCCGGCGAGGACGGCCTTGTCGATCTTCAGGGCATCCATCAGGGCGATGATGTCGAGCGCGACGGCCGACTGCTGACCGTTGCGGAACGTCCGGGCGGACAGGAACCGCGTGCTGCCGTGCCCCCGGAGGTGGGGGACGATCACCCGGTAGCCCTGCGACGCCAGCAGGGGAGCCACGTCCACGAAGCTGTGGATGTCGTACGGCCAGCCGTGCAGGCAGATGACCACGGGGCCGTGCGCGGAGCCTGCCTCGGCGTAGCCGACGTCCAGCAGGCCCGCCCTGACCTGCTTCAACGAGTCGAACGAAGTGTGTGTGACCGGGGTGAGTGCGGGCGTCGTCGGTGACCCGGTCGCGTCCTGCCCGGCCGCGGCGGCTGCGGGAAGGCCCTGGAAGCCGGACAGCGAAGCGGCGGTCGCGCCCGTACCCACGCCCAGTGCCTTGCTGAAGGTGCGCCTGTTGATCATCCCAAGCCCTCCGTGCCTCTCAGTGTGCCAGCCCGCGCGCCGCAGGGCCGGGCAGGCCGGCCGTCGGATCGCGGTCCCGTCGGGGTGTGCGTGCGCGATGACTGTTCCACAAGGCGCGTCACCGGTCAAACAGGTGACGGATGGGTCGGCGGGAACCGGTCGATCGCACCGCCCCGTCCTCGGGCACGGACGCAGGCGCGATGTCTATCGTGGAGTGTGATCAACAGCGACACCGAGCCCCGGCAGCGGGACCGGCGACGGCCGGGATACAAGGCCGCGGCGGCCGTCTTCGCCGTCGGGATGATGGGAACCACGCTGCCCACCCCGCTGTACGGGCTGTACCGGCAGCAGATCGGGTTCTCGGAACTGATCGTGACGGTCGTGTTCGCCGTCTACGCGGTGGGTGTCATCGCCGCCCTGCTGGTCGCGGGCGGGTTCTCCGACGTGCTGGGCCGGCGGCCGGTGCTGCTCGCCGCGCTCGGGCTGGCCGCGCTCAGTGCCGTCTGCTTCCTGGCCGAGGCCGGCCTGCCGCTGCTGTACACGGGACGGGTGCTGTCGGGCTTCTCCGCCGGCCTGCTGAGCGGCACGGGCACCGCTGCCGTTCTCGAACTGGCGCCGCCCGGCCTGCGCGGCCGTGCCGGACTGGCGGCGACCGCGGCCAACATGGGCGGTCTGGGCCTCGGCCCGCTCGTCTCCGGCGTCCTGGCCCAGTACGCGCCCTGGCCGCTCAAGCTGCCTTTCCTCGTCCACCTGGCACTCCTCGCGGGCGCCGGGACCGTCGTGTGTCTGCTGGCCGAGACCGTGCCGCGCGCCGACCCGCGACCGGCGCTTCGGCCCCAGGGCATGAAGGTTCCGCCGCAGGTGCGGGGGGTGTTCGGGCCCTGCGCCCTGGCCGCCTTCGCGGGCTTCTCCCTGCTCGGCCTGTTCACCGCCGTGGCCCCTGCCTTCCTCACGCAGACGCTCGGGGAGCGCAACCTGGCCGTCACCGGTGCCGTCGTCTTCTGCGTGTTCTGCGCCTCGACCGGTGGACAGCTGCTCATGGGACGGATCGGCGCGCGGCGAGCCCTGCCCTGGGGTTGTGCGGTGCTGGTCGCCGGGCTTCTCCTCATCGGGGCCTCGCTGCTCCTGAAGTCCTTTCCGCTGCTGCTGGCCGGCGCGCTGACCGGTGGCACGGGGCAGGGCATGGCGTTCCGCGCCGGGCTGACCGAGGTGAGCGACGCGGCGCCCGGGTCACACCGGGGCGCCACCATCTCGGCGTTCTTCGTCGTCGCCTACGTGGGGATCTCCCTGCCGGTCGTGGGAGTGGGCGCCATGGCGGTGGGACTCGGGGTGCGCACCGCCGGTGTGGTGTTCACGGCGTGTGCGGTCCTGCTCGTGACGGCGGTGGGTGCATGGGTGAGACGCAACCTGCCCCCGGCCGCCGTCCGGTCGTGACCCGGCGCAGGCCAAGTGCCCGGCCCCTGGGCGTCAGCCGAGCGGAGGACGGGAGGTGAAGCCGCGCGGGCCTGGCGGCCGGCGTCGGGCCCTGCCCCCGCGGGCGGGCCGAGGGTACCCGGGACAATCGTCGCCATGACGGAAGACATGGACAACGCCGAGAGCCGCCTGGTCAGGATCGAGCGGCTGCTGGAGAGCGGGGAACGCGAACTCGCCCCGGCGTGGCAGCGGGCGACGCGCGGTGAACCGCGCTGGGCGGTCACCGCGGTGATCCTGGTGGCGGTGGCCCTCCAGCTGATGCTGCCCCACCGGCTCTCGCTCCCGCCGTACTGGGCGCTGCCCGTACTGGAGTTGGTGCTGCTGGCCGGACTGACGGCCGCGAACCCGCGACGGGTCGAGCCCCGGACGCGCCGCCTGCGGTGGCTGGGCCTGGCCCTGATCTGCGTCATCAGCCTGGCCAACGGGCTGTCCGCGGTCCGGCTCGTGGCGGAACTGGTGAACGGCCGGGCGGGCGCCGACGCGGTGCCGCTGCTGCTGACCGGCGGAGGCATCTGGCTGACCAACGTCATCGTGTTCGCCCTGTGGTACTGGGAGTGGGACCGCGGCGGCCCGATGGCGCGGGCTCTGGGCCGTGAGCAGTTCGCCGACTTCCTCTTCGTGCAGATGCAGAGTCCGGAGGTCGCTGCAGCGGACTGGGAACCGGCCTTCCTGGACTACTTGTACCTGTCGTTTACCAATTCCACCGCCTTCAGCCCGACCGACGTCATACCGCTGTCGCGGTGGGCCAAAATGCTGATGATGCTCCAGTCCTCGGTGTCCTTGGTGACGGTGGTCCTCGTGGTCGCCCGGGCGGTCAACATCCTGAAGTAGCAGAAGGATCCGAAGGGCATGCTCCGCCACGCATTTGAAACGTCTTCACTTCCCGTCCCGCCCTGTGGAATGATGAGCGGCGTGGAGATGGACGGGCAATCGTACCCCGGGACGGGATGGAAATGACCGTGACTTTCGATCCGCGCGATCCGTCAGTGCGCACGGACCCCTATCCGATCTACCGACGTCTGCGTGAGACGGATCCCATCCACCGATCGGACTTCGGTTACTGGATTCTCTCACGCTACGCCGATGTCGATGCCGTACTGAGAGCACCCGAGGCGTCGAGCGAATTCTATCGGAACACCACCTGGGCCAACCGCCGTGGCGGGCCGGAGAGTCCGCTCGTCCGAAGCGTGCAGAACTGGATGCTCATGCTCGACGGGCCCGCCCACCGGCGGATCCGCGGTGTGATCAGCAAGGTCTTCACCCGTGCCGCGGTGGAGCGGCTGAGGCCGCGTATATCCGCGGAGACCGACCGGTTACTGGACGCCGTGGGCGAAGGTGAAACGGACCTCATCCAGAGTCTCGCTCTGCCCCTTCCCGTGACCGTGACCTGCGAACTTCTCGGCCTGCCCACGGACGACCGCGACCGGTGCCGTCATTGGACGGAACACATCAGCCGGGTGATCGACCCCTCGATAACCGTCGAGGACACCGCCGACATGAACGCGGCCGAAGTGGAGTTCAGGGAATATGTATCGGGTCACATCGGGGAACGCAGGGCCGTCCCGCGTGACGATATCCTGTCCCTCCTCGTGCATGCCGATGTCGATGGCGACCGGCTGACGGACGAAGAGATCATCGCCAACATTCAATTCCTGTTCGTCGCGGGTCACGAGACGACCGTCAATCTGATCGGAAACGGCCTCCTGGCGCTCCTGCGGCACCCCGAACAGCTGCGGACACTGCGCGAGCGTCCGGAATTGATCGCCAACTCGGTCGATGAGATGTCCCGTTACGATCCTCCCGTGCAGATCGCCTCCAGAATTCTGACCGGAAGCATCGAACTCGGGGACGTCACGCTCCCCGAGGGCGCCAAGGTCATGCTTCTCTTCGGCGCGGCCGGCCGCGACCCGGAACGCTATGCAGACCCCGATCGACTCGATGTGACGCGCACCGGAACAAAGACGCTGGCTTTCAGCGGCGGCCCCCACTACTGCCTCGGCGCCGGACTCGGAAAGATGGAGACCTCCATCGTGCTGGCCGAGCTGCTGAGCCGTTATTCGAAGATCGAGCTCACCACGGAAGATCTGGTCTGGCGGCCGAACGTCAGCTTCCGGGGCCTTCAGGAAATGCCCCTCAGGCTCATGCACTGACCGGGACGAGGACGAGGACCGGCCGGGGACGGTCACGAACCGTCCCCCGGCCCACCGGCGTCAGCCGAAGGTCTCCCGCAGCCAGTCACGCATCAGCCCCGCCGTGTACGGGGCTTCCTCCTCCAGCATGGTGAAGTGGTTGCCGCGTGTGACGACGCCGGTGTGCTCGAACGGCCAGACGGGCGCCCAGTCGGCCGGCCAGCCCTCCAGCGGAGAGCCCGCACGCACGAACAGCACCGGAGCCGGCAGGTCCTGGAACGGCCAGTCGAACGTTTCGTAGTGCAGCATGGCGGTGATCCAGCTGTCGTCCTCGGGCATCGCGACACCCGCGTCGTCGGCCCGGTCCTGCAACTCCCCGCGCAGACCCGGAGCCAGAAAGGCCAGCCGCTCGTCGTCGCCCGGGGGGTAGCTGTCCAGCAGGACGACACCGGCGGGCGGGGTGCCCAGGTCGTGGAGGTACCGGGCGAGCATGTGCGCGATCAGCCCGCCGGAGGACAGGCCGGTGAGCACGAAGGGCCTGTCACCCAGCTCCTCCCGCAGAGCGGCGACATGCGTCTCCAGCAGCACGTCCGCGCTCCGCGGGAGCATGTCGCCGTCGCGGAAGCCCATCTGCCGCAGCACCCAGACGTCCCGCTCGCCCTGGAACGGCTTCGCCAGGCGCGCGTACTGCACCGGATCCGACGTGCCCACGGCCGAGGTGACACACACCAGAGCGGGCCCCTCGGGGCCACGCGCCAGCCGGGTGGGCCGCGGGATGCCCGGCAGTTCGCCCAGCGAGGTGTAGTAGGAGCGCCGCTGCGCCCAGTCGGTGGCGGCGATCCGGACGAGCATCTGGCTGATGGTCTCGCGCTCCTCGTCGGCCGCCGTGCCGTCCCGCGGGCGGTCCAGCACCTCCTCCAGATGCCCGACGAGCACCAGCGGGCTCTGCTGGTCGAAGACCACCGTCGGCCGCAGCCGCAGGTCCAGTGCCTCGTTGAGGTCGTTGCGGATACGGACGGCGGCCAGCGAGTCCACACCCATCTCCAGGAACCCGGCGTGCGCACCGAGTTCGTCCGCGTTCTGGTGCCCGAGGGCCAGAGCGGTCCGGCTCAGCACCAGGTCCAGCAGCGCCTGTCGCCGCTCCGCCTCGTCGAGGCCGTCCAGCGGCCGACGCAGACCGGCTTCCGGGAGCTGTGGCCGGCTCACCAGCTCGCGCAGCAGCGGCCGCTCCGGCCCGCTCAGATCGAGCCGGGCGGGTACCAGCACCGGATCCCCGAGCGCGACGGCGGCGTCGAAGAGCGCCAGGGCCTGAGCCGTGGACAGGGAGTCCGCCGACGCGTCGAGATGACGGGTCATGGCACTGCGCTGCGCCCACAGCCCCCAGGCGAGTGAGAGTCCGGGAAGCCCCCGTGCGCGCCGGTGGTGCGCCAGCGCGTCGAGTACGGCGTTGGCGGCGGCGTAGTTCGACTGCCCCGCACTGCCCGCGGTGGCGGCGGCCGAGGAGAACAGCACGAACGACTTCAGCGGCAGGTCCCGGGTCAGCTCGTGCAGGGCGAGCGCGGCCTCCGCCTTCGGGCGCAGGACGGCGTCGACGCGGTCCGGTGTCAGGGCCGTCACCACACCGTCGTCGAGCACCCCGGCGGCGTGGACGACGACGGTCGGCCGGTGTGCGGCGAGGAGTCCGGCCAGCTGCGTCCGGTCCGCGACGTCGCAGGCGGCCACGGTGACAGCTGCGCCCAGCGCGGCGAGTTCATCCTGGAGCCCGGGTGCCTGTCCGCTCCGGCCGACCAGGACCAGGTTGCGCACCCCGTGCGTGGTGACCAGGTGGCGGGCCAGCAGCCGGCCGAGCGTTCCGGTGCCGCCGGTGATCAGCACCGTGTCCTTCGGTCCGCCGAACCTCCCGGCGCCCCGGGGGACGGCCCGCACCAGCCGACGGGCCAGTACCTGTCCGCCTCGTAACGCGACCTCCGGTTCGTCCGCGGCCAGGGCGGCGGCCATCGTCTGCGGGGTGATCTCGTCCGCGTCCAGCAGGACGAACCGGCCGGGTTCCTCGGTCTGCGCCGACCGCACCAGGCCGATGACGGCCGCGCCGGCCAGGTCGGGGACGTCGTCGCCGGTCCTGGCGGCCACGGCGCCCGAGGTGAGGAACACCAGCCTGGAGCCGGCGAACTGCGGGCCGGCGATCCACGCCTGGACCAGCCCCAGTGCGCGGTGCGCGGATTCCCGTACCGAACCCGCGGAGCCGTCGACGAGCACCGCGCCGGGTGCCGGCAGCCCCGCGGCGAGCGCCTTCTCCAGCGCGCGCAGATCCGGGAAGCAGGTGAACCGGTCGGTCTCGAACCCGACGGCAGCGATGCCGTCCGGTGCCACGCCGCTCGCCGGGTGCACCTCCACCCACTTGTTCCGGAACAGCGCGTCCCGCGGGGCGTTCGCCCCCTCCGTCCGCGCGGCAGC
Source organism: Streptomyces sp. NPDC007971 (assembly GCF_042958635.1). NCBI lineage: Bacteria > Bacillati > Actinomycetota > Actinomycetes > Kitasatosporales > Streptomycetaceae > Streptomyces > Streptomyces sp. NPDC007971. Next base: position 315,249 of record NZ_JBIBJK010000009.1, read on the forward strand.
CGGGCGCAGCACGAGCGAGTCCACGGACAGCACCGGCTCGCCCTCGCCGTCGGTGACCGAGAGGCGTATCCCGTCGGCGAAGGACCCCTGCAGCCGCACCCGCAGCGTGGACGGCGCGGCCGCGCGTGCGCTTGCCCCGGTTGCGCTTGTCGTGATTGCGCTCACCCCGGTTGCGCTGGCTGCGATTGCGCTCACCCCGGTCCAGGCGAACGGGAGCAAGGGACCTTCTGGCGCCGTCGAAAGGCTGCCCTGCGCGTTCCGTTCCGCCTCACCAACGGGGGCGGGCGCGACGCCGCCGAAGGCGAGTGCGTGCAGAGCGGAGTCCAGCAGCGCGGGATGGACCACGAAACCGCGGGGGTCCACCGGGCAGGCCACCTCGGCGTAGACCGTGTCGCCCCGCCGCCACACCTGCCGCAGTCCCTGGAACGCCGGGCCGTAGCGCAGACCGCGGTCCACGAGCGAGGGATAGAGCCCGGCGTGCGGGACCGGTTCCGCACCGGCGGGTGGCCACCGCTCGGACCTCTCGGACACCTCGGGCAGCCCGGAAGTCCTGGGTGCCTCGGACGTCCTGGCCGCCTCGGACGCCTCGGGCTCGGAGGACTCAGGCTCGGAGGGCTCGCTGGGCTCGGTGGGCGCCGGGCTCAGCACACCCCGGCCGTGGTGCACCCAGCCCGTATCCTCGGCCCGCGCATGGAGGTCCAGGCTGCGGCGCCCGGAGCGATCCGGCGCACCGACGCGCAGCTGCACCGTCACGGCGCCCTCGTCGTCGGGCAGGGCCAGGGGCCTCTCCAGGGTCAGTTCCTCGACGGTGGCGCAGTTCGCCGCAGCGCCCGCGCACAGCGCGAAGTCGAGCCAGGCGGTGCCGGGCAGGATCACCTCGTCCAGCACCCGGTGGTCGGCCAGCCACGGGAACGCTGTGACCGACAGACGCCCGGTCAGTACGAACTCGTTGCTGTCCGCCAGTTCGACGGCGGTCCCGAGGACGGGATGGCCACCGCTGCGAGCCTCGCCCGGCAGCAGCCAGTACCGCTTGCGCTCGAAGGGATAGGTGGGCAGTTCGGCGTGAGCGGGTGTGTCCGGCCCCGCCCACGCGGTCCAGCGCGGTTCGAGGCCGCGGACGTACAGCTCGGCGAAGGAGCGGAGAAGGGCCCTGCGCCCGTCTTCCCGGCGGCGCAGCGAACCGACGACCACCGCCTTGTCGCCGACGGCTTCCACTACCGCCGGAACCAGGACGGGATGCGGGCCGACCTCGACGAAGAACGAGTGCTCCGGCGCCGCACACGAGGTGACGGCCTCGTGGAACCGCACGGGCAGGCGCAGGTTCCGGTACCAGTACCCGGCGTCCAGCTCCGTGCCGGAAAGTACCCCGCCGGAGACCGCCGAGTGGAAGGGGATGTCCGTGGCCTTCGGCGAAACCGGTGCCAGCTCCGCGAGCACGCGGTCGCGGACGACCTCGACCTCGGGCGAATGGGACGCGTAGTCCACGGCCAGCCTGCGGGCCCGCACACCGGCGGCGGCCAGGTCCTCCAGCAGCGCGTCGAGCGCGTCGTCGGCTCCGGCGACCACTGTGGACCCGGGGCCGTTGACCGTCGCGATCGACAGCCGCTCATCCAGCCGGGACCGCAGTTCCTCCGCGGGCAGTTCCACCGAGGCCATGCCGCCACGGCCGGACAGCTCCGTCAGCGCCTTGGCGCGCCGGGCGACCACCAGCGCGGCATCCTCCAGGGACAGCGCGCCCGCGACGTGCGCGGCGGCGATCTCGCCCTGGCTGTGGCCGACCACGGCATCCGGCTCGACCCCGCCGGCGCGCCAGAGGCCGGCGAGGGAGACCATCACCGCGAACAGCGCCGGCTGCACCACGTCCACGCGCTCCAGCGAGGGTGCCCCCGGCTGCTGCCGCAGCACCGCCGGCAGGTCACAGTCGACGTGCGGGGCCAGCGCTCGGGCACAGCGGTCGAGGTGTTCGCGGAACACCGACGACGACTCCAGCAGGTCGGCGGCCATGCCCGCCCACTGACCGCCCTGGCCGGGGAAGACGAACACCACCTTGCCCGTCCGGTCGGCCATGCCCGTGACGAGGCCCGGCGCGGTGCCGCCCCGGCTCAGTGCGGTCAACCCGTCCCGGGGGTCGGCATCCAGCACCACCGCGCGGTGTTCGAACGTGCTGCGGGTGGTGACCAGCGCGTACGCGAGAGCGGCCGGATCCCTGCCGTCCAGGTGCGGCAGCAGCTGTCTCGCCCGGGCCGTCAGTGCGGATTCGGTGTGCGCCGAGAGCACCCAGGGCAGCGGCTGCGACGGGGCGGCCTTCGGCACGTCGACGGCATCCGGTGTCCCGACGGCCGGCGACGCCCCGGCGGCCTCCGGCGCAACGGTGGCTCCGGGCGCCGAGGTGACTTCGGTCGACGGGGCCGCATCCGGCGCGTCGACGGGCGGAGCCTCTTCGAGAATCACATGGGCGTTGGTGCCGCTGATCCCGAACGCGGACACCCCGGCCCGCCGGGGCCGGCCCGCGCCCGTCCGCCAGGGGCGGCTCTCGGTGAGCAGCTCCAACGCGCCCGTGCTCCAGTCGACATGGGGCGAGGGGCTGTCCACGTGCAGGGTCCTCGGGAGGGTCCGGTGCCGCAGTGCCAGCACCGTCTTGAGAACTCCGGCGATGCCGGCGGCAGCCTGGGTGTGTCCGATGTTCGACTTCACCGAGCCGATGGCCAGCGGGGTTTCCCGGTCGCGGCCGTAGACGGCCTGCAGGGCCGATGCCTCGATGGGGTCGCCGAGCCGGGTCCCCGTGCCATGGGCTTCCACGGCGTCCACGTCCCGGGCCCGCAGACCGGCGTCGGCCAGCGCATCGCGGATGACCCGCTGCTGCGACAGCCCGTTCGGCGCGGTCAGTCCGTTGGACGCACCGTCCGAATTGATCGCGGTGCCCCGGACCACCGCCAGCACCGGGTGACCGTGTGCGAGGGCGTCCGTCAGCCGCTCGACGAGCACGACCCCGGCGCCCTCGCCCCAGCCGACCCCGTCCGCGGCCTCGGCGAACGCCTTGCAGCGGCCGTCCGCGGCCAGCCCGCCGTTGCCGTGGAAGGCGGCGAAGATACCGGGCGTGGCCATCACCAGGACGCCCCCGGCCAGCGCGAGATCGCACTCCCGGGACCGCAGCGAGCGAACGGCCATGTGCAGGGCCACCAGGGAGGAGGAGCACGCGGTGTCGATGGAGACCGAGGGGCCCTCCAGGCCGAGCAGGTAGGAGACGCGTCCGGACAGCACGCTCGCCGCGGTGGCCGTCGCCAGATGGTCACCGTGCTCGTTGTGGTTGCTGACCTCGCCCAGCAGCCTGCGGTAGTCGTGGTCGTTGGTGCCGGTGAACACGCCGGTCCGGGAGCCGCGCAGGGAGACCGGGTCGATTCCGGCCCGCTCCACCGCTTCCCACGAGATCTCCAGCATCAGCCGTTGCTGCGGGTCCATCGACAGGGCCTCACGGGGGCCGATCCCGAAGAAGCGGGCGTCGAACCAGGCCGGGTCGGACAGGAACGCGCCCGCGCCGGTGAACTCGTCCGGCCACCCGCGGTCGCCGGGAAACGCCGTCACCGCGTCCCGGCTCTCGCGCAGCAGCCGCCACAGCCCGTCCGGATCGCTCACGTCACCGGCGTACCGGCAGCCCATGCCCACGACGGCGATCGGCTCATGGGCGTCGGCCTCGGCCGCACGCAGCCGCTCCCGGGTATCCCGCAGCGCGGCGGTGAGGCGTTGCAGGGTGTCGAGCACCTTGCCGTCAGTCATCGAGCCGGTCCTTCAGCATCAAGGAGAGCTCCTCTTCGGCGCGGCTGAGCATGGTGTCGAGATCGGCCTCCCCGGCACCCGCCCCAGCGGTCTGCACGGATTCCCTCATGTGCCCGGATTCCCCGGGGCGCCTGGGCTCCCCGGTGTGCTCGGGCTCCTCGGCGTCCGGGGCGAGTTCCGCGTCGAGATAGCCGGCCAGCGCCAAGGGCGTGGGATGGTCGAACATCGCGTTCGCCGGCACCCGCAGCCCGGTCTCCCTGCTCAGCAGGTTGCGCAACTCCACGACACCCAGGGAGTTGAGCCCCTGTTCGTGGAAGGGCTTGCCGGGCCGTATCTGCGCGGCCGAGTCGTGCCCGAGCACCCGCGCGGCGTGCCGGCACACCAGGTCGCGCAGCGCGCGGCCCCGCTCGGCCGGGGACATTCCCCCCAGCCGCAGTACGAGCGAGGAGGCGTCCGTCTGTGGCGTGTCGGCCTTGCTGTGCTGCACCTCGGGCAGGTTGGCGAGCAGGGGGCTGTGCCGGGTGGTGGCGAACACCGAGAGGAACCGCGCCCAGTCGACGTCCGCGATCACCAGCCCGGACTCGTCCTGCGCGAAGGCCAGCGCCAGCGCGGCGATCGCCAGGTCCGGGTCGAGCACCGTCATGCCGTTGCGGCGCAGCCGTGCACCGACGGTGTCCGCGTCCGTCCCGTCCACCGCCATGCCGGCGGCTCCCCACGGTCCCCAGGCCACCGACGTGGCCGCGAGCCCGTCGGACCGGCGTTGTTCCGCCAGGGCGTCGAGGTACGTGTTCGCGGCCGCGTAGTTGGCCTGGCCGGCATTGCCGACGGCGCCGGTCGCCGAGGAGAACAGCACGAACGCCGCGAGGTCGCCGGCGAGTTCGTGGAGGTGCCGGGCACCCCCGGTCTTGGCGTGCAGGACCTGCTCGAACCGCTGCGGGTCCAGGGCGTCGATCACGCCGTCGTCGAGTACTCCGGCCGCGTGGACGACCGCGGTCAGCGGGCGGGCCTCGGGGACGGCGGCGAGCAGGGCCGCCACCTCGTCCCGGTCGCCCACGTCACAGGCGGCGACGTCGACCTCGGCGCCGAGCGCGGTCAGCTCGGCGACCAGCTCGGGGTCGTGCGCGTTCCTGCCCGTCAGGAGCAGCCGCTCGACGCCTTCCTCGGCGAGCCACCGGGCGACCCGCCTGCCCAGCGCGCCGAACGCTCCGGTGACGAGCGTGGTCCCGCGCAGGGGCCAGCCGCGCCGGGGGCCGGCCGCGGCCGGCGCGTGCAGCAGCCGCCGGACGAACACCCCCAAGGCGCGCACGGCGACCTGGTCCTCGGTGCCGGACAGCACGCCGGCCACCCGCTCGGCGGCCTGCGCGTCCACCACGGCCGGGAGATCGACCAGCCCGCCCCAGCGCTGGGGATGCTCCAGCGCCGCGACCCGGCCGAGCCCCCACACCATGGCCTGCGCCGGGCTGCGGAGCCGGTCGCCCAGGCCTGTGGACACCGCTCCCTGCGTCGCGCACCACAACGGCACGTCGAGTCCGGCGTCTCCCATGGCCTGGACGAGGGCCGTGCTCAGCGCGAGCCCCGCGGGGACACCGGCCGCTCCGGGGCGCCCCCGTTCGTCCAGGGCCAGCAGGGACAGCACCCCGTCGACGACGCCGGGCCCGCCGTTCGTCAGGGCGGTGAGCCGCTCGGTGATCTCCGCGCGGTCCGCGCCGCTGCCGAGCGCAAGTGTCCTGGTGCCGAGGGCCTCCTGGAGCGGTTCCGGTACCGGCAGGTCCTCGCCGTGCACGATCAGCCAGTTCCGCCGGACCGCGACCTGGTCGGCGGCCGGCTGCCAGCTGATCCGGTACCGCAGTGCGTCCGTCGCGGCCTTCCGCTCACGGGTGCGCCACCACTGCGCCATCGCTGGCAGCACCTCGCCGAACGTCCGGTCGGTGCTCGTGCCGAGCAGGTGGGCCAGGCGCTGGAGGTCCTGGCTCTCCACCGCGGCCCAGAACGCCGAGTCCGGCTGTCCGGGCTCCCTGTCCACCCTGTCGGGCAGCAGCCAGAACCGCTTGCGCTGGAAGGCGTACGTGGGCAGGTCGACGCGGCGTGCCCCGCTCCCGGCGTACCACGCCGACCAGTCCGGTCCATGGCCGCGGACCTGCAGGGCCGCGACGGCGCCGAGCACGTCGTCGTGCCGCAGGACGGGGATCACGGCCGCGTCGGTGGGCTCGGCGAGGCAGTCGGCGGCCATCTCGGTGAGCGTCGTCTCCGGTCCCAGCTCCAGGAACGTGGTGACACCCGCGTCCTGCAGGGTGCGCATCCCGTCGAGGAACATGACCGTGCCGCGCACATGGCGGACCCAGTACTCGGGGGAGCACAACTCGTCCGCGGCGGCCAGACGCCCGGTCACATCGGAGACGACGGGGATCTCGGGCGGACTGTACGTCAGGCTCTCGGCCACCGCGCGGAACTCGTCGAGCAGCGGATCCATCAGACAGGAGTGGAACGCGTGGCTGACCCGCAGCCGCTTGGTCCGCCGTCCCTGCGCACGCAGTTGCTCCGCCAGTGCGGCGACCGCCTCCCCGACACCGGAGAGCACCACCGACCGGGGCCCGTTCACCGCCGCCAACGACACGCCGGCGGGCAGCGGTCCGATCTCCTCGGGTGAGGCCGCCACCGCGTACATGGCCCCTTCGGCGGGCAACGCCTGCATGAGCGAGCCCCGTGCCGCGACCAGCCGGCAGGCGTCCGGCAGGGAGAGCACCCCGGCCAGATGGGCGGCGGTCAGCCCGCCGATCGAGTGCCCGAGCAGCAGGTCCGGGCGGACACCCCAGCTCTCCAGCAGCCGGAACAGGGCCACCTCGAAGGCGAACAGCCCGGTCTGCGCGAACTCGGTCCGGTCCAGGGCCTCCTGGTCCGCACCGAACACCGTCTCCTTCACCGGCAGGCCCAGCCCGGCGCACACCTCGTCGAAGGCCTCGGCGAAGACCGGGTGTGCAGCATGCAGGGCGCGCCCCATGCCCACCCGCTGGCTGCCCTGACCGGTCAGCAGGAAGGCCAGGCCGCCCTCGGTCACCGTGCCGGCCGTGAGAGCGGGGTCGGTGCGGCCCGCCGCCAGCGCGGTCAGCGCGCGCCGCAGCCCGTCCCGGTCACCGCCGGTGAGGACGGCCCGGTGGGTCAGCGCCGACCGGGTCGTGGCCAGGGAGAATCCCAGGTCGTGCGCGGTGAGTTCCGGACGGGCGTCCCAGTGCGCCGCGAGCCGTCCGGCCTGGGCGCGCAGAGCCGCCTCGGAACCTCCGGAGACAGTCCACACGGGTGCGACGGTCCTCGTGGGCTCCACCGCAGCCGCCGGCCCGGCGGGCGGCTGCTGAAGGATCACGTGCGCGTTGGTACCGCCGATCCCGAACGACGACACGCCCGCCCGTCGTACGGGACCGGCATCGGGCCACGCGGTCCGCTCGGTGACCAGCAGCAGCCCCGCGTCCCAGTCGACGTGCGGGCTGGGCCGGCCGACGTTGAGGGTGGCCGGGACCACCCCGTGCCGCATGGCCAGCACCATCTTCATCACCCCCGCCGCGCCGGCCGCGGCCTGGGTGTGTCCCAGATTGGACTTCACGGAGCCGACCAGCAGCGGTCGCTCGGGCGGCCGGTGTGCCCCGTACGCCTCCAGCAGCGCGCCTGCCTCGATCGGGTCGCCGAGTTTCGTGCCGGTGCCGTGCGCCTCCACGACGTCCACGTCACCGGGGCGCAGCCGGGCGTCGGCCAGCGCGGAGACCAGCAACTGCTGCTGCGCGGTCCCGTTGGGCGCGGTGAGCCCGTTGCTCGCTCCGTCGGAGTTCACCGCGGACCCCGCGATCAGGGCGAGCACCGGATGGCCGTTGCGGCGCGCGTCGGAATACCGCTCCACGAGGAACATCCCGCCGCCCTCCGCCCAGACGGTGCCGTCGGCGTCCTCGGCGAACGGCTTCAGCCGCGCGTCCGGCGCCAGCCCGCCCTGGCGGCTGAACTCGATGAACACGTTGGGGGACGACAGCACGGTCACCCCGCCTGCAAGGGCCAGCGAGCACTCGCCGCGGCGCAGTGCGGCGGCGGCGAGGTGCAGCGCGACCAGCGACGACGAACACGCCGTGTCGATCGCGACATTGGGGCCCTGCAGACCGAGTGCGAACGAGATCCGGCCGGAGGCCACACTGGTCACGGTCCCGATCGCCAGATGCGGTCGTAGGGAGGTGTCCCCGTGCCCGGGACCGGTGCCGTAGTCGCCGTGGGACAACCCGGCGTAGACCCCGGTGTCACTGCCGCGCAGCGTGGCCGGGTCGATCCCGGCCCGTTCGCACGCCTCCCAGGACAGTTCGAGCAGCAACCGCTGCTGCGGGTCCATGTCGAGCGCCTCGTGTCCGCCGATGCCGAAGAACGCGGGATCGAACTCCGCGGCGTCGTGCAGGAAACCGCCCTCGCGCACATAGCTCGTGCCCGGTCGTTCCCGTTCCGGGTCGTAGAGAGCGGCCAGGTCCCAGCCGCGGTCCTCCGGCATGGCCGAGACGGCGTCACGGTCCGCGACGATCAGCCGCCACAGGTCCTCGGGTGTCTGCACCCCGCCGGGGAAGCGGCAGCTCATCGCGACGATGGCGACCGGCTCGTCCGAACCGGTGCGGCGGGGGAGCGCGGCCACCGGCCGGGGCGCGCGGTTCTCCAGGTACGCGGCCAGCCGGTTCGGCGTGGGATGGTCGAAGAGCGCAGCCGTGGGGATCTTGAGCCCGGTCCGCTTCCGCAGCCGCTTCACCAGCTCCACAGCGGCAAGGGAGTCCAGCCCGAGATCGAAGAACGAGCGGTCCGGACCGTAGCCGCCCTCGATGGCTGCCTCGGTCTCGGTGCGGATCACCCGCAGCAGATCCGCGGGCCGGGACACGGCAGGGGAGGGCGGCCGGGCCACGCCGGTGGGAAGATGGGTGCGCCTGCCGCCCCAGCCACGCAGGACCGCGGGCCACTGCACGGGCACACCATGGGTGTGCAACTCGCCCAGCGTGCCGAGGACGGCGTGCAGGTCCGACTGCTGGTCGCCACCGCGCAGCGCTGCGGTGACCAGCGCGGCCGCCGCGGCCGGCTCGGGCAGCGTCTCCTCGACCAGCGCGGCGAGCACCCCGTTCGCGCTCATGTCCACATAGGTGTCCACGCCCGCCGCGTCGAGACCGGTCACGCAGGACAGGAAGTGCCCGGTGCCGCGCACCTGCGCACCCCAGTACTCGGGCAGGCCGACCACGCCGGGATCCGATCCGAGCCCGTTGTGCACCGGGATCAGGGGAATGTCCGGCGGCCGCCGGGACAGACCACGGGCGAACTGCTCGAAGTCGCCGGCCATCGCCGCCACGTGCGGAGAGTGGAAGGCCCGGTCGACCGGCAGCTGCTTCACCTTGCGTCCGCGCTCCGCCCACAGTGCGGCGATGCGCAGCACCGTGTCGCGGTCGCCCGAGAGCACCACGGAGTTCGGGGCGTTCACCGCGGAGATCCCGGCCAGATGCCCGGACCCGGCCAGCGACTCCAGCGCCTCGGCCTCCGAGATGCGCATCGCGACCATGACCCCGCCGACGGGGGTCTTCTCCCGGAACAGCCGGATCCGCTCGGCAAGCAGCGCACAGACGTCGGGCAGGGAGAACACTCCGGCCACCGTCGCCGCGGCCAGTTCCCCGACCGAGTGCCCCGCCAGGTAGTCCGGGCGCACCCCCCAGTCCTCGAACTGCCGGAACAGCGCCACCTGGAGGGCGAACAGCGCGTCCTGCGTGTAGAGCGGCTGGTCGGCGGGCGCGACCTCGGTGGGGGCGTCGCCGAGCAGCAGATCACGCACCGACCAGGTGGAGACCGCCTCCATGTGGGCGCACACCTCGTCGAGCGCGTCGGCGAACACGTCGAACAGCGGATACAGACGGCGCCCCATGCCCGGCCGCTGACCGCCCTCACCGGGGAAGAGGAAGGCCACCTTGCGCCCGGTGGCGGCCTTCGCCGCGGCGCCCCGGCCCGCGGCGAGTTCACCGAGCCCCTCGGCGAGCTCCGCGCGGTCGGCGGCGAGGAGCACCGCCCGGTGCTCCCGGTGCTGCCGGGCGACCGCCAGGGTGTGCGCGGTGTCGAGCAGGTCCGGGCCGCCGGGCTCGGCCAGGCGGACGCGCAGGCTCTCCGCCTTGCCGCGCAGCATCTCCTCGCTGTCCGCCGACAGCAGCACCGGCACCACCGGGACGTCGGCCTTGGCCGGCTCCCGCATCCGTGCGGGCGGCTCCGACAGCACGAGCGCGCAGGCCGTGCCCGAGGCGTCGGCGGATGCGAACAGCGCGGTCAGACGGTCGTCCGGGCCGAGCGCGACGCCCGGCACCGGAACGTGTCTCCTGGCGAGCAGCAGGGGCACCTCCAGCAGCGCCGTCGCCGCGTCCTGCTCCTCGCCCGGCCCGGCGTCGTCGAGGAGGCCGTCCAGGACGGTCCCGCCCGCGTGGTAGCCGCGCCGCCACCCGAACCGGACGTCGTCCGGGTCGGCTTCGGCGCGTGCGCAGGCCTGTCGTACGACGTCACCCCGGCCGAGCGCGCCGCCCTCGATCACACAGTGGACCGGGTCGTCGTCGGCCACCGCCGTCACGGCCGGCTTCAGCACGAGGAAGGCGGAGCTTCCGTCAGGTGCGACGATCCCGGCGAGCGCGAGCGGGGACTCGCCCGCGCGGATGCTCTGGCAGGCGAGGTGGACGACCCCGGCGGGCAGGGTGTCCACCGTCAGCACGGGCCCGAGCACGCCGAGTCCGTCGGCGACGGCGTCGGCCTGCGCCATGGCGAACACCCCGGCCGCGGTGTCCCGCAGCCGTTCGGGTACGACACCCGCGTTCTCCAGCGCCCGCAGCGCCGCCTCGGACGGCGCAACCGCCGCGGAACAGGGGGACATGCCGATGACCGCGACGGACGCCGGACCGGCAGTACTGCTCGGTTGCATAGGACCCTGTCCTGTAGTGGGTGGTCAGATCCCGCGGATCCGGTGGACGAACTCGGCCAGGTCGGCCGCCGACGCCCTGCCGCCGGACGTGGCGAAGCCGTTGACGAGCCGGACCAGCGCCTCGTACGCCTCGGTGTGGTCGTAGGAGGTGGCGTCGGCGATCTTCAGTGACCACCGCCAGTAGCCGCCCAGGGTGTCCGAGAGAGGCATGCGGAAGGTCGACAGCACGTCCTTGAGATCCGGCACCGTGGCCGCGAGCCCGTGCCGCCCGATGTAGGCGTCGACGAGTTCGCTGTAGAAGGCGAAGTGCCGGGCCTCGTCCCTGGCCAGCCGGTGCAGCAGGTCGCGCAGCACCGGTTCCCTCGCCACCGTCCTGAAGCGCTGGTAGAAGAGCTGGGTGGCCTTCTCCTGCACCAGCGTGTAGGTGAAGGCCTGCACCGGGTTCTCGTAGGGCAGCGCGAACTTCTTGCGGCCCTCCTCGGCGAGCTCCCGCATCAGCGTCTCCGGTTCGCTGATGCCGGCCTCGATCTGGTACCGGGTCAGGACCGACGCGTGCCGTTCCTCGTCGTTCGCCCAGGAGATCAGGAACCGGAAGTACTCCCGGTTGAAGCAGAACTCCTCGATCGCCAGGTCGGTGCCGGACACCGGGAACGCGTCCAGGAAGTAGGTGAGATAGCCGGGGATGTGGTCTTCGATGAAGGTGATGAACCGGACCACCGACCGGTCGGTGTCGGTGAGTTGCTCGGGCCGCAGCGTCGTCCAGGCCAGCTCGTCGGCCGACCACTGACGCGCCGCGGCGCGACCCACCGCGCTCCGGGTCAGGTCCCGGATCTCCCCGGGTTCGACGGGCAGCCGTGACCGCTGCGCACCGGCCGCCTCGGGCGGGGTGTCGTTCACGGTGCCTCCGTCGGACCCATCCGGGACTTCATCGCGCCTAGCGCGTAGTGCTTCGTGGTGTAGCCCCAGCCCGCGTTGGCCGTGCGCAGATAGCGGACGAGCGGCTCGCCCATGCCCGGGGCCACCAGCTCGACCCGGTCGCGCGCGGCCTCGGCCCGCCGTTCCCACTCCTCGATGGTGCGGTGGTAGTGCGCGGTGAGGTCGGTGAGCCCGGTGAGGCTGAAGCCGGCCGATTCCACCGCCTCCACGAGCACCGAGAGCGGCACCATGTCGGCGAACCCGAAGATCCCTTCGGTGACGTGCCGGGTGCCCGGCCGCCGCGAGAACTCCTCGTAGGCCGCGTGGTCCCGGAAGCAGCTCTCCGACAGGTACATCGCCCCGCCGTGCCGCAGCAGCCCGTACACCTTGCGCAGCACGGCGGTCCGGTTCGGCATGTGCACGATGGAGCCGAGCAGGGTGACCGCGTCGAACGGCCCGGCGACCTCGACGTCGGTGAACGCACCGAGCTCCAGGGTCACCAGGTCGGCCACGCCCGTCTTCTCGGCCTGCGCCCGGATGTACTCGGCCTGCGGGCGTGAGGGTGTGACGCCCGTGACCCGGCAGCCGTACTCCTGCGCCATGAACAGGATCAGACTGCCCCAGCCGCAGCCGATGTCGAGCAGCCGCTCGCCGCCGGTGAGGCCGAGCTGCCGCGCCACGAAGTGCAGCTTGTCCGTCTGTGCCTGATCGAGGTCCGTGTGCTCGTCGGCGTACAGCCCGGCGCTGTACTTGAGCCGCCGGTCGAGGTAGATGCCGAACAGTTCGGCAGGCAGCTCGTAGTGCCGGTTGGTCGCCTGGTATGCCTCGTGGGGGGTCGGGGCGGTCATGACGTGGCCGGTTCCTCGCCGATGTACTTCTGGACGAGCGTGATCAGGTCGTCGACGGTCTCCGAGGCGAAGATGGCCTCGTCGTCGAACTCGGCGTTCCAGTGCCGCTCCAGCTTGGACACCACGCGCAGCAGCTTCATCGAGTCGGCGCCCGGCAGTCCCTTGAGCACGTCGTAGACGTCGATGTCGGAGGGGGAGATCTCCAGCTCGGTGGCCAGAATCTCGGTGGTGATCGCGGCGATCTGCTCGCGGCCTATGGGCTCGCTGGTCATGATTCTCCTGTCCCGTGGTCGAAGTAGTGGCGGACGCGTCCGAAGGCGGCGTCGTCCAGTTCCATGAGGGTCTTGGCCTGCTCGGAGCGGATCGGCTGGTAGGTACCGGTGGCCATGACGTGCAGTTCGCCGCCCGGCCCGGTGATCTCCGCCTCGGTGTGCAGCACCCCGTTGCCGCGGCCGCTGACCCTCGCGACGGTCAGATACGTCTCGGCCACCCTGAGCGGCAGCAGCATCTTGCTGCGCAGGGTCACGGAGAACGCGAGCAGACCGTGGGTCAGCGCGAGGGCGTCCCCCATCACCTCGTCCACCAGCACGTTCACGATGCCGCCGTGCACGATCCCCGGGTAGGAGGCGTAGTTCTCCGAGAACGCCGTCTCGGCCGCGTAGTCCCCGTTCGGCAGCTGCTTCAGACGCAGCCCGAGACCGATCGGGTTGCGGGGCGAGCAGCCGAAGCAGTTGAAGGACGGCTCCGCGTGCCAGGGGAGTTCGATCGTCTCGCCGGCGGTGTGCGCAGCGCCGGCGGCGGTGTGCCCGGCGGTGCTCACGCGGAGACCTTCTCCCGCGACGACTCCTCGGCGATGGCCCGCCGCACGTCGGCCATCTTCGTCAGCCGGTGGCCGGTGAGCGCGGAGAAGTACTTGAACAACTGCTCGCAGCACTTGGCCCATTCACTGCCGTCTTCGTCGACCTCGGCGAAGTAGGCGAACATCTCGTCGATGGTCTCGTGGTTCGCCAGCTCGGGCAGGTTCCCCTTGAACCGGCTGACCGGATGGCGGTACAGCTCGCGGGTGGTGCCCATGTAGACGTACAGGGTCTCCACCACCGACGCGCGCTCCTCGGGCCGCGCCGCCAGCTGCTGCGCGGTGTAGTGGACGAACTCGCGTGCGTGCCGGGCCTCGTCGCCGCTGGCCTTCTGCAGGATGGCCGCGAGGACCGGCTCCTCGATGCTGCGGGCGACGCATTTGTACGCATGCGTGGCGAGGACCTCGCAGATGACGTTGGTGGCCAGCGTGGCCGCCCTGGTCACCCCCGGCGGGTAGGCCTCGCGCATGGCGGCGATCGTGCCGTGGTCGATGCTGTGTCCGGCCAGCTGGAGCCAGGTCTGGAAGGCGATGTGGTGCTGGATCTCCTGGTAGCCCCAGATGGAGGCGAACTGCGAGAAGTCGTAGTCGTCGGCGAATTCGTTGAGCAGCCCGTGGGTCGCGGCGACGACGTTCGACTCGCCCACGATGGCGCCCTTGGCGAACACGATGTGCTCGGGCAGCACCCGGTCGGCCCGGAACTCGTCCCACGGGATGTGGTGCAGCTCCCAGGTCGCGTGCTGATAGCCGGCGAACACCCGGGCACTGTGCATACGGTCGTCCGCGAGGAGCGGCACCCCCGCAGCCGACTCCGTCCTGCTGTTCACACCCGTTCTCCTTGGTCTGAGCTCTTGGCGGTGGGGAAGACACGGGCGTCGAGATCGGTGGTGACGCGCCGCGCGGCCAGGACGCGCTGCCACTTGCCGCTCGTGGTGCGCGGGATCCAGCGGGGTCTGACCACATAGACCTGTACCTGGGACAGGTCCAGGTCGGCCGCCACCCGTCTGCGGACCTCCTGGTGCACCGTGGCGGGATCGCCGTCGGCCTCCACGATGACGCCGATGCGCTCGCCGCCCTCGGCATCGTTGTCGGAGAACGCGACACAGCGCCGGCGGTACACGCCCGGTACGGTGCGTGCGACCTTCTCGACGTCGTCGGGAAAGAAGTTCTGGCCGCGCACCACGATCATCTCCTTGCGCCGCCCGGTGACGTAGAGCTCGCCGTCGAGCAGGAAGCCGAGATCGCCGGTGCGCAGCCAGCCGTTGTCGAACGCCGCCTTCGTCGCCTCGGGATCGCGGAAGTAGCCGGTGGTCACCGATGCTCCGGCGATCTGGATCTCCCCGAGCACACCGTCCGTGGCCGTCGCCCCCGTCTCGTCGACGATGCGCAGGTCGATGCCGTGCACCGCGCGTCCCACCGAGACGACCGGCTTGGCCGCGGGCGCGGTCTCGTCGACGGCACGTGCCACGCCGGTCCTGGCGAGTTCGCCACGGTCCACCGCGCGGACCGTGGCGGTGGTGCCCGGTTCGGGGTAACTGATCGACAAGGTGGCCTCGGCCATGCCGTACACCGGGTACATCACGGACGGGCCGACGCCGCTGGGCGCCAGCGCCTCGGTGAACCGCCGGACGGTGGCCGAGCTGACCGGTTCGGCGCCGTTGAACGCCAGCCGCCAGCTGGACAGGTCGAGCGCGGCCAGTTGCTCCGCGGGCACGGCGTCGAGCAGATGGTCGTAGGAGAAGTTGGGCCCGGTCATCACGGTTCCGCGGTGCTCGGCGAAGTGTTCGAGCACCGCACCGGGGCGGCGGAGGAAGGAGACCGGGGCGAAGACGTGCACGTCGGCGCCGTTGAGCCAGTGCGACTGCAGCCCGATCAGGCCCATGTCGTGGAAGGTCGGCACCCACTGCACGAACACGTCGTCCGGGCTGAAGGCGCCCGACACCACGCAGGAGCGCAGGCCGGCCATGGTGGTCCGGTGCGGCAACATGACGCCCTTGGGCAGGCTCGTGCTGCCGGAGGTGAACTGGACGACGGCCAGCGCGTCGGGCTCGACGGCGGGCAGGGTGCGTCCGGTGCCCACCCCGCTGGGCGAAGGCGCCGGTACGAGCGTCAGGTCGGCCCGCACGGTGGTGAGCTCGCGGCCGAGATCGCCGTAGTCGGAGTCCAGGACGAGGTGTCTCATGCCCGCGACGTCCGCGATCCGTGCCAGACGGTGCGAGATCGCGCGCACATCGCCGAATCCCGCCTGGACCGGCAGCACGCTGATCGCGGCACCGGCCCGCCAGAGGCCGAAGATCGTGGTGAAGAAGCGGGCCGCGGTGGGCACCAGGACGCCCACGATGTCGCCGGGCCGTACCCCGGCGCGCAGGAACTCGTGCGCGGCTGCGGCCGATGCGGCATCGAGGTCCGCGGCGGAGATGTCGTCGCCCGCGGTGGGAAATGTCGCGCGGGAATCCGGTGAGGCTTTTGCTAATCGGGTGAGACTTTCCCCCAGGGTCTCCCCGTCAAGCAGGGCGGAGCGCATGCGTCGATGCAAGGTGATTCCCCTCGTGGTCAGGAGGGCTGAACCCTTTTCGCCGGGTTATATCAAGTGGGAAGTAAAGGAGGCGCGGCGCGTACCGCGGATATCGCCGTTTGAATTGACTATTTCACTGCGGAAGGGTTTACAGAAAATTAGTTGCCCGCGCGGACGCATGTCAACGGCCCTCCGCGGCCGCACTTGAACAGCCGGCCCCGGTGTTCAACCGGCATCCCGCGAGGTGACGTGGGTCACGCCGGATGTGCTGTCACATCTCTGCGAGCTGTTTCGTCACAGGGGTGCAGTCAACGACAACGGCACAGGAGACACCATGGATGCTCGACTGAACCTCTTCGGCAACCCGGTTGCGGGGAAGTTCCTGAAGTACCTCAACTCGGCGGGCGAGCCGGTCTCGGAGTCGGCGCTGCCGGCCGCGACCCAGGAGCTGGTGAAGATCCGTGCCAGCCAGATCAACGGCTGCGGCTTCTGCACCGACATGCACACCAAGGACGCGACACACGCCGGGGAGACTTCGGTGCGTCTCAACCTGGTCGCGGCCTGGCGGGAGGCCAAGGTCTTCAGCGATGCCGAGCGCGCTGCCCTGGAGCTGACCGAGCAGGGCACCCGCATCGCCGACGCGGGCGGCGGCGTGACGGACGAGGCGTGGGCCGATGTGGCCCGGCACTACGACGAGGACCAGCTCGCCGCCCTGGTCTCCCTGATCGCGCTCATCAAC
Organism: Streptomyces sp. NPDC007971; assembly: GCF_042958635.1. NCBI lineage: Bacteria > Bacillati > Actinomycetota > Actinomycetes > Kitasatosporales > Streptomycetaceae > Streptomyces > Streptomyces sp. NPDC007971. The sequence continues at coordinate 331,839 of NZ_JBIBJK010000009.1, forward strand.
GCCTACAACCGTCTGAACGTGATCGTCCGGCAGCCGGCCGGTGACTATCAGCCCGGGCAGTTCGGATAGGGGTTTTCCGCCGGGCGCCGTGACGGTCCCGGCCGTGCCGCATGCCCGGTCACCAGTAGTGGCGGCGGCCGGCGACCGCGTGGCCCATGGAGCCGAGGATCCACAGGACCGCTCCGACCACCAGCAGGATGATGCCGATGGTCCACAGAATGGATATGCCGGTGAGGAAGCCGACGATGAGCAGGATGACGCCGAGGGCGATCATGATGTGCCTCCTGTTGACGGGAGAGCTTCTCCGTTCCTAGTGCCCCAAAGCCGGACATATTCTCCTTCTCCCTCCGGAAAATCTGGACGCGGTTCGGATGCAGGGAGGTACGGCGCGACTGCCGAACGTAACCCTGGTGGGGCGCGGTGCCGGGTCGGCCTGCTGCCGCACTTGAACGGGTTTGCGCGACCATGGGCCGACCGTGATCGCACCGGCCGCGGACCGATGGCGATCGCGCCGGCCGCGGACTGACCGCGGCCGCACGGGCTGCCCACTTCTCGCGTCTCTTGCGGCTCCTGCCTCTCCTGCGTCACCTGTGTCTCCTGTGGTGCTCGACGGTGATCCCCTTTCATCGAGCGAACAGAACCCGACACATCCAGAACTTCAAATAAGTCTGAAGCAACAATTCTTGACGTCACCGACCATCGCCCGTGGCTTCTGCAACGGTCGCCACGAAACCGAACTCGGTTGTCATGCATCCCTGTTGGAAGCACGTCCCGTCCTTCGAGGAGCAGACGATGCGCGGAAAGACGTCTGCGGTCCCGGCCGTTCTGGCTCTCGTGCCGGGGGGCTCGGGCCGGCCTGGCAGGACCGTCCGAGGCCGCCGCCGGCTAGCTGCCGGGTCACCCGGGCCTCGGACGGGGCCAGGGCCGACGTCGGGGTGCTGTCGTCCGGCGGCCAGGGGCCGGCCCGGAGACGGGATGCGGGGCCGACGGCCGGTCAGGAGCCGCTCACGGCTGCCGCCCCGTCCCTCTCGCCGTGCACGGGTCGCCCGTACAGCACCGCCACGGCGCCCAACCCGATTGCGGCGCCGATCAGTTGGGCCGCGATGAACGGGACCAGGGAAGCGGGGGCGATCCCGGCCGCGGTGTCGGTGAGGGAGCGGCCGATGGTCATCGCGGGGTTGGCGAAGGCGGACGAGGAGGTGAACCAGTAGGCGGCCCCGATGTAGGCGGCCACGGAGACCGGCGCGAGCCGGGCACGGCCGGCCCGTTCCAGGCCGAGGACGAGCAGGATCAGACCCGCGGTGGCGACGGCCTCGCCGAGCCAGAGGTGTCCGGCGGAACGCTCGTGGGTGGAGAGCTTCACCAGCGGCCTCGCGAACATGGCGTCGGCCAGGACCGCGCCGCCGACCGCCCCCACCACCTGCGCCGCTGCATACGCCGCGACCTCACGCAGGGCCGGTCCGCAGCCGTGGCGGCGGCCGGCGTACCAGACGCAGAGGGTGACGGCCGGGTTGAGGTGTGCTCCGGACACCGGCCCCAGGAGCGCGATCAGCACGCCCAGGCCGAAGACGGCGGCGAGCGAACTGGCCAGCAACTGCACGCCTGCGTCGTGCGACAGCTGGGACGCCTGGATGCCGGAGCCGACGGCCACGGCCACGAGCAGCCCCGTCCCCACGGCTTCGGCGGCGACGCGGCGGCCCAGCGAGCCGGTAGTACGGCGGTCGGTGGGGTCGGTGCAGCCGGTGCAGCCGGTGCAATCAGGCTGCCGGGCGGCCTCGGACCGCGCACCGGCGTTCCGGGCCTCTCGGTTCGGCGGTTGCCGCACGGCGTCCGCCGCGGCGCCCGGCCCGGCGGGCGGCGCTTCATTCGTCATGACGGGCAGTCTCCGTGGGCCCCGGGCGTGAGGACAGTGGAGAAACACCCCATCCTGGCCGGGGTTTTCCGTCGATCGAACGGTGACCGGCCAGCGGGTCGTGGCCGCCGGTCGGTCGTCCGAGGTGTGCCCGCACCGCCGCGCGGGGAGAACCCTGCCCGGCGCGGACGGCGCACGCACGGGCCCTCTACGCTGCGGGTATGACCTCACAGGCGTACCTCTCCGAGCTCTTCTCGCTGGACGGGCGCATCGCCCTGGTGACCGGCGGCAGTTCCGGCATCGGCCGGGCGATCGCCGGGGCACTGGCGCGTGCCGGGGCGAGCGTGGTGGTCGTGGCACGCAAGGAGGCGGAGCTGGCTGCCACGGTCGACGAACTGGTGGCCGACGGCTGCCGGGCCGCCTGGGTCAGCGCCGACCTGAGCACCCGCGACGGCGTGCATGCCGCGGCCGACGAGGCGGCCCAGGTGTTCGGGGAACCCGACATCCTCGTGAACAGCGCCGGGGTCAACCTGCGGCCGCCGATGAGCGAGCTGGCCGAGGACGTGTGGGACACCACCATGGCGCTCAACCTGGACGCGCCCTTCCTGCTGGGGCAGCGGTTCGGGCCCGGCATGGCCGAGCGCGGCTTCGGCCGGATCATCCACATCACCTCCCAGCAGGCGCACCGGGCCTTCGTGCAGAGCGGTGCCTACGGCGTGTCCAAGGGTGCGCTGGAGTCGCTGGCCCGCTCCCAGGCCGAGGCGTGGTCACCCCACGGCGTCACCTGCAACACGCTCGTGCCGGGCTTCGTGATGACGCCGCTCAACGCACGGCTGTCGTCCGACCCCGGCAGGGTGGCGGCGCTGGCCGAGCGCACCCTGATCGGACGCAACGGGCTGGCCGAGGACTTCGCGGGCGCGGCCGTCTTCCTCGCCGGCGGCGCGTCCGCCTACGTCACCGGCCAGTCGATCTTCGTCGACGGCGGGTTCTCCGTGCACTGAGCCGCCGTCGGACGGACGGTCTCCATGCGTGTCGCCGCGATCGGTCAGGAATCGAGAAGCACGATCGTCGCGCCGCCGGTTAGCGTGTCGCCGGACGCACTGTCCGAGGCCGGTCGGACCGAGCCGGGCGACGCCGAACGAGACCCCGGTCTCGTCACGAGGGATGGAGACACGAAGACCATGGGCACGAGGACGGACACACAGTCGCCCGCGCAGCACCTCGCCGACAGCCACGATCTGATCCGCGTGCACGGCGCGCGCGAGAACAACCTCAAGGACGTCAGCATCGAGATCCCGAAGCGCAGGCTGACGGTGTTCACCGGCGTGTCCGGCTCGGGCAAGAGCTCCCTGGTGTTCGACACGATCGCGGCGGAGTCGCAGCGGCTGATCAACGAGACGTACAGCGCCTTCGTGCAGGGTTTCATGCCGAATCTGGCCCGGCCCGATGTCGACGTGCTCGACGGGCTGACGACCGCGATCATCGTCGACCAGCAGCGCATGGGCGCCGACCCCCGCTCCACGGTCGGCACCGCCACCGACGCCAACGCCATGCTCCGCATCCTCTTCAGCCGGCTCGGGAAGCCCCACATCGGCTCCCCGCAGGCGTTCTCCTTCAACGTCGCCTCGATCAGCGGAGCGGGCGCGGTCACCGTGGAGCGCGCCGGGAAGAGCGTGAAGGAGCGTCGCAGCTTCAGCATCACCGGCGGCATGTGCCCGCGCTGCGAGGGCCGCGGCGCGGTCACCGACATCGACCTCACCCAGCTCTACGACGACTCCAAGTCGCTCGCCGAGGGCGCCATCACCGTTCCCGGCTACACGGGAGGCGGCTGGAACTCGCGGCTCTACAGCGAGTCCGGCTTCTTCGACCCGCAGAAGCCGATCAGCAGGTTCACCAAGAAGGAACTGCAGGACTTCCTCCACCGCGAGCCGACCCGGATGAAGATCGCGGGCATCAACATGACCTACGAGGGTCTGGTCCCGCGGATCCAGAAGTCGATGCTCTCCAAGGACCGGGAGGCGATGCAGCCGCACATCCGGGAGTTCGTCGACCGGGCGGTCACCTTCACCGCCTGTCCCGAGTGCGAGGGCACCCGGCTCAGCGAGGCGGCCCGGTCGTCGAAGATCAAGGGGATCAGCATCGCGGACGCCTGCGCGATGCAGATCAGCGACCTGGCCGCCTGGGTCCGCGACCTCGACGAGCCGGCGGTGGCGCCGCTGCTCGGCGCGCTGCGGCACACCCTCGACTCGTTCGTGGAGATCGGCCTCGGCTACCTCTCGCTCGAAAGGCCCGCGGGCACCCTGTCGGGCGGTGAGGCGCAGCGCACCAAGATGATCCGCCACCTCGGCTCCTCGCTCACCGACGTCACCTATGTCTTCGACGAGCCCACCATCGGCCTGCACCCCCACGACATCCAGCGGATGAACGACCTGTTGCTGCGGCTGCGGGACAAGGGCAACACGGTGCTCGTCGTGGAGCACAAGCCGGAGACGATCGCGATCGCCGACCACGTCGTCGACCTCGGCCCCGGCGCCGGTACGGGCGGCGGCACCGTCTGCTTCGAGGGCACCGTCGAGGGGCTGCGGGCCGGCGGCACCATCACCGGCCGCCACTTCGACGACCGGGCCCGCCTCAAGGAGTCGGTGCGCAAGCCCGCCGGCGCCCTGGAGATCCGCGGCGCGACGACGCACAACCTGCGCGACGTCGACGTGGACATCCCGCTCGGCGTGCTGGCCGTCATCACCGGTGTCGCGGGCTCCGGCAAGAGTTCGCTGGTGCACGGTTCGATCCCCGCCGACGCAGGGGTGGTCTCGGTCGACCAGAGCCCCATCCGCGGCTCGCGGCGCAGCAACCCGGCGACGTACACGGGCCTGCTCGACCCGATCCGCAAGGCGTTCGCGAAGGCCAACGGCGTCAAGCCGGCGCTGTTCAGCGCCAACTCCGAGGGCGCCTGCCCCACCTGCAACGGTGCCGGCGTGATCTACACCGACCTGGCGATGATGGCCGGTGTCGCCACCCCGTGCGAGGAGTGCGAGGGGAGGCGGTTCCAGGCCTCGGTCCTCGAATACCGTCTCGGCGGCCGCGACATCAGCGAGGTGCTCGCCATGTCGGTGGACGAGGCCGAGGAGTTCTTCGGCGCCGGCGAGGCGCGTACACCGGCCGCGCACAAGATCCTCGAACGGCTCGCCGACGTCGGGCTGGGCTATCTCACTCTCGGCCAGCCGCTCACCACGCTCTCCGGCGGCGAGCGGCAGCGGCTCAAGCTGGCCACCCACATGGGGGACAAGGGCGGGGTCTACGTCCTCGACGAGCCGACCACCGGCCTCCACCTCGCCGACGTGGAACAGCTGCTCGGCCTGCTCGACCGGCTCGTGGACTCCGGGAAGTCGGTCGTCGTGGTCGAGCACCACCAGGCGGTCATGGCGCATGCCGACTGGATCATCGACCTCGGCCCCGGTGCCGGCCACGACGGCGGCCGGATCGTCTTCGAGGGCACCCCCGCCGACCTCGTCGCCGCCCGCTCCACCCTCACCGGCGAGCACCTCGCGGCCTACATCGGCGCCTGACCGAGGTCACGCCGGGACGGCGCGCAGTGGCCCGGACGACCCGGGCCACTGCCTGGTCCGTCGCCTCCCCGACGCGGTGCGCACGCGCCGTCCGGCACGGCACGGCGCACGGCAGGCGTCGCTCCGTGGGCGTTCAGCGGCGGCGGCCGCATCAGCCCGGGCGGACCGAAGCAGAAGAGCACACCCATGCAACAAGTGCACCGAGCGCATTTTCGTGGTGGGCCGGCGACGGGTGGATCCATGGGCTTCCGTATCGGCATACGAGCGAGTAACCCCAGATGAGACGTGTAATTCATAACGATCTTGGCTCAGGTCTTGTGCGAATCCCCGTCCTCTTTAGTCTCCGGTCATGGCTTTTCTTTCCAGTCGCCGCAGAAGGTCCCGCCTTGCCCTGGAACTCGACGACCAGGAACTGGGCAAACTCCTGAAGTCCTTGCTGGCGACCACGAGGACGGGAACGATCGCGACCACGGACTTGTGCGTGGCGCAGATCTCCCGTCTGCTGGAGCGCGACCCGGGCGACTGGGACCGCCGGGCGCACCGCATGGGCGTCCTCGCGGACTTCCTGGCCGGATCGCATCTGCCGCGCTCCTGGGCCACGCGCGAGCCGCGCAGCGCGGACGCACTCATGCTGTACGCCTGGAGCGAGGTGGCCCGCGCCCGCGCCCAGGGGGGCCTGGACGACGCGGCCGGTGTCATCGACAGCTGTCTTCGGGCGGCCGAGCTCGCTCCGCAGGACCCCACCCCCTGGGTCGTCGTTCTGGGAGCGGCACGCCTGGAACGCTGGGAGCAGCCGCAGGTGTTCGGCGTGTGGAACGAGGTGCTGGCGCGCGACCGCTGGAACCGCGAGGCCTACCTGAACATGCTGGGCTACCTCACCCCGCAGGAAGCGGGCTCGCGCATCCAGGTCCTGGAGTTCGTGGACGCCCTGTGCGCGCGCATGCCCGCCAACATGCCCTGCGCGGCGACGGAACTGACCGCCCAGGTCTTCCAGTACCACTCCGTCCTCGACCGGGGCGGCTTCGAAGCGCTGGTGGCACGCAACCACTGGTCCCAGGCGATGGCGGCCCAGGCCCTCGACCGCGTCGCCCACACCTGGGTGCAGCCCGGATTCCTCCGTCACGCCAGGGCTCTGGCCGACCTCAACATCCTCGCCTACGCGCTGATGGCCGCCGACCGGCGCCACGAAGCCCGTGCGGCCTTCGAGGCGCTCGGCGGCATCGCCACCCCCTGGCCCTGGCAGGCCGGCGGCGACGCGCTGACCGAGTTCGAGCAGGCACAGCGCAGGGCCGCCGCCGGCGCGTGATCCGCCTCCCGGCGGGCGGGCCGGTCAGTCGAGGAGGAGGGGATCGGGCAGGCGGGTCCCGCGGTGCATGCGGAGCAGGGTGTGGACGACTCCCGACAGTCCCGACATCAGGCTGGGGGAGAACGCCTCGCGGGCCAGGCCCCCGACCGGGCCGCGCTGCTCGAGGCTGGTGAGGATCTCACCGTCGAGATCGTCGGGGTCACCGAAGTCCAGGGCCGTGAGGAACTGCCAGAGGCCGAGGTCGCCGTGGCACAGAGTGTGACTCCAGCCGAAGCCCTCGGCGGCGCAGGCGCGCGCGGCGCGGCGGGCCATGTCGAGGCGGGCGGGATCGCCGGTGCGCCGGTGCAGGTCGAGCATGCCGATCCCGATCCCCGCGCTGCCGTGGCACCAGCTGGTGAAGAAGTCCTCCTCGGCGCCGATGCGGACGTCGAGCCAGTTGCCGTGGGCGGGTTGCCAGAGGGACTCCTGGTAGGCGAAGGCCAGCTCGGCCAGACGCTTCCAGTCGCGCCGCTCGACCGGGGACCCCGCCCCGCTGAGGGCGAGCCGGGCCAGCGCCCAGCCGATGCCGGTCGCGCCATGTGCGAAGCCGCCGATGCCCTCGGGGTTGAGCCGGGTCGTCCAGCGGGCGCCGGCGGCATCGACCGTGGCGGTCGCGGCCAGTCGGCGGCCGATGCGGGCCGCCGTGCCCAGCCAGCGGTCCTGTCCGGTCGCCGAGGCCAGGTCGAGCAGCGGGACGACGCCGCCGGCCGCCCCGTTGAGGAGGTCCACCTCCACGTCGTCGTCGACCAGAGGGCCCTCCAGCAGCAGTGCCCGTGCGGCGGCCCGCTCCAGCATCCGGTCCTCACCGAGCACCCGGTGCAGGGCCAGCCATGTCCACACCTGTGACGCGGCGCCGCTGAACGCCCCGGCCGACGGCGTCGGCGTCGAGTCCTCGGTGCTGATCAGCACGCGCAGGGCGCCCTCGAAGGTCTCGGTCACGCCGGGTACCTCGTCCGCCCGCCCGGCCCGCACCTCGGCACCGTACTCCGCCAGCGTCAGCGCGACCCCGCCCTGTCCCGTGTAGAGGTCGGCGGGCAGCACCCTGATCGACCACCCCGCGGGGGTGAAGACGGGGCTGATCCAGGTGGCCGTACCGTCTTCGCCGCGCACCGCGCCGTCGCACAGCCGCCGCACCAGGTGGGCGGCCAGCGTGCGCCGGCGCCGCTCCCGGTTCCGGGCGTGCGGGTCGCGGGCCGCGGCCTGCACCCGCGCGGGCAGCGAACGCTCGTTGAGGTACGCGCCCACCAGCGCGTCCTGGATCACCGACTCCTCCAGCGGGAAGTCGGCGGTGCGCCAGTCCTCGACCGTGGCGCGCACGGCGGTCGCGTCCACGGTGAAGCCGAACATGGGGACGTCACCGGCCAGCAGGTCCGCGATCTCTTCGTCGATGGCCGCGCGGTCCGTCGGCGCGCCGGGCAGCACCTCGGCGTTGCGCCGCAGGATGTCGCGGGCCCGCTCGACGGCCGCCGCCTCGTCGTGCAGCGACGCCGGGTGCCACAGCATCCGGCCGATGTCGACGTATGCCTGCGTCGGCCGCAGGATGCGCCGGGCCCGGGCGCCCTCGAAGCGGGACAGCAGCCGGTACGGGTCGACGCCGGGGCGGCGCAGATGCGCGGTCATCTCCCGGAAGCCGGCCAGGATCCGGTCCCAGTACCGGCTCAGCACGGGGGTGGGGTGCGGATGGTTGCCGGCGGTGGGCATCGCCACCAGGTCCACCTGGAAACGGGCGGCCGCGGTGCCGCCGTCGGCGATCACCGGGTTCGGGATCAGCGGCTGCTGGCCGGGCAGTGCCCCCACACCGGAGATGTCCACGCCCCCGAGGGCGAAGCCCGTGCCGCGTACCGGCAGCAGCCCGGTGCGCAGCACCGTGCGGCGGATGGCCGCCGCCGCCACGTCCACCGCGTCGCCCCGGCCGCTGGGCGGAAAGGGCGCCGGGGCGTCGAAGAGCGTCTCGGCGTCCACGATGACCGGCACGGGGCCGGTGGCGATCATGTTCTCGGCGTGCATGTCGGTGCCGCCGCAGAAGCGCAGGACCGCCAGCCAGTGGCCCATGTTGCGGTAGAACGCCGCGAGTTCGGCGTCGTCGGCGCAGTAGCGATGGCGAACGAATTCCGTCCAGCCGTAGCCCTCACGCGCCAGCGTCCGCGGCACCCGGATGCGCTCGTCCGGCGCGGGGGCACCGGGGAAGTCCGCGAACAGCTCGTCCAGCAGCGCGCCCAGCGCCACGTCGGCCTCCGACGGCCGGGGCTTGTACATGACGTGCGCGCCGGCGAAGTCGACACGGCTGACGGTGAGGCCGCCCCGGTGGCTGTCGCCCGCCCCGAACTCCACGGCACGGATGCGCCCCGCGGGCCGGCCGAGCAGCGGGGTCAGCAGTGCGCGGTCCGCCGCGAGCCGCCCCGCGAACGCGGCCGTCGCCGCCACGGACAGCCGCGCCACCGACGCGACCCGCGCACCTACGGTCGGATACCGTCCGGTCAGCTTGTCGAGGTAGCCCTCCTCGTCGGCCAGTTCGATGAACGCGGCCCATGTCCGCCTGTCGGAGTCGTCCCCGGCCCCCTCGGCATCGCACGCCGCACCCTGGGCCATGCGCAGTGCATGCAGTTCGATCAGGAACAGCCGGGAGAGTTTGGCGTGCAGTGATCTGAGCAGAGCGGTGTGGCCGGCCTCCAGGAGGGTGTCCCGTTCCTCCGGGGCCAGGCCGTCGACGGCGGCCAGCCGCCGGGCCAGTTCCTCCCGCCAGGGCCGGGCCAGGGTCCCTACCGGCCGTGCGAACCACTCCGACTCGTCCCCGCCCTGCGGCACCGAACCGCTCACCGTGCACCCTCCCGATCGCCGTGCGTTCGCGCCCCGCCGGGCGCCCGGAGAAGAAGGCGCGGTGGAACTGCGTGAGCAGCAGTTCCACCGCGCTCAGGTCGTGCGAACCTCAAGGCGCGACGGGCGATCAGCAGCACCAGCTGCCGTGCGACCCGCTCGGGCTGGAGCAGAAGCCGTAGAGGGAGTCGCTCGGGTCGGTCAGTGCGGCCTCGGCGGCTCTGCCGCCGACGTAGAGCGGCCCGGCGGGGTTGGGCCGGCCGAAGGCGCTCTCGGCGCCCGACAGCCAGGCGTCGAGCACTGCGGTCGTGGGAACACTGGGCTGAGACATCAGGTGCCTTCCGAAGGCGGGAGTTTGGGACGGATTGCCCAGCCCTGAGTATTGCGGCGTTCTGACGCCCGTCAGACGACTAATCTGGCCACAGTGAGATGCCCTGGTACGGGCGGCCGTCGCCGACGGCTCAGCGACTCGACCGCTGCGCCGCCACGATCGCGTTCAGGGTCCGGTCCGCCCCCGCCAGCCGTTGCACACGCTCGGCGAATCCCGGGAACTGCGAGGCGATCCGGGTGAGGAACTTCAACTCGGGGGGAGCCACGTTGATTTCGGCGACATCGCGTTCGATCGCCCGAATCACGCCCTTGACGACCCGCTCGGGCGACACCGTGCGGACACCGCCGGGCGTCGGTGACCCCGTCTTCGCGAACATCCCCAAGTCGCGTACGAAGCCCGGCTGGACGATCGAGACGCCGACGCCCGTGCCGTGCAGATCCTGGCGGAAGCCCAGCGAGAAGCCGCGCAGCCCGAACTTCGTCGCGTTGTACATGGACGACGACTTGGTGGCCGCCATCCCCGACAGGGATCCGACGAAGCAGAGGTGTCCCCGCCCCGACGTCACCATGCCCGGAGCGAGCAGCCGCGCCAGCACCGCAGGTGCCCGCAGGTTCACCGCGAGCGCCCGGTCGATCTGGGCGGGCGTGTAGTCGAGCACGTCGCCGCTGGAGGGCAGGGCAGCGTTGGCGATGAGGATGTCCGTGCCGGCCGCCTCGTGCGCGAGGCGCTGGACGTCGTCCGGGTCGGCGAGGTCGGCCAGGACCGTGCGCGCGCCATAGCGCTCGGCGAGCGGTTCCAGCGCCTCGCGCCGCCGCCCGGTGAGGATGAGATCCGCACCGCGGGCGGATATCTCGGCGGCGATCGAGCCGCCGATGCCGCCCGTGACTCCGGTAAGCAGAACGGTTGCCCCGGCAATGTGCACAGCTACCCTCCAGTTCTGTTCGTTCGAACGAACAATAGGGAGGGCGGGGGATCCTGTCCACCGGATCCGGCCCGTCCGTCCGGGCCGGCGAGGGGTGGAGGTGTCGGTCGCGGATCGATGCTCATGCAAGATTGCCTTGACAAGAGTTGTCGCGACAATCATCGTGGAGGTGTGAGTACGACAAGTGGACTCCATGACCATCTCGGCTACTGGCTTCGTCGCCTGTCCGACGAGGTCCACAGCCGGTTCGAGGCCGAACTCGGCAAGCATGACGTCACGGTCTCCCAGTGGGGCGTGATGACCAGCGTCTTCCACGGCCACGACACGACCAAGGCCGTGGCCGCACACATGGACATCGACCCCGGGGCCGTCTCCCGCCTGGTCGACCGTCTCGCGGCCAAGGGGCTGATGGGCCGCGAGCCGGACCCCGCCTCACGGCGCACCGTCCGGCTCGTCCTGACCCCCGAGGGCCGCGACCTCGTGCCGGTCCTGGCCGCCATCGCCGACCTCAACGAGGCCCACTTCTTCGGCACGCTCGACCCCGGTCAGCGCGGGCAGCTGGAGGAGTGGATCCGGCGCCTGGTGGGCGAGCCCGTCCCACAGCACAGCACAACACCCTCTGACAGGAGCACACGATGAGCATCGCGACCTCCATCACCAAGACCGTGGGCATCGAGTGCCCCTGCGCGCAGGTCTTCGCCTTTCTTGCCGACCCCGCGAACTGGCCCAAGTGGGCCGTGGTCAACGTCCAGGCCATCGAAGCCACCGACGACCCCGACTGGTGGCGCATGTCCACCCCGCTGGGCCCGGCCAGGCTGCGCCTGCGCCCCGACGCCGAGTACGGCATCCTCGACCACGACTTCGTGGACGACACCGCCGCCTGGAGCGTCCCGGCCCGCGTGGTGCCCAACGGCGACGGCGCCGAATTCATGATCACCTTCTATCGGCCGCCGACCCTGGCCGAAGCCGAGTTCAGGAAGCAGGTCGACCTGGTCGACACCGAACTGGCCGCCCTCAAGAAGATCCTGGAGTCCGGCCAGGCGTGAACAAGCCGCACCCGGGCGGCGGCACCCGTGCCGGGTACCGCCGCCTGCGCACGTCGGGGTCACAGCATGACGTGCTTGACCTGCGTGTAGTCGAGCAGACCGGCCAAGGAGAGGTCGCTGCCGTAGCCGGAGTGGCGCACGCCGCCGTGCGGCATCTCCGAGACCGTCGTGCCGTGGGTGTTGACCCAGACGATGCCGGTACGCAGCGCACGGCTCGCGCGCATGGCGCGGTCGTGATCGCGGGTCCACACGCTCGCGGCGAGCCCCTGGACGACCTCGTTCGCCAGGCGGAGCGCCTCGGACTCGTCGGTGAACGGCTGCACGGTGACGACCGGGCCGAACACCTCGCTCTGCACGATCTCGTCGTCCTGCCGGACCCCCGCGACCACCGTGGCCTCGTGGAAGTAGCCGGGACGGTCCAGGACCGCGCCGCCGGCGACGATCTCCGCATGGTCCGGCAGGCGCCCCAGCAGACCTCTCACCGAGGCGAGTTGGGCGGCGTGCGCCAGCGGACCGAAGGCGGCGTCGGCATCGTCCGGACCGCCGGGTGCCCGCCCGGCGGCCCGGACGGCGAGGCGGTTCAGGAAGGTGTCGTGGATCCGCCGGTCGACCAGGATCCGGCTGGGAGCCGTACAGTCCTGCCCCGCGTTGTAGAACGCCAACGACGACAACTGCTCGACCGCGTCGTCGAGATCGGCGTCCTCGTGCACGAGCACCGGTGCGTTGCCGCCCAGCTCCAGGTGGAGCCGCTTGAGGTCACCGGCCGCTGCCGCGGCGATCTCCTGCCCGGCGCGGACACTGCCCGTGAGGGCCACCAGCCGGACGTACGGGTGGGCGACGAGGTGGCGCCCGGTGCCTCGGTCGCCGCACACCACGTTGAGCACGCCGGGCGGCAGATGCGCGGCGGCCAGCCGGGCCAGCAGCACGGCCGACGACGGCGTGGTGTCGGACGGCTTCAGGACGACGGTGTTGCCGGCGGCGAGCGCGGGAGCGACCTTCCACACCGCCATCATCAGAGGGTAGTTCCACGGGGTGATCTGGGCGCACACACCGACCGGCTCGCGCCGCAGGACGGACGTGCGCCCCGGCGTGTACTCCGCGGCAGCGGCACCCGGAAGGTTCCGGGCGGCCCCGGCGAAGTACCGCAGCACGTCCACGATCGCGGGCAGTTCGTCCGCCAGGAACAGGGCACGCGGCTTGCCCGTGTCGGCCACCTCGGCGTCCGCCAGCGCATCGGCCTCCCGCTCCAGGGCGTCGGCGATGCCCAGCAGCGCGGACTGGCGCTCGGCCGGAGTCCGGGCCGACCAGCCGGGCAGCGCCTCCTGGGCCGCCTCGCAGGCCGCGTCCACGTCCTGCGGACCGGACAGCGGGGCCGTGCCGTGCTCGCGGCCGGTGGCCGGGTCGATCAGCCCGGTGGTGGCCCCCGAGAGGGCCGGCAGGTCCTTGCCGCCGACGTGGTTGAGGACGGTGGTGGGGCGTTCGGTGTCAGCCACGGCGCAGGGCCTCCTGGGCGGCGGCCCGGCCGGTGCGCACCGCGCCCTCCATGTATCCGGCGACCCACTGGTCGGAGCCGCAGACGTAGAACGGCGGTTCATGGGTGCCGTGCAGCGGGCCGACCGCCATCACCTCGCCCGGCGGCCACTGGGTGACGTAGCCCTGCGCCCAGGGATCGGTGCCCCACAGCCGCAGGTGGCAGTCGGTCGGCCGGAGCGCCTCGTCACCGAACAGGGCGGCCATCTCGCCGAGCAGTTCGGGGGTGCGCCGGTGGGGCGGGGTGCCGAGCAGGACGCCGTAGCGCTCGGGCGGGATCAGCGCCGAGAGGACACCCTCGCTCTGCGGCCAGGTGCTGCCCAGCACCCCCTCGCACTCCGACAGGCCGTTCAGCCCGCTGTCCCGCCAGAAGGGACGCTCGTACACGGCGGCGAACTTCGCGGCCGTCGCATGGCGTTGCCGGTACAGGGAGGCGAGGCGGGCCTCGCTCACACCGCTGACGGCGACGGACCGCAGGGGACCCGCCGGAAGGGCGCTGATCACGGCCCCGGCGGTGAGCACCTCGCCGGTGACCAGGCGCACCGCGCTGCGCCCGGGGCGTATCGTCAGGGCGGCGACGGGGGAGCCGAGCCGGATGCGCGGGCCCAGCTCGTGGCCCATGACCTCGGCGAGTGTGGCCGAGCCCGCCTCCAGCCGGAGCCCCTCCCAGTCGTCGTAGTCGTAGTCGCCCGTGCCCGAGCCGGGGACCGCCGCGCTCTTGCGGAGCGCGGCCAGCAGGGAGATCCGCTCGTAGGAACCTCCGGCCAGGGCGAGCTGGCCGATGTCCCACAGGCGCACCACGGTCGGCGTGGCCTCCTGGGAGCGCAGCCAGTCGGCCACGGACAGCCGGTCCAGGACGGCGGCGTCCGGGTGCGACCAGGGGGCGTCGGGGTCGACCGTGGCGGCCAGGGCGGCGAACTCCGCGCCGAGCCGCTCATGGAGGGCCGCGTCCCCGGGGCCGAACCAGTGCGGAGGCTCGCCGGCCGAGCGGCCCTCAGGGGTGGCACGGGTGATGCGGCCGGGCTCCTCGACATAGCTGGGGACCAGCTTCAGGCCGAGTTCCCCGGCGAGTCGGAGATAGGCGGTGTGCCCGCGGCCGACCACTTCGCCGCCCAGCTGGACGGTGCGGCTGTCGGACGTCCGGGTCTGCTCGACCCGGCCGCCGACGCGGTCCCGGGCCTCCAGGACGAGCACGTCGGTGCCGGCGGCCGCCAGGTCCCGGGCGGCCGACAGCCCGGCGAGCCCGGCGCCGAGCACGATCACGTCGTGATGCATGAGCTTCGCTTCCGTTCCGGGGTGGGGTCAGGCCAGGACGAGGCAGTGCTCGGGCCGCCAGCCGAACTCCACCGTCTCGCCGCCGTTCCAGCGGTCCTCCATGCGGGCGCGGGCCGTGTTCTGCTCCAGCACCGACAGCGTGACGCCCGGGGCGAGTTCGATCAGATAGGTCGTGGTCGGGCCGCTGTACACGGTGTCGCGGACGACACCGCTCAGCATCGACATGCCCGGTTCGAAGTCCGACAGCCAGATCTTCTCGGGGCGCACGGACACGCTCACCGCGGTGCCGTCCGCGATGCCGGTGCGGGCGCCGACGGGCAGGGCGGGCCCCTGGTCCAGCGCGACCTCACCGCTGCGGTAGGTGCCGGTCATCAGGTTGGAGGTGCCCATGAAGGACGCGACGAACTGGGTGGCGGGGTGTTCGTAGACGTCCTCGGGGGTGCCGCACTGCTCGATGCGCCCCTCGTTCATCACCGCGATCCGGTCGGACATCGTCAGCGCCTCGTCCTGGTCGTGGGTGACGAAGACGAAGGTGATGCCGACCTCGCGCTGGATCTGCTTCAGCTCCACCTGCATCTGCCGGCGCAGCTTCAGGTCCAGGGCGGCCAGCGGCTCGTCCAGGAGCAGGACGGCCGGACGATTGACCAGCGCGCGGGCCAGCGCGACGCGCTGGCGCTGGCCGCCGGAGAGCGTGCGGGGCCCCCGGTCGGCGAGCCCGGCGAGCTGGACCAGCTCCAGCATCTCGCCGACGCGCTGGCGGATCTCGGTCTTGGTGACGCCCTTGCGCTTGAGACCGAAGGCCACGTTGTCGGCGACGCTCAGATGGTCGAACAGGGCGTAGCTCTGGAACACCGTGTTGACGTTGCGCCGGTTGGGCGGCAGCGCGGTCACGTCCTCTCCGGCGAGCAGCACCGACCCCTCGGTGGGGTTGCTGAAACCGCCGATCATGCGCAGCGAGGTGGTCTTGCCGCAGCCGGAGGGGCCCAGCAGGGAGAAGAAGTGGCCGGCCTCGATGTCGAGGTCGAGACGGTGGACGGCGTAGGAGTCGGCGAACTGCTTGGAGACGCCGTCGAGCCGGACGGCAGGGGTCGCGTCCATGGGTCACTCTCCGGAGAGGATGTCGAGGCCGCCGCGGCGGCCGAAGAGGCGCGGGATGAACAGGGCCAGGGCGATGAGGCAGATCGAGCCCGCGAGCATGAGCGTGCCGACCGCGTTGATCGTGGGCTGCACCCCGAAGCGGATCGCCGAGTAGATGCGCACGGACAGCGGCTGGGGGTCGACGCCGGTGGTGAAGTAGGCGAGGACGAAGTCGTCGAAGACCAGGGCGAAGACCAGTACGGCACTGGCCAGGACCGCGGGCAGCAGGGCCGGCAGGGTGACCAGCCGTACCGCCTGCCAGCGGGTGGCGCCGAGGTCCATCGCGGCCTCCTCCACCTCCGGGTTCAGCGCGGCCACCCGGGACCGGAGGATGACCGTCACGTAGGAGATGGAGAAGGTGATCTCCGCGAGCATCACCGTGCCGGTGGACAGGGCGACGCCCAGCCCCTTGAAGAGCAGCATCGACGCGACACCGGTGACGATCTCCGGCGTGATCAGCGGCACCAGCATGACCAGTCCGGCCAGCGATCCGAGCCGGGTGCGGCAGCGGACCAGACCGAGCGCGAGCGCCACCCCGAGGACCACCGAACCGGCCATCGCCACCAGCGAGATCCGCAGGCTGGTGCCCAGCGACGAGATGAGGACGTCGTCGTGGGCGAAGGCCCGGTACCAGCGCAGGCTGAACCCGCCGAAGACGGTCAGGGACTTCCTGGAGTTGAAGGAGAACAGGGCGACGACGCCGATGGGCAGGTAGAGCAGCGCGAAGAAGACCGCTGTCACGGCGATGAGAACGCGGGGCTTGCGGGCGGCACGGCCACGTCGCGTACGGGTCCGGGCGGTCGGACGGGCCGGGGCGGTGGCGGAGGGCAGGCGCAGCAGGGTCATCGGCGTGCCTCCGCCTCGTCCTTGCGGGTGCGCCGCAGGTAACCGAACATGCCGACCAGCAGGACCAGCATCAGCAGCATCGTGAGCGCGGAGCCCAGCGGCCAGTTCTGGCCCTGGAAGAACTTGTCCTGGATCAGGTTGCCGATCATGATCTGGTCCGGGCCTCCCATGAGCTGTGCGCTGACGAAGTCGCCCATGGCCGGCAGGAAGACCAGGACGAGCCCGGCCGCCGCGCCCTGCCGGGTCGCGGGCAGGGTGACGAAGAAGAAGGTGCGGACCGGACCGCCGTACAGGTCGCGGCCCGCCTCGATGAGCGAGACGTCCAGCCGTTCCAGAGCTGCGTACAGCGGGATGATCATGAAGACGACGAAGCCGTAGACGAGTCCCGCGACCACGCCGACGCCGGTGTTGAGGATCTTCGTGCCGCCGTCGGCCACTCCCACGGCGCGCAGGGCGCGCAGCACGGGGCCGTCGTCGGACAGGACCGCCGACCAGCCGTACATCCGGACCAGGTAGTTGGCGAAGAACGGCACCACGATCGCGGCGATCAGCGCGTGCTTGTACCGTCCGCCGTGCAGGGCGATGGTGTACGCCACCGGATAGGCGATCAGCAGGCAGATCGCGCAGGTCAGCAGGGCGTAGCCGAGGGAGCGGGCCAGGACCTCGGTGTACGCGGGGTCGGCGAGGGCGCGCACGCCGGACAGGTCGAAGCCGAAGCGGGGGTTGCCGAGGTCGTCGGTGGTCCCCACCGCGAGAACGGCGACGAGCACCAGAGAGGCGATCAGGAAGCCGGTCATCCACAGGGTGCCGGGCAGCATGAACCAGGTCCATATGCGGGTGCCGGTGGCGTCCGGGCCGCGACGGCGGGCGGGCGAGGAGCGGTGACGCAGCAGTGCCATGTCAGCCCGCCTTCACATGGGTCCAGGCGGTGTCGCGGGCGTCCTCCGCCGCGCGGCTGCCGTTGCGGAAGAACAGGTCCGCCTTCAGGTCGTCCTCGGTGACCAGGCACTCCGGGAAGGGTTTGACCAGGTCGGCGTACGTCTTCTCGGTGCCGGCCACCGGCATCGGATAGCCGATGTACTCGATGTTCTTCTTCACGTTCTCCGGCCGCAGCATGTAGTCGATGAAGAGCATCGCGGTGCCGGGGTGGGCGGCGTTCCAGGGGATGGCGTAGCAGTCGGAGTTGATCGGCGTGCCCTCCCGGGGCGCCTGGAAGCCGAAGACGGAGGGGTCCTTGGCCTGGTTGAGCATGGCGGCCATGTCGCCGCTCCACGCCTGCGTCATGAACGCGTTGCCGTTGAGGAGGTTGTTGTAGCTGTCGCTGGAGAAGCCGCGCAGGCGCGGTCGCAGGGTGCCGAGCAGGGAGGTGATGCGGTCGAGGTCGCCCCTGTCGCCGGTGCTGACCTTCAGGCCGAGTTCGAGGGCGCCCATGCCGAGGACCTCGTCGCGGTCGTCCAGCAGGAAGACCTTGCCCCTGGCCTTGTCGCTCCACAGGTCCTTCCAGGAGCCGGTCAGATCGCCGATCTTGTCGCGGCGCCAGCCGATGCCGGTCTTGTACGCCGTGAAGGGGACGGTGTGCGCGGAGCCGGGGTCGTACCAGGGGTCGGCGAAGTAGGCGTACTTGCCGAAGATCGCGTGTGCGTGGGTGAGCCGGGAGTGGTCGATGCGCCGCAGCCGGCCGCCCCGGACCAGGCGCTGGGCCCATTTGGCCGTAGGGAAGACGATGTCGTAGCGGTTGCCGGCGTTGAGCTTGGCGACCATGCCCTCCATCGAGTCGAAGTTCGACTGGATGACCTTGACGCCGTATTCCTTCTCGAAGCCCTTGAAGACGGACGGGTCGACGTAGTCGGCCCAGTTGAAGTAGACGAGATCGCCGTCGACGTGCGGCCGGACGGGGGCGAGCTGCCGGGCGTCGGGGGTTTTCGCGGGCATGAACCCGCAGCCGCCGGCCGCGGCGCCCAGCAGGCCGAAGGCGCCTGCCCGCAGCACGGCGCGTCGGTTCGGCGGTGGTACCTCGGGGGACATGGAACGTCCTCTCCGTCGAGGAACGGCACAACTCCAGGGCGGGACCGGCTGGTCGGCTCACGGAGGCCCTGACTCCGTAGTGAAGACCGGTCTGGGGAGGGTGCGACGTGCGTCAGCGGGGGAGGGGTAAGCCCGACCGCAGGCGTGCGGCGTCGGGCATGCGCGAGGACGTCACTGCGTGGCCGCCTCGAGGTCGTCCCGGACCCGGCGGGCGAACCAGCCCACGGCGGCCTCGCGCAGCGACAGCGGCCCGGGCTCGAAACCGGGCGTGGTGAGTCCGGCCTGCACGCGCTCCACCAGTTCGGCGTCCTCGTCGTTGGTGACCCAGCCGATGTGGATGTTGAGCCGACGGGCCAGCCGGGTGCGCATGCTCTCCCCGTGCCGGGTGTAGAAGCCACCGGGGATCGCCGCCCGGTCCTGGGCGGTGGGCAGGGCGGTCCACGCGAGCACGTGGTCAGGGTAGAAGTCGATGAGCGTGTTCGGGTAGATCACCGCGTACCGCCACACACGCCGGTCGGCCTCGTCCAGTCCCGGCATCGGGGTGGCGAGGCGCTGGTAGAGGCGTTCCGTCCAGTTCGAGGAGGGTTTGTCGCGCAGCGGGGACTCGAACAGGACGTAGTTCTCCTGAACGTCCACGGTGTACGCCTGGTAGTCGAGCAGTCGCATGAGCGCGGGGTGGGCCACGGGGACGTGATAGCCCTCCAGGTAGTTGTCGACGATCACCTTCCAGTTGGCGTTCTGCTCCTCGCCGCCCGCCAGGTCGTGGATGCGGTGCTTGCCGATGGGGACCAGGCCGGACCCGGCGTAGCGGCCGACGGCTTCGGCGAGACCGGCGCAGCTCTCCGCCAGCGGCGTCGCCTCCATGTCGAGGTTGACGAAGACGAAGCCGAGGAAGGACTCCACGTTGACGGGATGCAGCCCGAGCTTGGGCTTGTCGAGGCAGGGGATGCGGCGCGCCTCGGGGGCACCGACGAGCCGTCCGTCCAGCTTGTAGGTCCAGCCGTGGTACGGGCAGCGGATCGCCTTGCCGGACGGCTCGGGCCCGGTGACCAGACGGGTGCCGCGGTGCCTGCAGACGTTGAGGTGGGCTGCGAGTCCGCCGTCCTCCGTGCGGACGACCAGCACTTCCCGGCCGGCGGCGGTGGCGGTCAGCCGTGCGCCGGGTTCGGGGAGGTCGGACTCGTGGCAGACGAGCTGCCAGGACTTGGCGAAGATCCGGTCGGTCTCGGCCTCGGAGACGGCCGGGTCGGTGTAGTAGCGCGCGGGCAGCGCTTCCCCGGGGAGTCCGAGGTGCCCGGGTTGCTCGGGCTGTACGGGCTGCTCAGGGGGTGGCGGCGACGGGGCAGGGGAGACGGGGTCGGCTGCCCGGGTGGTCGGCGGGTTCATGAGGTCCTCCTCCGCGCCGCGACGGCGGCGACGGGCGGTGAGGCTGTGCCCGGAAAGGGCGGCAGGTGCGGCTTGAGCAGGCGTCGGGACCTGCCGCGATCCGGCTGACTGATTGGTTAGTCAGAGTGGGCCGAGGGCGGGATCAAGTCAAGACTTGTGGCCTGACTAATTAGTTAGTTAGTCTCGGAGCAGGCGAATGGCCCAGGCCCGCAGACGGGCCCCGGGCGCATTCCCCAAGCCCGCGGACCCCCGGTCCGCGCCACACCGGGCGTCCGGATCCGGACGCCTCGGTCCCCGGGCGGTGCACGGCCCCGGCCGCGCACCCACCCCGTCCCGCAGGCTCCCCGCCCTTCTCGTCAGGCGCCGAGCCGTCCTCCCCGTCCATGCCATCGCCGCGCCGTCCCGTCCCTGCTGGGCCCGGGAACGGTGCGACCCCGGAGGCACGCATGAGCGCTCGCCGAAGTCTCGTATGGCTCGGGCTCACGCCGGAGCCCGAACAGGAACTGCCCGCCGCGGTGGCCGCCCTGCGGTCCCCGGCGGACGGCCGCCCGCGGGCGGCCCTCCTCGCCGCCGAACGCAACCGTGTACAGCGGCTCGTGCTGCGCGGCACACAGCGCGGCTGGCTGCGCTACCTCGGCGAGGTCACCGAGCTGGTGGTCGAAGCGGCGGCGGGACCGGTGAGCGCCGATCCCGGCGCGGCGCTGGTCGCCGGCGAGGTCGTCCTCGATCACCACCGCATGCTGATCGGCCTGCCCGGGGCCGGCTACACGCGCACCGCCGCACAGCGACGGGATCTGGAGGAGGCGCTGGCACGGCTGAGGTCCCTCGGCGGGCCCGGCCGCGCAGCTGTCCCCGGACCGTCCGGCCCTTCGGACCCTTGCGGACCGCCTGGGGCCTCCCGGCCTTCTGGTCCTTCCCGGTCATCTGGTTCTTCCGGGCTGTCTGGTTCCTCTCGGCCATCCGGTTCCTCCGGACCGTCCGGCCCTTCCCGGTCATCTGGTTCCTCCGGACCGTCCGACGCCTCCGGATCATCCGATCCTTCTCGATCCACTGGCCCCATCGGTCCCGTTGATCCTGCTGATCCCAGCGGTCACACCGCCCCCATCGACGTCTTCGGCCACTCCGAGCCCGGGAGCCCCGCATGACCGGTGTCTTCTCCCTCCTCCCAGAAGGACGGCCCGGCCTCCTCGCCCCCCTGCTGTCCGGGGCCTGGCCGGCCGGTGGCAGCGAGGACCACGCCCGATACCTCGCCGCGGGTGGTTATGCGCCGCTGCCCGTGCCCGGCCGGTTGCTCGACCGGATCGATGCCGTGGGGCTGCGCGGCCGCGGCGGCGCCGGTTTCCCCGCCGCCGTCAAGCTCCGTGCCGTACGGGACGCACCGGGCCCGTCCGTCGTCGTGGCCAACGGCGAGGAGGGCGAGCCGGGCTCGGTGAAGGACCGGTGGCTGCTGCGTCACCGACCCCATGTCGTCCTGGACGGCGTCAGGCTCGCGGCGGCCATGACCGGTGCCGAGCGTGGCTGTGTGTACCTCTCCGACGCCCCCGCCGAGCGGGCCGTGCGCCGAGCGCTCGACGAGCGCCCCTCCGAGCTGCGCGTCGACGTCGTAAGGACGGAGCACGCCTATGTCGCGGGGGAGGAGACGGCGGTCGTGCGGCGCATCGACGGCGGGCCGGCGCTGCCCACGGCGAAACCCCCGCGCCCCTTCGAGAGCGGAGTCGGCGGTGCACCCACCCTCGTCGCCAACGTCGAGACGCTGGCCCGCATCGCGCTGACGCATACGCACCCCGAGGCCGCGGAGGCCGTCGCCGGCGCCCATCTGGTGACCGTGTCGGGCGCCGGAACCCGTCCTCACGCGGAGGCGGGCGCCGGCGGCACGGTGGCCCTGGCGGAGGTCTCCGCCGGTACGCACCTGAAGGTCCTCGCCGATCTGTGCGGCCACGGCAGGGCCGAAGCCGTGCTGCTGGGCGGTCTGTTCGGCGGCCTGCACGGCGCGGGCTGGACCGATCTCCCGCTCGATCACGACCGGCTGCGCGCGGCCGGCGGAGCGCTCGGCTGCGGAGCACTGCACTTCCTGCACCCCGAGGACTGCCCGGTCGCCCTCGCCACCGAGGCCGCTGCCTATCTCGCGGCACAGAGCGCCCGGCAGTGCGGAGTGTGTGTCTCCGGCACCGGTGCACTGACCGACACCCTCACGGCCGTCGCACGCGGTCACGCGGACGGGGACGCGACCGGCCGGCTGCGCCGCTGGTCGCAGCAACTGCCCGGCCGCGGAGCCTGCGGGCTGCTCGATGCCGCCGCCCGCGTCGTCGCCAGCCTCCTCACCCACTTCCCCGACCGGGTCGACGCCCACCGGAGCGCCGTGTGCCCGGCGTGCGCGGACCCCGCACCCGCCGACGGACGCCGCTTCACGGTGCCGGTGCCCTGACCCGTATCCCGGCCTTCTCCCTCACCCCACTCCGTCACCGAGCCCGTCCCCCCACGGTCTTGCCCTCACCCGCACTCCGCTACCGAGCCTGTGCCCCGCCCATCGACCTTGCCCTCACCCCCACTTCGCCACCGAGCCTGTGCCCCGCCCATCGACCTTGCCCTCACCCCCACTTCGCCACCGAGCCCGTGCCCGCCCCACACCGCGCCCGCACCCGCCGCACCGAAAGGAACGCGCCGTGAAACTCCTGCTGGACTCCACCCGCTGCCAGGGCTACGGCCTCTGCCAGGAACCCGCCCCCGAGCTGGTCGACCTCGACGAGTGGGGCTACGCGCAGGTGCGCGAGAGCACTGTCCCGCAGGGGGGCGAGGACGCCGCCGTGGCGGCCGTCGCCGCCTGCCCGAACTCCGCCCTGCGGCTGGTGAAGTGACATGGGACGCGACCTGTCGGCTCTCTTCGACCCCATCTCCGTCGCCGTCGTCGGAGCCAGCGACGACCCGGCCAAGTACGGCCACGCCATCGCCGCGCAGGCCCTCCGCGCCAACGGCCGCCGCCCCGTGCACCTGGTCAACCGGCGTGGCGGCACGGTGCTCGGCCGTACCGTCGCACCCAGCCTGAGCGCGATCGGCGAGCCCGTCGACCTGGCGGTGGTCTCGGTGCCCGCCGCGGGCTTCGAGGACGCCGTCGACGAGGCACTGCGCTGCGGGGCCCGGGCCATCGTGGCGATCACCGCCGGCTTCGCGGAGACCGGCGACGCGGGGCGCGCTCGCCAGCGCGCCGTGGCCGAACGCGTACGTGCCGCCGGTGCCGTGCTGATCGGGCCCAACTGCCTGGGCCTGGCGGACAACACCACCGACCTCTTCCTGGCCTCCGACACCTTCACATCCGGCGGCGTCGCGCTCCTGAGCCAGAGCGGGAACCTCGCCCTCGAACTCCAGCTCCGCTTCCGCCCGCACGGCCTCGGCTTCTCCCGGTTCGTCTCGCTCGGCAACCAGGCCGACGTCACCCTCGTCGACCTGCTCGCCGACTGCGCCCGGCACGAGGGCACCCGGGCCATCGCCGTCTACGCCGAGGACTTCGCCGACGGCCGCGCCTTCGCCGAGGCGGCCGCCGACGCCGGGAAGCCCGTCGTGCTGCTCACCGCCGGACGCGGCGACGCCTCCGCGCGCAGCGCCCAGTCGCACACCGGCGCACTGACCACCTCGGCCGACGTGGTGAGTGCGGCCTGCCGCGACGCCGGTGTGGAACTGGTGGCCACCCCTCGTGAACTCACCGTGGTCCTGGCCGCGCTGAACGGCGGGCGCAGGGCGGCCGGACGCCGGGTCGCCGTCCTCACCGACGGCGGCGGCCACGGCGTCGTCGCAGCCGACGCCACCGAGGCGGCCGGCCTGCACGTGCCCGAACTCCAGGACGCGACCCGGCGGAGTCTGCGCGAGGCGCTGTGGGAGCAGTCGGCCGTCGCCAACCCGGTGGACCTCGCCGGGATGGGCGAGCAGGACCCCGGCTCCTACGCACAGACGGTCGCCACGCTGCTCGCCGCCGAGGAGACCGACGCCGTCCTGATGACCGGGTACTTCGGCGGCTACGCGGCCGCCGACGGCGGGCTCGGCGGAGGAGGCACGGCGCTCGCGGACGGGGAACAGGAGGCCGCACGCCTCATCGCCGCCCGGCACCGCGCCACCGCGAAACCCCTCGTGGTGCAGTCGATGTATCCCGACTCACCCAGCTGCCGCACCCTCACGGCGGCCGGCATCCCGGTCTTCGCCGCCACCGAGGACGCCGCCCGCGCCCTGGCCGCGACGGCACCCCGCGCACTGGCCACCGGCGTCACGCCCCTGCCCGTGCCCGCGGCCGCGCTGCGGGAGGTCGGCTACCTGGAGACCCGCAGGGCCCTCGAAGCGGCCGGACTCGCCTTCCCGGCCGCCCGGGAGATCCACGACGAGGCCGAACTGGGCGCGGTCACCGATGAGTTCACCGGCCCCTACGTGCTCAAGGCGCTCCATCTGCTGCACAAGTCCGACGCCGGCGGTGTGGCCCTGCGCCTGGCCGGACCCGGCGAACTCCTCACCGCCTTCCGAGAGATGCACGCCCGGCTCGGCGCCCCCTCCTACTCCGTGGAAGCCATGGCGGACCTGACCGACGGCGTCGAGCTGATCGTCGGTGTCAACCGCGACCCGCGGTTCGGCCCGGTCGCCATGGTGGGCCTCGGCGGCGTGCTCGCCGAGGCACTGCACGACGTCGCCTTCACCCTGGCCCCCGTACCCGCCGACCGTGCCCTGAGCCTGCTGCGCGGACTGCGTACCGCCGCCCTGCTCGACGGCGTGCGCGGCCGCCCGCCCGTCGACGTCGCCGCCGCCGCGGCCGCCGTCGAGACGATCACGGCCTTCGCCGCCGCCCACCCGGAGATCGCCGAGATGGAGGTCAACCCCCTGTTCGTCGGCCCGCACGGCGTCCTCGCCCTCGACTCCCGAGCCGTGCTCGCCTGACCCGGCCCCGCCCCGCCCGGGCCGTCCGCCCCCGCCCCTCCAGCCGACCGAAGAGGCCCCCATGGACATGCGCTACACCCCCGAGCAAGCCGACCTCAAGCGCCGCGCCACCGACTACGCGCGCCTGCTGATGCGCTACGAGGACCAGTCCGAGCAGGCAGGCGGCCCCCTGCCTCAGCAGCTCGTCACCGAACTGACCCGGGCCGCCATGGACGCCGGCGTCTACGCCATCAACATGCCCGCGGAATGGGGCGGAGCCGGCCTCAGCCTCCTCGACCAGGTCATCGTCGAGGAGGAGTTCGGCAAGGTCACCAACTGCCTGTGGGACATCCCCTGGCGGCCTGCCAACGTCCTGGCGTACGGCGACGAGCGGCAGCGCGAGAAGTACCTGCTGCCCGTCATCCGCGCGGAGAAGTTCGACGCGTTCGCCGTCACCGAGCCGGGCGCGGGATCCGACCCGTCCTCCGGCACCTCCACGGCCACCCGCACGGACGGCGGCTGGCTGCTCAACGGCGAGAAGTGGTTCGTCACCTGCGGCGACATCGCCGACTTCCTGCTGGTGCAGGCGGACGCGGGGCCGGAACGGCAGCCCACCCTGTTCTTCGTGGACCGGGCCGCGCCCGGCGTGGAGATGACACGGGTCCCGCACTTCATGCACTCCGCCGTCAACGGGCATCCCGAGTTCACCTTCACCGACGTCTTCGTCGCCGACGAGGATGTGCTCGGCGGCGTCGGCAACGGCTACGAGCTCACCAAGGAATGGTTCACCGACGAACGCCTGATGATCGCGGCCCGCACCGTCGGCGCCGCCGAGCGCGCGCTCCGGCTCGCCCGCGACTGGGCCGTGGAGCGGGAGCAGTTCGGGGCGCCGATCGCGTCGTACCAGCTGATCCAGGGCATGCTCGCGGACTGCGCCGTGGACATCGCGGTCAACCGGGCCTACACCCACCAGGTCGCCTGGGAGGCCGACCAGCCGCACACCGACCGCAAGACGCTGCACGCCAAGGCCTCCACCGCGAAGCTCGCCGCCAGCGAGGCCGCCGGCCGGGTCGCCGACCGCTGCCTGCAGATCTTCGGCGGCCGCGGCTACGACCGCACGTACCCCGTCGAGCGCATGTACCGCGAGCTGCGCGTGGACCGGATCTGGGAGGGCACCTCCGAGATCCAGCGGCTGATCATCGCCAACGAACTGATCAAGCGCGGCACCCGCGCCCTCGCGCTGCCCACGCACTGAGCCCGCCCCGCGCCCTGCCCGTCCATCACCCCACAGCCCACCCCACGGCCCACCCACAGCGAGGACTTCCATGGACTTCCGCCTCACCCCGCGCCAGGCGCAGCTCAAGGCCGACGCGCGCGCCCTCACCGACGTCATCGCCGCCTACGAGCTGCAGTGCGAGGACAACAACGGCCTGCCCGCCGACGCCCACGCCACGATCCGCGACGCGGTCCTCGACGCCGGGCTCCAGGCCGTCAACATGCCGGCCGAGTGGGGCGGCGCCGGACTCACCATCGCCGAACAGGTCACCGTGCAGGAGGAGCTGGGGCGGCTCACCGGTGCCCTGTGGGACATGGTGTGGCGTCCCGCCAACGCCCTCAGGTTCTGCACGCCCGAGCAGCGCGAGCGCTTCCTCGTCCCGGTGATCAAGGGCGAGCGGCGCGACTGCTACGCCGTCACCGAGCCCGGCGCGGGCTCGGACCCGCAGAACCTGGCCACGACGGCCACGAAGAACGACCAGGGCTGGGTGCTGAACGGCGAGAAGTGGTTCGTCACCGTCGGCGACCATGCCGACTTCATGATCGTGCTCGCCGCGGCGGGCCCGGACCGCGCGCCCACCCTGTTCCTCGTCGACAAGGACACCCCCGGCATCGAGATGACACGCGTGCCGCGGTTCATGCACACCTTCGTCTACGAGCACCCCGAATTCACCTTCACCGACGTCCAGGTCGGCGACGACGCCGTGCTCGGCGGCATCGGCGAGGGATACGACATCACCCGCTCCTGGTTCACCGAGGAGCGCCTGATGATCGCGGCCCGCACGACGGGCGCCGCCGAACGGGCCCTGGAGCTGTCCCGCGACTGGGCCGTGGAGCGAGAGCAGTTCGGGGCGCCGATCGCGTCGTACCAGCTGATCCAGGGCATGCTCGCGGACTGTGCCGTGGACATCGCGGTCAACCGGGCCTACACCCACCAGGTCGCCTGGGAGATCGACCAGGCGTCGGCCGAGGACCGCAAGACGCTGCACGCCAAGGCGGCCATCGCCAAGCTGTCGGCGAGCGAGGCCTCGGGCCGGGTGATCGACCGCTGCCTGCAGATCCACGGCGGCCGCGGCTACGACCGGTCCTACGCCGTGGAGCGGCTCTACCGCGAGCTGCGCGTGGACCGGATCTGGGAGGGCACCTCCGAGATCCAGCGGCTGATCATCGCCAACGAACTGATCAGGCGCGGCACGGGCGTCCTGGACCTGTCGGTCGCGTGACAGGTGGCACGGGCCGGGGCCTGCCACACGCCCCGGCCCGCGACGGCCGCCCCCTTCCGGCCGCCCCCTTCCGGCCGCCCCCTTCCGGCCGGCCCCTTGCGGCCGACGCCTTCCGACCGGCGGGCCGCCCCCGTCCGGCGGGTCGGCTCTTCGGCCGGGCAGCGGATCCGGCCGCCCCGGAATCGACATACAGCGGAGAGGACGACGGATGACCGACATCGAACGGGTGGGAGTGGTCGGCTGCGGCCTGATGGGCGCCGGCATCGCCGAGGTCTGCGCACGCGCCGGGATGCCCGTCACGGTCGTGGAGCGCGATGCGGAGGCGGCCCGTGCCGGCCGGCTCCGCATCGTCCGCTCGCTCGACCGGGCCACCGCACACGGCAAGCTCGGCGCCGAGCAGCGGGATGCCGCCATGGCCCGGATCACGGTGGCCGACCGGATCGAGGCATTGGGCGACCACGACCTGGTGGTCGAAGCCGTCGCGGAGGACGAGGCGCTCAAACTCGACGTCTTCACCTGCCTCGACGCCGTTGTCACCGGCGAGCACACCATCCTGGCGACCAACACCTCCTCCATCCCGGTCATCCGGCTCGCCGCGGCGACCAGCCGTCCCGACCGTGTCGTCGGCGTGCACTTCTTCAACCCCGTACCGGTCCTCAGGCTCGTCGAACTCGTCCCGTCGCTGCTCACGTCGCCCGCCACCGCGGCCCGGGCCGAGCACTTCGTGACCGGCACCCTGGGCAAGGAGGTCGTCCGGACCCGGGACAAGGCGGGGTTCGTCGTCAACGCGCTGCTCGTCCCCTATCTGCTGGCCGCCGTCCGCATGGTGGAGTCGGGCAGCGCGACCGTCGAGGACGTCGACCGCGGCATGGTCCTCGGCTGTGCGCACCCGCTCGGTCCGCTGGCCCTGACGGACCTGATCGGCCTGGACACCACGCGCGCCATCGCCGAGTCGCTGTACGCCGAGTTCCGCGAGCCCCAGTACGCGCCGCCTCCGCTGCTGTCCCGGATGGTGGAGGCCGGTCTGCTGGGGCGGAAGTCCGGGCGGGGCTTCCACAGCTACGACGCAGAGCCACAGCGAGCGGCGGCTGCACCGGCGGGGCCGCGGTGAGGGAAGATGGTCATGGCGTACGACCACCGGACGAGGGGAGCGGCAGGGTGTCCACCAAGGTGCGCACGGCAGACACACGCGAGCGCATCCTGACCGCCGCGTGCGAGGTCATCGCCGAGATCGGCTTCGAGAAGATCCGTATGCGCATGGTCGCCGAGCGGGCCGGGGTGTCGACGGCCCTGCTGCACTACCACTTCGACACGCGCGAGAAGTTGTTCACCGAGGCGATGACCCACTCGTTCGCCAACACCGCCGTCGGCCTCGAACACGACGCGGAGACCGCGTCGGCGGCGGTCATCCTGGCCCGGATCCTGCGCAGCCTGCTGCCGACCGACCCCGAACTGCAGCAGGACTGGCGGCTGTGGCAGGAGCTGTGGGCCCGGGCCCTGCGCGACGAGACGACCCGCACCTTCGCCGTGGACCTGTACGCGCAACTGCACGGCTGGGTGGCCGGGGCGGTACGGCGGGGCATCGAGTCCGGCGAGTTCACACCGACCGACGTGGACGACCTCAGCACGCTCGTCCTGTCGCTGAGCGACGGCTACGGCATCCGCCTCATGCTGCGCGATCCGACGGTCACCCTGGACTCGGCCCTCACCTCTGTCTGGCGCCAGGTGGCGGCCGCGCTGGGACTGCCGGCCGTGCTGCCGACGGAATGAAGGGCCCGCCCCCACCGAACGACTCCGCGCCGACGCAGGGAGCCGGCGCGGAGTGAGCCGGGGCGCCTGTGCTCTCACCGCGCCGGTGCTGTCTCCGCGTCCGTGCTCTCGTCACGTCCGCGCCCGCGTCCTCGCCGCACGCATGGCAGTGCCTTCGCGATCGCCGCAGGTGACCCGGCGTTGTCAGTGCCGGGTCGTAGGGTGCCCGGGACTGGTTCGTTCCTGGTGGCGATGGGGGGGGGCAGTGGTGCGCAGGCAGGTCGAGGGCGAAGTAGATGTTCACTACGGTCAGATCTATGTGGAGACCGATCCGGACCACTGGGGCCTGGATCTTGCGGAGGCCTTTGCCGGGCAGAGCAGTGGGCTGTGCGGGGCGGCGGTTCCCGGCGCTCTGTGGCTGACGACCGGGCTGCACACGGGACACGTCGGCTTCACCGCCGAGGTGCACGAGGAGGCCCCGCCCTTGGACGCGGGCTGGGACGACGTCGTCGAGGTGTCCTTCCGCCCGGTCTCGGCCGGTGGCGCGCTCGTGGAGTGGGGAGGCGGGGGCGTGTGGGACCTGGACCTGGACGAGACCGACTACCGGGTGCGCTACAGCGCCAAGGGCATGGACGAGGCGAGACAACAGGACACCCTCCTGGAGGAGGAAGCCCAACTGGACTGCTATCTGCTGCAGTTCTGGCCCGCCCCGCCCGCCCCGGACCGAGTCCTCAAGCAGACCTCCGAAACCGCCGCCTACTGGCACGACTACGCCCGCCGGCTCCCGCCTCCCCCCACGCCCGCCGAACGCGCCGAAGCCGAGCGTCTCGCCCGCCTCGCGGAGGAACAGGCCGAAGAAGAACGCCGCCTCGCCCTCGAGCGATGGGAGTGGGGCGGCCGGCTGCCGAGCCGGGCCCTGCGTTGTGTCGACGGCAATGTACGGGGCGTGCTGGACTTCGACCCGGACCTGGTCCACGCCATCGACGCCGCCGGTCCCGAGGTCCAGCGTGAGGTGGCCGTACTGGCGGCCCGCCGGGCGTGCGAAGCGGCCGGCCTCGCCGGCCTCGACTGGGTGGCCGAAGGACTCACCGCCCTGGCGGAAGGACGCCCGCTGCCCCCGCTGTTCGAGGACCCGGACCGGGTGTGGCACGCCCTGGAGACGGATCCGCGCGTCCCCGACAGAACCGTCGGCCGCGCCGTCCCGCCCGAGCGGCCTCCCTTCCAGCCGCCCGCGCGGGACGACGCGCACGGGGCCCTGTACGAGATCGTGCTCCCGATCGTCGTCACGACGGAGCAGACGCCTCCGGAGTCGCTGGAGTCCTCGGAGCCGCTGGAGTTGCCGCAGTCGTCGGAGTCACCGGGCGAGCCCGGACCCGAGGCGCCCTACAGGCTCGTGGCCACGCTCGGCGAGCCGGACCGTTCACTGCCCGTCTCCCAGCCGCACATGGCCGTCCCCGCCCTGCTCGGCGCCGCCGAAGCAGACCCCCTCCAGGCGGCTCTCGACGCCGTCTACGCCGCCGTGGCCACCTACGGCGAGGACCACCGGACCCTGCTCCAGCAGGTCTGGTCCGTGTGCCGGCGGCGGCCCTAGCCGGCTGGGCGTCGCAGGGTCCGCTACGCCGCGGTCGACGGGCGGATGTTCTGGTTGAGCCGGAACAGATTCGTGGGGTCATAGGTGTCCTTGACCCTCACCAGCCGTTCGTGGACCGCGCCGGGGTACGAGGCGCGCACCTTGTCCTCGGCGGCATCGCCGGTGAAGTTGACGTACATGGCCCCGTGGCCGTGGCGCGCGATCTCCTCGCGGGTGGCGCGGGCCCAGGCGACGTGCGCGTCGAAGTCCGTCGCGTCGGGGGAGCGCGCGACCACGTTGCAGAGCACGCTCGCATCCCGCTGGCTGAAGGCGGTGGCGTCGGCGGGCACGCGAGCGAAGGCGCCGCCCAGCTGGTGCAGATGCAGTTCGCTGGAGGGCGTGGGTGTCGTCAGATGGCGTCGCAGGACGGCGTCGAGCGCGGCGTCGGACGGCTCGATGAACGCCGACGTGAAGTAGTTGTGGGCGCCGGCCGTCCACAGCGGGTCGAGCAGTGACTGCATGGCCGTGTACGTGATCGGGCCCATCAGGTCGGCGATGGGCGTGCCCAGTGTCCGCAGCGGGCCGACGGCCGCCTCGCCGGCCGCGGGGTCGCCCGCGTACATGCCGAGGACCACGACGACGCGGGTGCCGTGGACCTCCTCGGGCAGGAACGGCAGGGGCGGAGCCGTCGTCAGGTTCACCACCGTCGTCAGGTCGTCGGGCATGGAGCCGGTCAGCTCGCGCCAGCCCTTGATCACCTGCTCGGCCTGTTCCCGGGGATAGACGATCAGCCCGGCGAGGACCTGGGGTCCCACCGGGTACAGCTGGTACTCCAGCGAGGTCACGACTCCGAAGTTGCCGCCGCCGCCCCGCAGGGCCCAGAACAGCTCGGAGTGCTCGTGCGCGTCCGCCCGCACCACGCGGCCGTCCGCGGTGACGACCTGGGCAGCCGTCAGGTTGTCCGAGGTCAGACCGTGGCGGCGCAGCAGCCAGCCCACTCCGCCGCCGAGCGTGAAGCCGGAGATACCGGTCGTGGAGATCAGGCCGCCGGTCACCGCGAGGCCGAAGGCCTGGGTCTCGTGATCCAGGTCGCCCCAGGTCATCCCGGCCTGGGCGACCACCCGGCGCCGCTCGGGGTCGACGACGGCGCCCTTCATCTGCGACAGGTCGATGACGATGCCGTCGTCGCAGGTCGAGAACCCGGCGATGCTGTGAGCGCCGCCGCGCACGGCGACGAGCAGGTCCTGGCTGCGGGCGAACTCGACGGCGCGGATCACGTCCGCGGTCCCGGCACACCGCACGACCAGGGCCGGATGCTTGTCGTGGGCCCCGTTCCAGACCGCGCGGGCCTGGTCGTAGCCGGCATCGTCGGGGCGGACGACGGTGCCGCGCAGACCTGCCTCCAGTTCGGCGACGGTGGCGTCCCCCAGGATGCCCTTTGCCGTGTCGATCGACATGGTCGGCTCCTCGGTATGAGTGCTTGCGCTGATGTTCAGGACCCTAGGCAGTGCCTCTTAGCACTCACTCAGCAGCCGCTTTGACCGGTGGGTGCCGCCGGCAGGGAGTGCCGCAGGACGGCCGTGCCACGGGTGTCCCCGAGCCGGGTGAACAGCTCACCGGCCCGGACGGCGGCCGCTTCGGCGGCGGCGCGGTCGCCCTCCTGCAGGAGCAGCCGGGCCAGGACGAGGGAGACCCATCCGGTGGCGGAGGTCGATCCGGCGACGTCCTCCAGGCGCTGGGCGCGGGTCAGCAGCGTGCGGGCGCGCGCCCGGTCCCCCGCGGCGCGGGCGACGAGCCCGAGGTGGAGCACGCAGTTGACGGCACCGGGGATGTCGTCGGTCTCCTCGAAGTCCGCGAGGACCCGGGCGATGGTCGCCCGCGCGCCCGCGGTGTCCCCGTCCGCCAGCCGGAGCAGGCCGAGGCAGCCCAGGGTGATGCCCTCCTCCCGGCGGTCGCCGACCCGGCGCCGGATCTCCAGCGCCGCCTCCAGGTACTTCCGCGCCGCGTCGTGATCGCCCCGGCCGCGCCGGACGTTGCCCAGCGCGGTGAGGGCGAGGGACTCCCCGTGCGGGTCGGCGAGCGTGCGGAAACAGTCGACGCTGCGTCCGGCCGCCTCGGTGGCGGCGCCGGTGTCGCCCGCCAGCCGGTTCGCCCACGCGAGATTCGCCAGGGCGTATCCCCGTGCCCGGGACGGGCCGACCGTACGGCCGGCGAGCACGGTCTCCTCGAAGAACAGCGACACCTGTCCCGCCCCGTCGTCCTCGACCGCGTAACCCGGTGTCATGACCGGGAAGAACGGCTCGCTCCCGGCGTCGACGTCGTCGAGCAGCCGCAGACTCTCCTCGCAGGACTCGCGGGCCGCCGAGCCCTCGCCGCGGCAGACGGCCCAGACACCGTCGAGGTGCGCGGCAACGGCGAGGACCGAGGGGTCGCTCGCGTCGCGGGCCAGGGCGCGGGCCCGGTCGAGAGCGCCGCGGGCGCCGTGCCACGCGCCGCGCATCCAGAGCAGGATCGCCTGCTGGCAGTGGGCGGACGCCAGCGCCGCCGGGGCCCGCCCAAGCCGGTGGATGCCGACGATCTGCTCGGCGATGTCCTCCAGCGGGGAGCCGTCGCCGAGGCGGACGGCCAGCACGGCCTGCCCCATCAGCGCGCTCGCCCGCAAAGGGGTGGGTTCCGGTGCGGCGGCCAGGATGTCCTCCAGCCAGCGTCGGCCCTCGGCCAGACGCCCTCGCTCGGGCCAGAACGAGTGCAGGGCGACCGCCAGCCGCAACGCGTCGTCCGGTGCGTGGCGCAGGAACGACCGCAGGGCGGCCCGGAGGTTGCCGTACTCGGGCTCCAGCTCCAGCGACGTCGTCCCGCGGACTCCGGTGGGCGGTTCGCGGTCCTGTGCCTCGGCGAGTGCCAGATAGAAGCGCCGGTGCCGTGCTTCGGTGGCCGCGTGCTCCCCGGCGGCCCGCAGACGTTCCGCGGCATACTGCCGGATCGTCTCCAGCAGCCGGTAGCGGGCCTCGTCCTGTCGTGGCTCCACCCACACCAGGGACTTGTCGGCCAGCCGGCCGAGGAGGTCCAGCACGGAGGCGTCCTGCGTTTCCTCCGCGCACACCTCCTCGGCCGCGGCCAGGGAGAACCCGCCCGCGAAGACCGCTAGCCGGCGGAACAGGCGCCGTTCCTCGTCGTCGAGCAGCCGGTGGCTCCACTCCAGGGTGGCCAGCAGAGTCTCCTGGCGGGTCACGCCGCGCCGGCTGCCCCGGCCGAGCAGGGCCAGGGCGTCGTCGAGCCGCTCGGCGATCTGGCGCGGCGCCAGCACGTGCACCCGGGCCGCGGCGAGTTCCAGGGCCAGGGGCATTCCGTCGAGCCGGAAGCAGATCTGTGCCACGGCCTCCACGTTGCCCGCTGTCAGCCGGAATCCCGGGGACGCTTCGGCGGCCCGTTCCGTGAACAGCCGCACCGAGGCGAAGCGGGCCACCTCGTCCAAGCCCGGCAGCCGGCGCGGATCGGGCAGGCAGAGGGAGGGCACTCTGAACGTACGTTCCCCATAGCTGCGCAACGGCTCCCGGCTGGTCGCCAACACGAAGACGTCCGGGCAGCGGGCCATGACCTGTGAGGCCAGGGCGGCACATGCCTCGACGAGGTGCTCGCAGTTGTCCAGCACCAGCAGCATCGACCGTCCCGCAAGCTGTGCGACCAGCGCCTCCCGGCCGCCGCCGGACCGGGGGAGCTGCACCCCCAGGACTGCGGCGACCGCCTCGGGTACGAGGTGCGGTTCCGCCAGCCCGGCGAGGTCCACGAACCACGCCCCGTCCCGGAAGTCGTCGCGCCGCCGGGCCGCCACGGCGAACGCGAGCCGGGTCTTGCCGCAGCCGCCGGCCCCGGTGAGGGTCAGCAGCCTGCTCCGCCCGAGCAGCCTGTCCACCTCGGCCATCTCGCGCTCGCGGCCGATCAGGGCCGTCGCCGGGGCGGGCAGATTGTGCCGCCGGGCCCCCGGCCGCTCCTCCTGCTGCTGCTCGACCGAGTCGGCCAGCAGCTCACGGTAGAGGCGGCGGGTCTGCGGGTCGGGGTCGGCGCCGGTGTCACGGCGCAGCCTGTCCCGCAGCTGCTCGTAGCAGGCCAGCGCCTCCCCACGCCGCCCGGCGTCGGCCAGGACCCGCATCAGCGCCCGGTGGCCGGGCTCGTGCAGCGGGTCTTCGGCGACCAGCGTGCGCAGGACGTCGATGGCCTCGGCCGCGTGGTGATCGTGTTCGAGCGCCTCGCCGAGCCCCAGCCGGAGTGCGGTGCGCCGTGTCTCCAGTGCCTCGGCCGCCTCGCTCACCCAGGGCTCGTACCGGTCCTCGGGCAGCAGACCGGGAGCGGCCAGGGCGAGCGCCGCACGGTAGTCCCTGGTCCGGCCGTCGTCCCAGGCCCGCCGGGCCACCTCGTCGAACGCGTCGAGATCGATCAGCACACCGCCGTCGGGACCGAGCAGCACCAGGTCGTCCCGGAGTACGACGACGTCGCCGGGCGCACCGGTGGAGGCCAGCGCCCGCCGCACGGCGTGCAGCACCTGGTGCAGGTTGTTCGACGCGGCCGTCCGGTCGAGATCGGGCCACAGCAGGTCGTAGAGCTGCTCCCGGTGCAGCTGGTGGCCCGGTGACA
Source organism: Streptomyces sp. NPDC007971 (assembly GCF_042958635.1). Taxonomy (NCBI): domain Bacteria; kingdom Bacillati; phylum Actinomycetota; class Actinomycetes; order Kitasatosporales; family Streptomycetaceae; genus Streptomyces; species Streptomyces sp. NPDC007971. The sequence continues at coordinate 367,253 of NZ_JBIBJK010000009.1, forward strand.
GGCACAGCAGTTTCAGCAGGCTCCGGGCCTTGCGCAGGCGCCACGCCCCGGCGGCGACCGGGTGGTCCGCGACCGCCACGGCAAAGCCGCCGAGGAGCCGGATGTGCACGTCGTCGGCCATGGTTGCCCTCACGAGCAGGCTACCGCCGCCCGCTCGCCGGGGCTCGGGCCGAACGGGCCGACGGGGCCGACGGGGCCGACCGGAAGGGCTGCAGAGTGCCCGGGTGGACCACAGGCAGGCGGGCGAGAGCCGCAGGCCCGTGCGGCGAGCCCACAGGGCCTGGCCGGCGAGAGCCGAAGGGCGGACTGGCGGAGGCAGCAGGGGCAGACGGTGGGCAGAGCGCCGAGGCCAGCAGTGGCAGGTCGGCGAGGCCGGTGGGAAGAGTGCCGAGGGCAGCAGGGCGGACCTGCGGGGCCAGTGGGCAGAGCGCCGAGGGCAGCAGGGCGGACCGGCCGCCTCGGCATGGTCACGGTCGTCGCGGAGGGATCGACAGCGGGGCCCACCCGTCACGACGCGTCACCGAGTGCCTCCGGGCCGCCGGCTGACGTCATGTCCGTTCGGGGAAGCCCGTCCGGCGTTTCACGGGAGCGTCGGCATGGTGAGCGCGGTGAGGGCGTCGTGGAGGATGGCGTCGGTCTGGAGGGTGGCGTCGGCCGGTGGCCGGTCGCGCCAGCGGGCGCCGATGTGGCCGTCCGGCCGGACGAGCAGTGCTCCGCCGGGGCCGAGACCGCAGAGGCCGCTGTGCTCTCCGGGAAGGGGCTCGACGCGCAGGGGCAATCGCATGGTGGTGCGGGGCGTCCATGAAGCGGGGTCCGGGGTGAGCAGGGTGAACCATTCGCCGAAGGCGTCGAGCGTGGAGCGGTCGTGGGCCAGCCAGAGATGCGGCATGCGACGGCCCGGCTCTGCGGTGGGAACGTAGTCGGTGCCGGCGGTCGGAACGGTGTCGGTGCTGGCGCTCGTGCCTGTGCCTGTGCCTGTGCCTGTGTCGGTGCTGGTGTCGGACTGCGCGGGTGAGGGGCTGCTGTCGGTGAGGACGGCCTGGGAGCGGTAGGCGACGCCGAGCACCAGACCGAGCTGGGCGAAGAACCGCTCGGACCAGGGCAGTTCGACCCGGGCCGACTCCGCCTCGCCGGACCGGAGCTGTTCGCGGCGTCGGCCCTGCACCTGAAGCATCAGGCGCGTGTTGGCCACCGCCTGACGCAGCGTCTCGTGGGCGACGGGTTCCCGTTCCACCTCGTAGGAGTCCAGCAGGCCCGGTCCGGCCCACCCGCGCAGAACCCCCGCCAGTTTCCAGCACAGGTTGTGCACATCGGCGAGGCCGGCGTTCATCCCGAGGCCGCCGATGATGGGCAGCGCGTGTGCCGCATCGCCTGCCAGCAGGATCCGGCCCTGGCGGAAGCGTTCGGCGACGAACGCGTTCATCACCCAGTGGTGCACCCGCACCACGTCGGCCCGCACGTCGGCGCCGGGTCCGAGGGCGCGCGAGACGAGACCGGGCCAGTCGTCGCCCGCGTCGTCTTCCGGTGTCGGACCGAACCAGGACCAGCCGCCTTCGGGGTAGAGCGGGGCGAACGATCCGTGGGCGGTGAAGTAGACCCCGGCGGGCCGGCGGGCGCACCAGCGGTCGAGGTCGGCATCGAAGACGACGGTGGTGAAGCTTCCCAGCGCGCCCGGGCCCGTGGTGCCGATCCCCAGCAGTTCCCGGACGGTGGAGTTCGCACCGTCGGCGGCGAGCAGATGACGGGCACGGACGCGGGTCTGTGCGCCGCTTTGGTGGTCGACCAGGAGAGCCAGGACGCCGTCGGCCTCCTCGGTCACATGGACGAGCTCGACCCCGAACCGTACGGGTGCGTCCGCCGCGGCGAGCAGGGTGGGTTCCAGGCGGTCCTGCGAGGTGACCACCCCGGTCACAGGGCTTTCCGGCACCGGCGCGTTGATGCCGATCATCGCCGCCGTCGCGAAATCGCGGTCCCGCAGGGTGTCGCGGAAGCGGATGCGGCCGTACTCGGGTGCGAACGCGTGGGCCGCGATCGTGTCGGCGAGCCCGAGCCGGCGGTAGATCTCCATGGAGCGCACGTTGACCAGCCGGGACCGTGGGAAGGGCGACAGCCTGCGGCGCTTGTCGATCAGTAAGGACCGCACGCCCCAGCGTTCCAGGAGCGCCCGGGCCGTGAGTCCGACCGGCCCACCACCGACGATCAGGACCTCCACCCCGCTGTCGGCCACGGCCATGTCGAACCCCTCCGGCCGGCCTCGGACCAGTCTCCTGCCGGCCTGTGCTCCCTCGGGCCGCCCGGTGGCCCGCCCGAACGTGATCCAGCATCTCTCCTCGGCCCGCCGGTCGGCGAACGGGAGGCCACGACCGCGAGTCGACCTGCGGGAACGCCGGGGCGTCACCCGTCAGGGCCGGGGGTGTTGTGGAAGCCCACGGAGCGACCGCTGCCGTCATGGGGCGAGCTGGATTTCGGTACTCGTTCCGCCGCGTCAACGTGCGACGGCATGGTCAGCCGTCTCACCGGCCGGGCGCCCCCGCCCGCAGGCCGACCATGACGAGGTCGAGGAGCCAGGTGGCGCGCGGCTGCCAGTCGTCGTGCGGGTCGAGCTGCCAGAGGCCTGCGATGGCGAGGAGGAAGTCGTCCGCGGTGACTCCGGGGCGGATGGTGCCGGCCTCCTCGTTGGCGCGCAGGAGCAGCTCCGCGGCGGAGATCACCGGTGTGTGCGCCGGCTTCGCCGGGCTTCCCGGTGTGCTGGTGACCTGCCGTATCACGTCGGCCAGGCCGGCCTTGGCCATGGCGAACTCGGCGAGGCGGTCCATCCAGGCGCGCAGGGCCTGCTCGGGCGCCAGGGTGTCGAGCAGATGGGCCGCGCTCTCGGCGACCTGCTGCATCTCGTGGCGGTAGATCTCCAGGACGAGTGCCTCGCGGTTGGGGAAGTTGCGGTAGAACGTGCCCTGCCCGACGCCGGCCTTCTTGGCGATCACGCTCAACGGGGAGTCCGCGCACCGCGTCAGCTCGGCGAGTGCCACTTCCAGGATGCGCTCGCGGTTGCGCTGCGCGTCCGAGCGCAGGGGTGCGTCCTTCTTGTGCGGCACTCGTCCTCCTCAAGGGTTCGTGGCCGAACCCCACCCTTGCTAACCGGACAGCTGTCCGTTAGGTTTCCGGGTAACGGACAGCTGTCCGGTTGTGTCCACGATAGCCGTGGCCGTGCCCCGGGGCAGCCGTCGGCTGTCACCTTCGGCCCCAGCATCCCGCACCTTCGGCCAGCCCTCGCCCCTGGGCTCGTACGACGCGTTCTCGGCGCCGTCAGGTACTCCGGCCGCCGGCCTGCCCAGCATCACCTCGGTCCGCTGCTCCGGCGCCGGACCGTCCCGCACCACCTGGTCCGCGGTTCCGGCTGCCGGACCGTCCTGACCCGCCTGCGTCCGGTGCTCCGGCCGCCGGACCGACCTGCCCCACCTTCGTCCCGGATCCCCCTCCGTCCTGGAAACGCGAAAGAAGCCACCCATGGACCTATCGACGTCCAGTGTCATCACCCTGAAGATCAACGGCGAGAAGTACACACTGCCCGTCGACCACCGCACCACCCTGCTCGACGCACTGCGTGAACGCCTCGATCTGACCGGCTCCAAGAAGGGCTGTGACCAGGGGCAATGCGGTGCCTGTACCGTCCTTTTGGACGGGCGCCGGGCCGTCGCCTGCCTGCAACTGGCCGTGGCCGCCGAAGGCCGCGAGATCACCACGGTCGAAGGCCTGGCCGACGGCGAGCGGCTGCACCCCGTGCAGCAGGCCTTCCTCGACCTGGACGGCTACCAGTGCGGCTACTGCACCCCGGGGCAGATCTGTTCGGCGATCGGGATGATCCAGGAGCACGCGGCGGGCTGGCCGAGCGCCGTCACCGCGGACGTCCGGCCCGAAGCGGAGCCGGCGCCCCTGACCGCCGAGGAGATACGGGAGCGGATGAGCGGCAACCTGTGCCGCTGCGGTGCGTACGTCTCGATCGTCGAGGCGGTGGCCCGGGCGGCCGGGAGTGAGACGCAGACGGACACGGCTCACGCGCCCGGGGGCGGGACGCAGACGGACACGGTTCCCGCGGCGCGCGTCAGTCCCGCAGTCAAGGCGAAGGAGGCCGTGGCATGAGGGAGTTCGGCTATCAGCGGGCGTCCGACGTCGCGGGTGCCGTCGCACTGCTCGGCGCGGATCCGGACAACCGCTTCCTCGGGGGCGGCACCAACCTCGTCGACCTGATGAAGACCGGCGTCGAACGGCCCGCCCGGCTCATCGACATCCGTGAACTCCCGCTCGACGCGATCGAGTCGACGCCGCAGGGCGGTCTGCGCATCGGCGCCACCGTCACCAACGGCGACCTGGCCGCCCACCCCGACGTCCGGCGCCGCTACCCGGCGCTGGCGCAGGCGGTGCTGGCCGGAGCGTCCGGGCAGCTGCGCAACATGGCCACGGTCGGCGGGAACCTGCTCCAGCGCACCCGCTGCGGCTACTTCACCGATGTCACCAAGCCGTGCAACAAACGGGTCCCCGGCAGCGGTTGTCCAGCCGTCGCGGGCGAACACCACCAGCACGCGATCCTCGGCGCGTCCGAGCACTGCGTGGCCGTGCACCCCTCGGACATGGCCGTCGCGCTCACCGCCTTCGACGCCGTCGTCCACTACGAAACCGCCGACGGGCCGGGGGAGTTGCCGCTTCGCGAGTTCTACCTGCCCGTAGGCGCCACCCCGCATCACGAGACCGCCCTGCCGCCGGGGGCGCTGATCACCGGCCTCACGCTGCCGCCCGTGCCGGCAGCCGTCCACTCCCGCTACCGCAAGGTGCGCGAGCGCGCCTCGTACGCGTTCGCCCTCGGCTCCGTCGCCGCCGCGCTCGACGTCCGCGACGGCGTCGTCCGGGACGTGCGCCTCGCCCTCGGCGCCGTCGCCTCCCGGCCCTGGCGTGCCGTCGCGGCCGAACGCGTCCTGACCGGCGCACCGGCCGGAACCGAGACCTACGCGGCCGCCGCGGACGCCGAACTGGCCGCGGCCAGGCCCCTGCCGCACAACGGATACAAGGTGACCCTCATGCGCAACCTCATGGTGGCCGTGCTGACCGAACTCGCCGAGGAGGCGGCCCGATGACCACCGTCACCACCGGGACACCCACGTCGGTGCCCTCCGTCGGCTCCGCGCACACGCGCGTGGAGGGCAGGGACAAGGTCACCGGAGCGGCCCGTTACGCCGGGGAGATACCGTTCGCCGGCCTCGCGCACGGCTGGCTGGTGCTCTCCACGGTCGCCCGCGGCCGTGTCCGAGCCGTCGAGAGCACGCCCGTCCTCGCCATGCCGGGCGTCCTCGCCGTCCTGGACCACCGCAACGCCCCGCGGGTCGAGACCGACTACACCGGCCTGATGGGATCGAAACCCGACCCGACCTGCGCCGTCTTCCAGCACGACCGGGTGCCGCACCTGGGCTGGCCGGTGGCGCTCGTCGTCGCCGAGACGTCCGAGCAGGCCAGGGAAGCTGCCGAGGCGCTCGTGGTGCACTACGAGCAGGAGCCCCACGACATCGGCTTCACGGGCGGGCACCCGGATGCCTACCCGCTGGACAGCCATGCGCCGGCGGTGACGGCGAAGGGTGACCTCGACGCCGAGCTGGCGGCATCGGCCGTCGTCGTGGACGCCGAGTACACGACGCCCGAAGAGCACCACAACCCGATGGAACCGCACGCGGCGACCGCCCGCTGGGACGGCGGACGGCTCGAGGTGGTCGACTCCAACCAGGGTGCCACCTGGGTGGTGGGCGAACTCGCGAGCCTGTTCTCGCTCGACCCGGCCTCCGTGCGCGTCCGCTCCGAGCACGTCGGCGGGGGCTTCGGCAGCAAGGGCGTCCGTGCCCACCAGGTGGCCGCCGTGATGGCCGCGAGCGTCCTGCGACGCCCCGTGCGGGTCGTCCTGACACGCCGCCAGATGTTCTCGCTGGCCGGTTACCGCAGTCCCACCGTCCAGCACGTCAGGCTCGGTGCCGACGCCGACGGACGGCTGCGCGCGCTGGAGCACCGCTCGCTCAGCCTCACCTCCACCGTGCACGAGTTCGTCGAACCGAGCGCGGCGGTGGCACGGGTGATGTACGACGCCGACGCGCACCACACCGCCAACCGCGTCGTACGGCTCGACGTACCGACCCCGACGTGGATGCGCGCCCCGGGCGAGGCGCCGGGGTCGTTCGCGCTGGAGGCGGCGCTCGACGAACTCGCCGAGAAGGTCGGCATCGACCCGATCGAGCTGCGGGTGCGCAACGAACCCGACAAGGGGCCGGTCTCCGGGCTGCCGTTCGCCGGCCGCAATCTGCCCGCCTGCCTGCGCGAGGGCGCCCGCAGGTTCGGCTGGGCTGACCGGGACCCGCGCCCCGGCCTGCGCCGGGACGGTCGCTGGCTGCTCGGCACCGGTACGGCGGCGGCCTCCTTCCACGCGGGTGCCATGCCGTCCACCGCGGCCGCGACCGCGCACCCGGACGGCACCTTCACCGTCCGGATCGCCGCGGCCGACATCGGCACCGGGGCCCGTACGGCCCTCACCCTGATCGCCGCGGACGCGCTCCGTGTGCCGCCGGAGCGCGTCGAGGTGCGCATCGGCGACAGCGCCTTCGGACCTGCGATGATCGCCGGCGGCTCCATGGGCACCCGCTCCTGGGCCTGGGCGGTCACCGCCGCGGCCGACGACCTGCGCGAGCGGCTGGCCCTGAGCGGCGACATCCCCCCGGAGGGGATCACCGTGCGGTCGGACACCACCGCTGCCATCGGCGCCCTCGCGCCCGCCGAGCGCCACTCCTTCGGCGCGCAGTTCGCCGAGGTCGCCGTGGACGTCACGACCGGAGAGGTGCGCGTGCGGCGCATGCTCGGCATCTTCGCGGCGGGCCGCATCGTCAACCCGCTCACCGCACGCAATCAGTTCCTGGGCGGCATGATCTGGGGCATCTCCATGGCCCTGCACGAGGAGGCCGTCCGCGACAGCGCCTTCGGCGGTCCCGTCGGCGCCGACCTAGCGGGCTATCACGTCGCCACGCACGCGGACGTACCGCACATCGAGGCCGACTGGATCGACGACCCGGACCCGCAGGACCCCGTCGGGATCAAGGGTATCGGCGAGGTCGGCATCGTGGGCGCGGCGGCCGCCATCGCCAACGCGGTCTGGCACGCGACCGGCGCACGGCACCGGAGTCTGCCGATCAGGCCGGACCGCGTCATCCTGGCGGGGGCACCGCGTGCTTGACATCGCCGGGGAACTGCTCCGCTGGACCGAGGAGGGCCGGGACTTCGCCGTCGCCACCGTGCTGGCGGTGGGCGGCAGCGCGCCGCGCGGTCCCGGCGCGGCCCTCGCCGTCGACAGCGCGGGCACCGTCGTCGGCTCGGTCTCCGGCGGCTGCGTGGAGGGCGCCGTGTACGACCTGTGCCAGGAGGCGCTCCGGACGGGCGGGACCGTGACGGAACGGTTCGGCTACAGCGACGAGGACGCCTTCGCCGTAGGACTGACCTGCGGCGGCACGATCGACGTGCTGATCACACCGGTGGTGGGCGGGCAGGCGCCGGCCCGTCCCGTCCTGGCATCGGCCCTCCTCGCCGCCGCCCGCGGCGAACCGGCGGCCCTCGCCCGGGTCGCCCGCGGCCCGGCCGAACTCCTCGGCCGGGCCCTGCTGGTGCGGGAGGACGGCACGTACGAGGGCGGTCTGGGCGGGCACGACGAGCTGGACCGGACGGCGGCGGCCGAGGCCCGCGCCCTGCTGGAGACCGGGCGCACCGGCACGGTGGACATCGCCGCCGACGGGTCGCACTGTCCCGGCGGCCTGACCCTGCTGGTCGAGTCGAACGTGCCGCCCCCACGCATGATCGTCTTCGGTGCGGTGGACTTCGCGTCGGCGCTGGCGCGCGCCGGCAAGTTCCTCGGCTACCACGTGACCGTCTGCGACGCCCGCCCCGTGTTCGCCACCCGGGCGCGCTTCCCCGACGCGGACGAGGTCGTCGTCGACTGGCCGCACCGCTACCTGCGGCGCACCGGGACCGACACCCGCACCGTCCTGTGCGTGCTCACCCACGATGCGAAGTTCGACGTCCCCCTGCTGAAGGCGGCGCTCGCGATGCCGGTGTCGTTCGTCGGCGCGATGGGCTCGCGCCGCACGCACGAGGAGCGCAACCGGCGCCTGCGGGACGAGGGCGTGAGCGAGCGCGAGCTGGCCCGGCTGCGCTCCCCGATCGGCCTGGACCTCGGGGCCCGTACGCCGCAGGAGACCGCCCTGTCGATCGTGGCGGAGATCGTCGCAGCCCGGCGCGGCGGCACGGGCGTTCCCCTGACCGGGTCGAGGACGCCGATCCACCGCGACCGGCAGGAACACGGCGGGGTGACGGCCGCCTGAGCACCCGGCCGACGGACCGGGAGGATGGCGCCGGACGGCTCCGGCGTGGTGGCAACGGCTCAGCCGCGGGGGCAGAGGACGAAGTCGGGGTGGGGGCGCCGGGTGTGGTCGTCGCCCAGACCGGTGAGCGCCGCGCGGATCCGCCCAAGGTGCGCGGGGGTCAGCTGGAGCGGAGGCTCGTCGGGCTGGTAGGTGGTGCGTACCGGGTAGTCCACCCCCGGCTCGGTGGTCATCTCGATGTGGCAGCCCAGCACATGCGTGACCGGCCGCCGGTCGGCGAACTCGATCAGGCGGTCGATGCTGCGGGTGAAGGCGGGCACGTCCTGGATGTACAGCCGGCCCGGATAGACGCTGTCACCGGTGAGCAGGAGGCCGGTGGCCGGGTCGTAGTAGGTGACGGCCGCGTCGTGGTGGCCCGGGGTGGCCAGGCACTCCAGCACCCGGCCGCCCAGGTCGACGGGGGAGACGGCGTCCGGGTCGGTGTCGAACCCGAAGTACCGCCAGGCGGTGGCGCGGTCGGCGGCCACCACCGTGGTGCCGGGACGGCCGGCGAACTGGCCGTCGCCCGCGACGTGGTCGCCGTGCCCGTGGGTGTGCAGCACGAGGAGCTGGTAGCCCTCCCGCGGATGCCGGGCGAGCCAGTCCGCGAGGAGTCCGTCGACCACTTGGCGCAGGGGGAAGAACGCGGCGGACTCGGTGGCGCCGGTGTCGATCAGCACGGCCCGTTCGTTGCCGCACAGCAGGAACAGGAACGGCGCCTCGTAGTGGACCGCCATGTTCTGCCGGAGGATGAACGTGTGCTCGTCGTAGGCGTGGACCTGGATGTCGGGGTCCGTGTTGTGCTTGGCCGACGGCGAGCCGTGGATCCACCGCACGTCCAGCGGGCGCGCCTCGGGAGAGGTGCGGGTGAAGTCGATCAGCTGCGTGCCCGGGTCCACGATGCCTCCGTGCGTGCGTCGTCTTGGCGGGCCGGGTACGGCGCACATCTCGTCCGGGGCAGGCACGTCCGGGCCTCCGCCGGGACGCTACCACGCCCCCGGGCGCACGAACGGGCAGGCACCGGCAGCCCGGTCGGTGCAGCCCGGGCGCCCACCCGGCGCCCATGGGCAGCGGCCGAGTGGGTGGCCCGGCCGGCGTCATCCCGGCGCGACGTGCCCGCCCGACGTGCCCGCGGGCGGCGTCGGCGCGGCCCGCTCGTCGGCCAGCAGGCAGGCGGTGAGCGCCGCGGTGTCGTCCTGCAACTGGTGGTCGCTGTAGGCGAGCAGGTCGTTGTGGAGCTGTTCCATCAGTTCGCGGGGCGGGAGAGGACCCCAGGAACGCAGGCGCTGCAGAAGGGGATAGAACGAGCCGGCCGGGTCGCGGGTCTCCGTGATGCCGTCCGTGTAGAGCAGCAGTTGGTCGCCGGGCAGGAAGTCGTAGACGTCGACCTGGTAGGGGTCTTCGACGAGCATGCCGAGGTTCAGCGGCGGGGCCGACCGCCCCTGGTCCAGTTCGCGTACCTCGTCCCGGCGGATGAGGACCGGCGGCGGATGGCCGCAGTTGACGACCCGGACGACCCGGCCGTCGGCGGGGACCTCGGCGAAGACGGCGGTCACGAACCGCTCGCCCAGCTCGGTCCCGCCGAGTTGGGTCGCCCTGCGGTCCATGCTCTTCTCCACCCGGCCCGCCAGGGTGGGAAGGTCGGCTTCGTCGTGAGCGGCCTCACGGAACGCTCCGAGCAGGGCGGCGGCCGTCTCGACCGCGAGCAGGCCCTTGCCGCGGACGTCACCGATGAGCAGCCGGACCCCGTACGCCGTGGGAACGGCCTCGTACAGGTCGCCGCCGATGCGTGCCTCCGCGTCGGCGGAGAGGTAGAGGCTCTCCAGACGGAGGTTGCCGATCCGGTGCGGCACCGGTCTGAGCAGGACGCGCTGTGCGATCTCGGCCACGAACCGCACGTCGGCGAGCGTGCGCTCGCGGCGGATCCGATGGGCGGCCAGGATCGTGCCGAGGGCCCCCACCAGGGCGGTGCAGATGTACGAGGCGACGTAGTGGCGGTCCCACAGATATCCGACCGACCGGCCCGCGCAGCAGGGGGTGCCGGCCAGGACCCCCTCGAACAGGACCGAGAACACCGTTGCACCGGCGACCACGAAGGGCCCGTGTGCGAAAGCGGTCACCAGTGGCACGGCGATCAGCGCGAAGCTCACCGGCCAGTCCGCGGGCGTCAAGGGTTCGATCACCAGCAGGGCCACGACGTACAGGACCGGAAGCCAGCGCATCCATGCCGGGGGTGCGGGAAGCCGGGACCGCACGACGGCGCCGGACTCCGGCTCCCGGCCGATGCGTCTGCCGAACCCGTGCCTCACCCGTCACTCCTGTGCGCGGGCGTCGCCGAGGCTGTCGGGACGGCCCGGACGGCGAGATGCACAGACGGACCACAGGCCTGACGGTTCGGCTTACGCGGCCTTCGCACTCCGGACTCCTGTCACACGATCCCCGACCAGAGGTCCAGCCTCCTGCGCCCGGTCGCGGCACACCGGCGATTGCTCCGCCTGGCGGCATGTTCCGCCGCACTGTCCTTGCGGCACGCAGGCGGTCGCCCGCGCGGCCCTGGAATCCGTCCCGGCCCGGCACGCCGACGCGCCCGCAGGCCGCTGGCGTGCCCGTCGGCCGCGGCGTGCCTGCAGCCGCCTGCGCACCCGGCGGCGACCGACGCGCACGCGCTCACCGGTCGTTGCCCGCCCCCACGCGCTCACCCGCCGCTGCGCGCCCGTCGGCAGTCGTTCGCGCGTCCCGAGGAGTACAGTATTCATCGACCGATGAATTAATGGTCTCGTGAAGGGCGGAACTGCCATGGAACGGACCACCTGCTGCGTCGTCGGAGGCGGACCCGCGGGCATGGTGCTCGCCCTGCTGCTGGCACGGGCCGGTGTCGCGGTGACCGTGCTGGAGAAGCACGCCGATTTCCTGCGTGACTTCCGCGGCGACACCGTCCACCCCTCCACGCTGGCCCTGCTCGACGACCTGGGCCTGGCCGAGCGCTTCGCCCGGCTGCCGCAGCGCCGCGTGCGCACCGTCCAGCTGCCCGTCGGAGCCGGCCGCTCCATGGCCACGGTCGGAGACCTCTCCGTGCTGCCCGGCCCCTACAACTACGTGGCGATGGTGCCCCAGTGGGACCTGCTGGACCTGCTGGCCGAGGAGGCCCGGCGCGAACCGGCCTTCCAGCTGCAAATGAACACCGAGGCGACGTCCTTCCTCATCGAGTCCGGACGGGTGACCGGGGTGCGCTACCGCACCTGCGACGGCCGTACCGGCGAGCTGCGCGCCCTCCTCACCGTCGCCTGCGACGGCCGCGGATCACTGGCGCGCTCCCGTCCGGAACTCGCACTGCACGGCTTCACCTGCCCGATGGACGCCTGGTGGTTGCGCCTGCCGCGCAACGAGGACGACCCGCGCGGACTCGTCGGCGGAGCCGGGGACCGCTTCCTGACCGCGATGATCGACCGTGGCGACTACTGGCAGTGCGCCGTGCTCATCCCCAAGGGCACCGACGCCGAGCGCCGAGCCGCGGGCCTCGACCGCTTCCGGGCCGAATTCGCCGCCGCCGTCCCCTGGATCGCCGACCGCGTCCACGTCCTGCACTCGTGGGACGACGTCAGGTTCCTCGACGTACGCCTGGACCGCCTGCGCCGCTGGTACCGCCCCGGCCTGCTGTGCATCGGCGACGCCGCGCACGCGATGTCCCCGGTCTTCGGCATCGGGATCAACCTCGCGGTCCAGGACGCCGTGGCCGCCGCCCGCCATCTCGCCGGGCCGCTGCGCCGCGGGACGGTGACCCCGTACGACCTGCGGGGGATCCAGCGCCGCCGCCGTCCCACCACGGTTGCCACACAGGCACTTCAGCGGGCGGCCCATGCCCGTGTCATCGCTCCCGTCCTGCAGGGCCGGCCACCGTTCGGCAGCGCACAGCGGGCCGCACGCCTGGCGCGCCTGCTCACCCGGTCGCGCTGGGCACGCCGTCTGCCCGCCTACTTCATCGGGTACGGCGCACTGCGAGAACGCCCGCCCGCCGTGGCCCTCCGCCGGCCCTGACCGTGGCACGATGGTGGTGAGCATCACCCTGGACAGGGGGTGTTGGGCATGTCCGTACCACCATCGTCGCCCGCTTCGGCCTCCGCTTCCGCATCCCATCGGCCGGGGCTGAGGCGCGAGATCGGCTTCGTCGGACTCATCTGGGCGTCGGAGGGCTCGATCATCGGATCGGGCTGGCTGTTCGGCGCCCAGGGCGCCCTGGGCGCGGCCGGACCCGCGGCGATCATCTCCTGGGTCATCGGCGGCCTCGCGATTCTCATTCTCGCGCTGGTCCACGCCGAACTCGGCGGCATGTATCCGGTCTCGGGCGGCACCGCTCGCTTCCCGCACTACGCGTTCGGCGGAGCCGCGGGCGCGTCCTTCGGCTGGTTCTCCTGGCTGCAGGCGGCGACGGTCGCACCCATCGAAGTGCTGGCGATGATCACCTACGCCCAGCACTACTCCTGGGCGGGCGGCTGGGAGAAGATCCAGGGCGGCGAGCACGTGCTGACCCCACCCGGAATCGCCGTCGCGGTGGGCCTGATGGCGGTCATCACCGCCGTCAACTTCCTCAGCATCCGGCTGCTGGCACGCACCAACAGCGCGGCCACCTGGTGGAAGGTCGGCGTCCCGCTGCTGACGATCTTCGTGTTCGCCGTCGCCCAGTTCCACGCGAGCAACTTCACGGCGGCCGACGGATTCGACCCCTACGGAGCCAAGGGCATCCTGTCCGCCGTCTCCACCAGCGGCATCATCTTCGCGCTGCTCGGCTTCGAACAGGCCGACCAGCTCGCCGGGGAGAGCGCCGACCCCAAGCGGGACATCCCGCGCGCGGTGATCGGGTCGATCGTCCTCGGCATCGTGATCTACATCCTCCTCCAGATCGCCTTCCTCGCGGCACTGCCCGCCTCGCAGATCGGCAGCCACTGGGCCACCTCCGCATTCAACGCGCTCAGTGGCCCGTTCGCCCAGGTCGCCACCCTCATCGGCCTCGGCTGGCTGGCCACGGTCCTCTACCTCGACGCCGTGATCTCACCCGCCGGCACCGGCCTGATCTACATCACCGGCTCCTCCCGCGTCTCCTACGGCCTCAGCCGCAACGGCTACGTGCCCTCCGTGTTCGAGGTCACCGACCGGCGCGGTGTCCCCTGGGCGGGCCTCGTCACCGCCTTCGTGATCGGCTGCGTCTGCTTCCTGCCCTTCCCCAGCTGGCGCTCCCTCGTCGGACTGATCACCAGCGCCAGCGTGCTCATGTACGCCGGAGCGCCGCTCTCCTTCGGGGTGTTCCGCAACCGGCTGCCGCAGGCTCACCGCCCCTACCGCCTGCCCGGCGGCAGCTGGATGTCACCGCTGGCCTTCGTCGTCGCCAATCTGCTGATCCTGTGGTCGGGGTGGACGACCGACTGGAAGCTCGGCGTCGCGATCCTCATCGGCTACGTCGTCCTGGTGGCCAACCGGGTGTTCAGGATGAACCCGATCACCCCTCAACTCGACCTGCGTGCCGCCCAGTGGCTGCCCGCCTACCTGGTCGGCATGGGCCTGATCGTCTACCTCAGCGACTTCGGTCCCCTGGCGCACCCCTGGTTCCCGCTGTGGTGGGACATCGGCGTCACGGCGGCCTTCAGCCTCGCCATCTACTACTGGGCCCTCGCGGTCGCCCTGCCGACGGAGAAGATCCAGCGGCTGATCGACCATGTCGTCGTCCCCGAGGAGGAGAACATCCTGTGAGGGCGGTGGGCCGCGGACGCGGTGGCCGGCGGACCCGCCACGACAACATGGACGAAGGCCAGGGCCACAGGGTCCCGGCCTTCGCTCATGTGTGGAGAGGTGAGCCACCACCCGGTCCACTGGTCCCTGTTCGCTGGTTGGAGCCAGAAGAAGACAGGGCCTACCTGCCGTTCGGACGGGTAGGTGTGCGGATCGTCGCAGCCCGATGCGAGCGACAGCAAATGCATCTGGGACGGATTTGAAGAAAGAACGCCGGTGAACGCGGCATTCCTCCCGGGACCTGGTGCGGTGCTCGGGTGCAGCCTGGGTTTTCCCGGGGTGGCATCACCGTAGCGTTCAGTCATGGCCAATCATTGCGGCGCACTTGCCACTTCGCCCCGTCTCCTGCACGCGCGACAGATCCGAACTTAATCACCGCGGCCCGCTTTCGCGCGCTCCGATCGCTGGCACCATTCTGTCCACCAGAGCGCAGCGGAGCCACCCGCTGCGCCGACGGTGCCGGTTGGAGCCAGGTCCGGGTCGTCCCGTCCCGGAACGCCGCGTGGGGTGCGAAGCGCCCACGCGCATCGACACGAAGAAGGGCCGCTCATGCTGCATCACTCCTCGATATCCCCCGTTGCCGGAGGCGGACGGCGGCCTGCCCCGCCACTGGGGTAGCCCGGTGGCGCGCACGGGGCGCCCGATGGCGCCCATTCCCAACCCGGGCAGTGCGGTGGGCAAGCTGGCCGCGGCGCTGCGGACGGCACGAGCCCGAAAGGGCCTGAGCCGCCGGGAGATCGCCCTCAAGGCCGGCACGTCGATCGGTACCGTCCAGCGCGCCGAGTCGGGCCGAGACCTGCCGACACTGGAGACGGCACAGGCCTTCGCGGCTGCCTGTCACCTGGACGTGGAGCGGATCGAAGCACTGTGGCGCAAGGCCGCCCAGCGTGGGCGCAACCAGCCCCTGACCCGGGCACGACCGCTGCCGCAGATCGTGGACACTGCGGAACTGGGGCTCGCGCTCCGGCAGGCCTGGGAACTCAACGGCTGCCCGTCCGCGGACGAGATGGAACGGCGGGCCAGAGCCCGCGCCCATGACTTCGTTCCGCTGTCCCGGTCGACGGCGTGGCGGATCCGCGAGCGCGACCAGTCCGTCACCTCGGAGAAGCAGTTGTTCGCCTACCTCGTCGCCTGTCAGGAGCCGGAGAAGCGGTTTCCCCTGTGGTCCGACACCTGGCATCGGGTACGGCAGGCGAAGTCCCGGGGCGACGGCACGGGCGAGGCCCGTCGGCAGTGGCTGGAGGCGGCGGAGGCCGCGCAGCATCTGCGCGAGGCCGGCCTCACCCCTCTGGAACGCTTTCCCGGCCGGCTGGCCCCCTGGACCGTGCGTTGCCGGCGGCGAGTGTGCCGCCAGGTGAGCCGGATCCGCTACGCGGACATCGTGGCCAGTGCCTACGGCTGCCGGATCTGCGCCGGGATCATCGCCTGACCGACTCGGCCGCCGAGGCCGGCGCCGCGCCCGCCGGGAGACCTGACCCAGGCTCCCGGGCGCGGCACGAGAACGAGGAGATCACCATGTCCACCCCAAGCCCTCGGCGCGGACGTGCGCGGCAGGCCTGGGCCTGGAGCCGCCGCCGTTCGAGCGCGATGCTCTCCAGTGCTCTGCGGGGCGCCGCCTACGCGTCCGGCGCGGGAGCCGTCGGCCTGGTCTTCTGGTGGATCCAGCAGAGGATCTAGCCGCGACACCACCTGATCGGCCCCCGCGGCCCCGCAAGCCCCGGCAGTCCTGGCCGTCCCGGCAGGCCCGGCGGGGCCGGCCGGTGTCCGGGCGGCCCCGGTGGCGCCCGCCGGTGCCCCTGGCCGTCGGGCCGCCCTGACCGACCGCCTCGGTCGGCCGGTCGAGCACCGCAGTCGGCCATGCTGTTGTTCCAGTGCCGAGTGGCTCGCGAGCGCCTCAGGATCAACGTCGATGAGGGGCCGGCGGTCACCTGGTCACTCGGTCGCGTCCGGTCGACAGGTCCGCCTGCTCGGTCGAGTGCTCGTCCCCGTCGTGGCCGCGGGTCGCGGTCTTCGGTGGGAGGGCGCCGGCTGCGCCGTCCGTGACGGTGAAGCGGCGGACTCCCGGGACGGCTGCGGTTCCCGCGCAGGCCAGGCCGACTGCGATCGCCGCGGCCCAGAGCGGCGCCTGCGGGCCCCACGCGCTCGCCGCGAGCGGGGCGAGGACGTAACCGAGGGGCATGGCGCTCAGGGACAGCAGCCAGTCGTACGAGGTGACGCGTGCCAGCACGCCGGGCGGGATGGCGGCCTGGACGGAGGTCTCCCATACGGGGTTGAGGAAGCCGAGGCCCGCCATGGCGAGGCCGTAGGCGGCGATGACGGTGACAGCAGGGGTGCCGGCCGCGAACAGGGCGAGCGGCAGCGCGTAGGTCGCCAGGCCGAGGTTGGCCGCGAGGACGGGGCGGCGGGGGCGGGCGCGCCCGGCGAGCAGGGAGCCGAGCAGCAGTCCCACGGCTCCGGCCTGGAGGATCGCCACCCAGGTCCGTTCGCCGCCCAGCTGACGTACGGCCAGGGCGGGGCCGATCGTCATCAGCACGGCTGCGGCTCCGTTCCACGCGGCGTGCGCGACGAGGCTCGTCCAGTACCAGTCCCGGTTGCGGACCTCCTGCCAGCCCTCCACGAGATCGACACGCAGCGAGCGGCGCTCTGCCGGGACGTGGCCGATGCGGATCGCGGCGACCAGCCCCGCGCTGACCGCAAAGGACGCGGCGTCCAGGACGAACGCCCAACCGGGTCCCGCGATGAGAATCAGCGCGCCGGCCAGGGCCGGTCCACCGAGACCGGTGACACTCTTGACGGCGCCTAGCGCCGAGTTGGCGGCCTGCCGGTCGTCGCCGGTCACCGAGCCGGTGATCAGCCGCGGCAGCGTCGGCATGGCGAATGCGGAGGCGGCCCCGCCGACCGCCTCCGCGAGGGCGATCTGCCACAACCCGCTTACTCCGCCCAAGAGTTGGAGGCCGACGTAGAGCTGCGCCGCACAGCGTACGAGATCGGTGGTGAGCGCCACGGTCCGAGCATTGAACCGATCGCCGACGACACCGCCGAGAGGCAGCAACAGGAGTCTCGGCACCATCGCGCAGCCGAGGACGATGGCGAGGGCGGACGTGGAGCCGGTGGCCCGCAGGACGGCGAGGGACAGCGCGGCGGGCACGACGGCGTCGCCGACAAGGGAGAGCGACTTCCCCAGGAAGAGCAGCCGGAAGGCGCGGTTGCGCAGCAGTCGGTGTGACATGCCGCCGAATGTATTTCGGCGTCAAACATTCGTCAACGAAATATAAGGCTCCGAAATATCTGATGCCGAAGCGTCGCGACGTAGGCTGGGAGCCATGAAGCACAGGGAGCCCGGGGCGCACGACTGGACGGACGAGCACGTCACCCGCTGGATGACGGTGCTGCCCGACCTCGATCCGGACATCGAGGGCGCGGTGACCCGCATGAAGAAGGTCACCTGGCATCTGGGCAAGGTCCGCGAGCGATCGCTGGCCAACTACGCCCTGGAGCGCCACGAGTTCGACACGCTGCACAAGCTCGCCGCCCGCGAGGGCCGGGCGACACCGTCCGAGCTCGCCACCGATCTCGACCTCGCTCCCGCCTCGATCACGGGCCGCCTCGACGCTCTGGAGCGCCGCGGCTTCGTGCGCCGCACCCCGTCGAAGGCCGACCGGCGCCGCGTCGACGTGGAGCTGACCGACTCCGGCCGCGCGACCTGGCTGAGCGCGATGGACGTGGTCGGCGACGAGGAATACCGGCTTCTCGGCGTCCTTTCGCCGGACGAGCGCCGTGCTCTGTCCGACATGCTGCGCCGCGTCGCGCTGGCCGCGGAGGCGTACGACGACGCCTCCTGACGCCCGGCCGTGACGCCCGGGTGGCCGACGAACCACTCGCGGTCGGCCCGGCGGGCCGGGCCGACCGAAGCACCCGGTGGCCGGCGGTGGTGCCAGGCTCCGGCCGTCAAAGGCGGATCCGGGCCGGCGACCAGCCGCTTTGCATAAAGATGCAATTCATGGCATAGTCTTCCCATGTCCAAGGTCCTCACCTCCCTCCCCGTCGGCGAGCGCATCGGCATCGCCTTCTCGGGCGGCCTCGACACGTCGGTCGCGGTCGCCTGGATGCGCGACAAGGGCGCCGTCCCGTGCACCTACACCGCCGACATCGGCCAGTACGACGAGCCCGACATCGACTCGGTGCCCGGCCGTGCGAAGACCTACGGCGCCGAGGTCGCGCGACTGGTCGACTGCCGCGCGGCGCTGGTCGAGGAGGGGCTGGCCGCACTCTCCTGCGGTGCCTTCCACATCCGCTCGGGCGGGCGCCCCTACTTCAACACCACGCCGCTCGGCCGCGCCGTCACCGGTACTCTCCTGGTCCGGGCGATGCTCGAGGACGACGTGCAGATCTGGGGCGACGGCTCCACCTTCAAGGGCAACGACATCGAGCGGTTCTACCGCTACGGCCTGCTCGCCAACCCGCACCTGCGGATCTACAAGCCCTGGCTGGACACGGACTTCGTGACCGAACTCGGCGGCCGCAAGGAAATGTCGGAATGGCTCCTCGCCCACCAGCTGCCCTACCGCGACAGCACGGAGAAGGCGTACTCCACCGACGCCAACATCTGGGGCGCCACCCATGAGGCCAAGACCCTGGAGCACCTGGACACCGGCATCGAGACCGTCGAGCCGATCATGGGCGTGCGGTTCTGGGACCCCGACGTCACGATCCTCACCGAGGACGTGACCATCGGCTTCGAGCAGGGCCGACCGGTGACGATCAACGGCAAGGAGTTCGCCTCCGCCGTCGACCTGGTGATGGAGGCGAACGCCATCGGCGGCCGCCACGGCCTGGGCATGTCCGACCAGATCGAGAACCGGATCATCGAGGCCAAGAGCCGCGGCATCTACGAGGCGCCGGGCATGGCCCTGCTGCACGCCGCGTACGAACGCCTGGTCAACGCGATCCACAACGAGGACACCGTCGCCCAGTACCACAACGAGGGCCGGCGGCTCGGCCGGCTGCTCTACGAGGGCCGCTGGCTGGACCCGCAGGCGCTGATGGTGCGCGAGTCCCTGCAGCGCTGGGTGGGAGCCGCGATCACCGGCGAGGTGACCCTGCGGCTGCGGCGCGGTGAGGACTACTCGATCCTCGACACCACGGGCCCCGCGTTCAGCTACCACCCGGACAAGCTCTCCATGGAGCGCACCGAGGACTCGGCGTTCGGCCCCTCGGACCGCATCGGCCAGCTCACCATGCGCAACCTCGACATCGCCGACTCCCGTGCGCGGCTCGAACAGTACGCGGTCCTGGGCATGGTCGGCGTCGGTCACCCGCCGCTGATCGGTGCCGCCCAGGCCGCCTCGACCGGTCTGATCGGCGCGATGGACCGGGGCGGCGCCGAGGCGATCGCCTCGCGCGGCGAGTCCGCGGAGGAAGAGGAGACGATGCTGGACCGCGCCGCGATGGAGTCCGGCACCGACTAGGTGCTTCTTTCGGATCAGGCCGGCTTCGGGGCACGGCGCCTGATGGCGGGCCCGGGCGGGCTCGCGGCCCTGGCAAGATCCGAAAGAGTGGCCCTGTGACAGGCAGTCACCTGTGGGTGGGCAGCGGGTCCCGGCGGTCGTGTTCCGCCGGGCCCCGCTGCGCCTCGGTCCGCGAGGACCGGCCTCGGTCACGGCGTCGCGCACACGCCTCGTAGAGTCGCGGTGATGAATGCAGACGACGCACCCGACTCCGGCCTGACGATGCTGACTTCGGCGCAGGCCTCGCATCTGAGGGCACTCGCTGCCCCCTACGCCCAGGACGGCCACCTCCACCCCTTGGACAATCTCGCTCACCTGTGCCGCAAGGTGCCCGAGGAACAGTGGCCCGACCTGGTCGCCGCACACTTCGCCCGCCTGCAGCAGGCGAGCCAAGGCGGCGAGAGCGCGGACGAACTGCTGCGGGGCGTGCACGCCCGGCTGCTGCCCGCCGAGCCGCTCACCCCCGAACTGGCCGGCGCCCTGCGCTACGCACGCGTGGTGGCCGACGGGCTCGTCTTCGCCTATGCCCTCGACGGGCCCACCAGCGTGCGGATCCTCACCGACAGCGACGTGGAGCGCGCCGGGACCGAGCAGCTCGGGCAGGCGGCCTACGAGAACCTGATGCGCGTACCGGTCGAGCACGACGAAGTGCCCGTCGAGGGGCAGGCCACACTCCACTCCCTGTACGGGGACTCGCCGTTCGTCGCGAGCAAGGCACTGTTCCTGTCCGCGGCGGCCCGACAGGCCGTCGGCGAGCCGCTGCCGGACGCCGGCGCCCTCGTCGTCGTCCCGACGCGGCACAACCTGGTGTACCATCCCATCGCCGACGGATCGGTCGTGTACGCCGTCAACAGCCTTGCCGCATACGCCCTGGGTGCCCACGAGGACGGGCCGGGCGCACTGTCACCACGGGTGTACTGGTGGCACCGCGGCGGTCTGACCTCGCTCACGGTCATCGACCACGAGACCCTCACCTTCTCCCTCCAGCCGCCGCCCCAGCTCCTCGGCCTGATGAAGGGCCTGGTCCGCCTCGACCGCGCCGGCCGCCTCGCCACACGCGCCGGGGCCACAGCCCCCGACCCCGCCGAACTCACCCGCACCACAGCCGAGTCGATAGCGCGCCTCGGGCAGGACCCGGCAGGACTGGGCGACGCCTTCGCCTCCGCCGTCGCCCTCGCCCACGCCCGCTGCGCCGCCGACCCCCGGGCGGCACACGTCGACACGTGGGACGCCTGGGCCACCGCGGTCCAGCTCGGCTCCGCACTGTTCACCGGCGCTCAGCCTCAGGACTGTCATCTGGGCGAGGACCTGGTCAGGCAGCTGCCCGCCATGTCCGCCGAACCGCCCGCCGACGCCCGCGCCTGGCTCGACGCCCTCTACCTCGCCGTCGTGTGCCGCCGCCAGGACCGCATCGGACACCTGTGCCAGGTCCCGCTGGAGACGCTGCGCCAGGACGACACCGTGGACGAGTACGTCCTCCACTGGATCGACACGCTGCAGACCTACTTCTCCCGCCGCTCCATGGACGACGTCGTGCAGAAGCTGCTCGCCACGATGCAGACGTCCATGCCCGAGGCCCTGACCCACGCGCCGAAGGACTACGTCAACCGCGTCGACTACCAGCCGACCGCCCTCTTCCACCGCCTCGTCGCGGGCGACCACGACGCCTTCGCCAAGGCACTCGCCGAAGCCCTTGAGGACCACGCCGGCTACTGGGGCGCATCGGAGGCGCCGCGCGCCCGGGTGGCCCTCGGACCGCTCGCCATGGCGAGCCTCGCCTACGACCACGGGTTCCCGGTCGCGCAGGACGAGCGGTACCTGCCCCTGTACCTGCTCAACCGCGAACGGATCGAGGACATCCCCTGACACCCCACGTCCGGTCCGGGTGGACCTCCGGCCGGTAGCAGGGACGGTGACCCCGGCCCCGGCCGCCTGGGAGTCGGGGTGCTGTCCCGCGCGCTGGAACCGCCGGGCGCGAAGTCCATTGGCACGACGACATGTCGACCCGCTGACAGCACGGGTCAAGGGCAGGGTGGTGAGGTGGACGGCGGTGCTGCTGCGCTTCTCCTCGCCGCCGACGCCCTCCAGAGTCTCGACGAGGTGGCCACGGGCGCTAGGACCTGTCCGACGGGTCTGTCGTCAGACGCGTGCACACCGCGTCCAGCCCCTCAGTCGTACTCGCATTCGTCTCCGCTGCCCCTGCACCCGCCTTCAAGAGAATGTCCACCGGGTCTCCCCGGTGGACATGTGCGACCGACCTGGATTCAGAGTGATCGAACGTTCTGAGCCTGCGGCCCCTTTCCCCCCTGCCCGACCTCGAATTCGACCTTCTGCCCCTCATCGAGGGTCCTGAAGCCGTTTCCCTGGATCTCGCTGTAGTGAACGAAGATGTCCGGGCCTCCGTCCTCCACGGTGATCCACCCGTACCCCTTCTCCGCGCTGAAGGACTTCACTGTGCCTTGAGCCATAGGTGTGCGTCTTCCTGCTGGGTGGCGCTCAGGCGCCTTCTGAGATGACGCTTGAAGAATTCCCCGTTGAGTCGGTGACCGAGCGGGACTCACCCGAACGGGCGCGACGGGAGGAGAGGGTTGCCGGATGTGTCGGACGCACCGACACGTGCGCGCAGCGCGGGCATGCCGGGGCCGCGCCGCACTCCGCTACTTCGCCCTCGACGGCACCGACCACGCCAGCCACAAAGAGCAGGGCAGCATGATCCGCCGCTGCATCATCTGGCGGAACAAGCACGCCGCCGACGAACGGCTACGCAAGGTCGTCACCAGGGCGAACGCTGCCTGATGAGCACCAGGCGTCCGTGCGACGCGCCCCGTCGAGATCGACTCACGCACATCCTCTGCGCAGGCGCGTCCTGCGTTCAGGCCGCGGCACGGAAGACGTACGCCATCATCGGGGCGGTGACCGGCCCCGGGCCCAGCCGTGCCGTCATCTCCTCGATGACGATGTCCCGGACAGCCTGTCCGTCGCCGCGCTCCTCAATGGCCGCGCGCACCGGTGTCCCGGTGAGGTACCCGGTGGCAAGGTCGACGGTCGACGCGGCCCAGCCCTGAAGCGTCAACTCCTGCCCGTCCTCGACGGCGAACCCAGCGGCCACCAGATCAGCGGCCACGACAGCGGGGTCGGCATAGCCGTGCGGAACCGTCTGGAAGAACCGTGGCGGGTCGACCGGAAAGGCCCGCTCCAGCCCAGCCTGCAGCGCGACTTCGAAGGCGTGCGTCCCGAGCGGGCCCCAGGTATTGAACAGGAATCGGCCGCCCGGGGCCAGCACCCGGTGGATCTCGGTGAAGGCCTCGATGCGGTCGGGGAAGAACATCACACCGAACTGGCAGACCACCAGGTCGAAGCCTCCGTCCGGGAACGGCAGTTGCTGCGCGTCGGCCTGCCGCCACACCGCGCCCGGAGCCCGGGTCGACCCGAAAGCGACCATGGCCTCATTCAGGTCGGTGGCCGTCACCTCGGCCGAGGGTGCCGCTGCGAGCAGGTCCGCTGTCAACACGCCAGTCCCCGCAGCGAGCTCGAGGATTCGCCGAGGATGGAGTGCCGCCGCCCGGGCGGTCAGGTCCTCGGCAAACGGCCGGAAGACCACCGGCACGAGGTACCGCTCATAGGCCGCCGGCATGGATTCGGACCATCGCCGGTCGGCATTGATTCCTGCCACCCTCATGACGGTAGCGCCGCGTCAGGAAACCTCTTCCTTGCCGCGCCGCCATACACCCTGGAGCTAGGCCCTGTCCGACGAGTCGCGTGACTGCTGAGCGTGCTGATCGTTCCAGTCGGCGTGGGACGGGGCGACTTATCGAACGAGGAATGGGCTCGGCTGGGGCCCTGCCTACCGAAGAATGTTGGCCGTGGCGGGCGTTGGAAGAACCATCGTCAGGTGATCAACGGGATCCTGTTCCGGCTAAGGACCGGAATCCCATGGCGGGATCTGCCGACTCGATTCGGGAAGTGGAAGACGGTATACGATAGGCATCGCCGCTGGTCGGCGGATGGAACGTGGGACAGAATTCTGCGAGCCGTCCAGACCGATGCCGACGCGGAAGGCCGTATCGATTGGTCGATGGTGAGCGTGGACTCTACTGTGTGCCGTGCTCACCAGCACGCTGCTGTCGCACGCAAGCAGGCGCCGCGCAATGTTGGGAAGCGCGCCCAGCCCGCCCAGCATCGTCCAGATGAAGCCCTTGGCCGCTCACGCGGTGGGCTGACGACGAAGATCCACCTGGCCGGTGAGGGCGGGTTACGACCGTTGGCCATGCTGATCACGCCCGGACAATGGGGCGACGCCCCGCAGATGATCCCGGTCCTGGAGCGCATTCGTGTGCCCCGTCCGGCTAGCGGCCGTCCTCGCACCCGGCCGGACCACCTGAGCGGAGACAAGGCGTACTCATCACGCCGAAATCGCCGTTACCTGCGGCGTCGACAGATCAAACACACCATCCCCGAACGCCGTGATCAACAGGCTCACCGCCAACGCCGTGGCAGCTGCGGTGGCAGGCCCATCGGCTTTGACCCGGCACGCTATGCCCGCAGGAACGAGGTCGAGCGCCTGATCAACCGCTTGAAGATCTACCGGGCCGTCGCCACACGCTTTGACAGGAGGGCGTACGTCTTTCACGGCACCGTGACCGTTGCCGCCGTACGTCTCTGGCTCCGCTCCTGACTCGCTGCAACTCCAGCAGCACTTCCGTATCTGTCCGTCAGAGGCGTCGTCGGGAGTGACGCTCGTTGATGGTGCGTCAGGGGCGATCCTGCGGAAACGCCCCGCTGGCGGTGAGGGCGTAGTGGTCGCTGAGGTCGGTGGTGTCGGTTTGGCGCCCGCCGGCTGTGAGCCTGATCGGCTGACTGCCGCGGGGACGGACAACCTGGCTCGCCCAGCCGGTCAGCCTGGTGTGGCTGGTGCGCTGGAGGGCGAAGTCGAGATCCTCAGCTGCATCGGTGGGGTATCGCAGTCGTGCGATGTCATTGTTGTGAGTGTCGAAGGAGTATCGCTCGCCGCTGCGGCTGCCGTCGCCAGCCTGGAGGAGCCGGAGCATGTTCTCGTATTCGGCGGTACTGCGGTCGACGTTCATGTCACCGAGCAAGAGGACCGGTTCGTCCTGGGAGATCTGGTTCTTCTTTTCCTTGTAGGTGAGGAATTCGTCGATCTCCCGGAACTGCTTGGCACGGATGTCGGCTGCGCCCTTGCTGCTTCCACAGCCGGAGTCGGTGGACTGCGGGTGCGTGCCGATGATGCTGAACTGCCGCCCGTTCTTGTTGATTTTTGTATAGGCAAAGCCCTTGGCAGCGTGTTTGTCTGAGCCACAGCCGTCCTGGAACACTGTCTGTTCCGCGACCTGGATCGGGTACCTGCTGACGATGGCCACGCCGCCGTTCTCCGGCTCGGTCCCGGTGCTGTGCCAGTGCTCTGCGTCCCAGTCCTGTGCATAGGTTCCGCCCCACTCAGAGGCACCGACCACCCTGGTCTGGTAGATGTAGCCGAGGTCGAGAAGGCCGTTCAGGAGCTGCTTGGAGGAATCGATGTGGAACAAACCCTCCAAGACGATGACGTCGACGTCCTCGTCCCGGAGGAAGTCCTGGCTGAGCATTTCCTTGACCCGCGCGGTGTTCACGGAGTTGGTCCCGGTGACCACCTGCATCAGATTTGACAGCAGCATCGTGTCGTAGTTGACGGCCTTGAAACTGTCGGCTGAAGCATGTGCGGGTTCCGAGACTGCGACGGCGTGTTGGGAGGCAGCCGCCATACCCGTCATCAGGGCGACTGCGGCGATACCAGTACGTACGAGCATGGGTTCCTCCTGCTGCGCAGAGACGTCTGTCCTGAGCATGGGCCGCAGGAGGATCATGAAAACCACCCTCACAGGGGCGCAGGTGGCGCACGCAGTGTCCGGTCGTGATACCCTGCGCGGCTTTCCTGGCACGAATGCGTCCTATCAGACACGTCCTAGGGCAGGCCCCAGGCCGGCCCCGGCTCGCTGACGGTGACGGGCGCGATGACGAGAGCGGGCCGGGAGCCGGAGTGGACGAGCACCTCGCGGCCCCGGGGCAGATCGATGGCGAGGGTGCCCTCGCCCAGGTCCCGGGTGCGGGCCGGGGTGCCGTCGTCCAGCAGCACGGTGGGCGTCCCGCCGAGCCCGTGCCGCAGCGCCAGCGGCTCGCCCGCCAGGCTTCTGATCCGGATGAAGCGGGTCGTCCCGGCCCTGCGCACGGCGCTGACCAGGAAGGCGCCCTGGGCGCGGAAGTTGTGCAGGGTGACGTCCGCCCAGGCGGAGGGGACGGCCGGGAAGACGCGGATCACACCGCCCCAGCTCTGGCAGAACATGTCGTGCAGGGACTGTGAGGCCGACAGCGGCGTCTCGATGACCGGACCGGCCTCGGTGTAGTGCGTGTTGGCACGGCAGGGGAAGCGGCCGGCGGGGTCGAAGAACTTCCGCAGGTACGTGATCGCCGTGTCGCCGTCGCCCGTCATGGCGTACATCGAGGCGGCCCCGGTGTAGCTGTAGCCGCGGTGGGCGCCGGTCAGCGCGTGCCAGTGGGCCACCGACTTCGCGATCAGGTCGCGGCTTGCGGGCTGGTCCCAGTTGACGAGGTACAGGGGATACACCATCAGCAGGTGCGAGTAGTGCCGGTGGGACTGCGCGTACGGGGTGCCGGCGCCGATCATGAAGCCGTTCTCGTCGACCGGGTACGGCGTGAGCCTGGCCAGCACCTCCTGCCAGCGCGGCAGCAACTCGTCGTCGATTCCGAGGAGCCGGGCCGACTCGACGAGGGTCCGGCAGCCCCACCGGATCAGGGCGAGGTCGTAGTTGGTGTCCTGCGGCGGCACGACGGGGTACTCGGGCGAGAGCGTGCTCGGCAGGTGGAGCCTTCCGTCGCTGCCCGGGGTGAGGAAGTGCAGGTAGTAGTTGACCGCCCGGCGGAGCACCGGGAAGACGGTGTCGCGCAGCAGGCTCTTGTCCATGGAGTGCCGGTAGGACAGCCACACGTTGTGCAGGGCCCAGGTGAGGTCGCCGGTCTCGGCGCCGGTGCCCGGTTCTCCCACACCGCGGTCGGCGAACATGTCGGAGCTGCGGCCGATGCCGGAGCTGTCCGAGCGGTAGGGGGCGGGAACGTTGGCCATGAGCTGTTCCTGGCTCTGCCGCAGGGTGGTGGCGAGCGAGTCGAGCTCCGGGTGGTTGAAGCCGTGGATGAGCCAGTACTCCAGCTGGACGTTGAGGTTCCACCAGACGGCGGGCCACGGCGTGGGCTCCAGCCATGGCCCGGACGTGGCCATGACGGGGCCGTTCGCACGGCTGGCCGAGGCGACCTTGTAGAGCTGGATCCAGTGGAAGCTCTGCAGCCGCTGGTCGGGGAACGAGACGAAGCTCTTGCGGTAGAAGTCGTGCCACCAGCGCGTGTGCCGCCGCCGCAGCGCTGTGTACGACGCCGCGCGCCGGACACTGCGCAGCGTGGCGGCCTCGGCGGCGGTGCCGGAGGGCGAACTGTGCCCGACGCTGAGGAGCAGGTCGTCCCCGGTGTGCCGGTACGCGGTGGCGGTCTGGCCGCCGCCGGTGAGTGACTGGAGCACCTGCCGGGTGCCGTCGGAGGCGGTGCGTGTGGTCCAGGGCGGATGGGGGGTGTAACCGGCAGGCGGGGCCTCGCTGATCCGTCGGGGACTGACCGCTTCCTCGGGATGGAACGTCCAGACGACCTGCTCGCCGCCGTCGGCCGTCACACGGACGGCCAGGACCTCGTCGTGGATGAGGGCGGCGAGGGTGAGTGTGCCCGCGGTGGTGGTGACGGTGCCGGTGAGTTCGGCGTTCCACAGGCTCAGCCGCCAGTCGACGGCGGTGACGGTACCGGCCGGTTCCAGGGTGAGATGCCCGACCGGCAGGCGGCAGGTGCCCCAGCCGCTTCCGAACTCGGGCCGGTGGTCCTGGACACGTCCGTGCTGCACCGTGAAGCGGACCTGGTGGGTGCCTGGCTCCTGGTAGATCATGCTGCCGAGCAGGCCGTCACCGAGGAAGGGGCCCTCGTACCAGAGGGTGGGCAGCCTGGCCCACAACAGGTCCTGGTCGCGCAGGAACCGCTCCCAGGCACCGTCGCCGGTCATCGTGTCGTGGAGTGTCCAGGGGCTTCTGCCGGCCTCGGCCGCGGGGCCGGTGCCGTCGCCGCGGGCCGTCTGCGCGGGCTGTTCGGCATGAGCCGTCCCGGGCAGGGCCGCCGCTGTCGCTGTGCCGAGCGCGGTGCCGAGCACCGTTCTGCGGGGCACCGGCGAGCGCTTCCCCGACTGCGAGGTCATCATCGTCCTCCAGAGCTGACGGATCGTCGAGACATCGGGTGTATCGGGGAACCTAGGGTTGCCGCGTACACCTGTCAACGACTCCGGCGGCGAGCGTAGAGGTCCGCTATGGCCTTATTTGCTGGCGAATTCAGACTTCTTCCTGTGGGAATGCGTGCATTAAGTCCGAGGACTCATCCGATGTATATGAGGAGGGCGGTGATGACCTGAGAGGGCGGCGGCAGGAAGAAGAGAACACCTTGCCGTTACCTGCCGTATCCCGGGTTGAGGCACGGTGGCGGCATGACGCACGACCGTATTCCCTCCGTCGACGCGCTGATGGCGCTGCTGGCCGACTGCGAGGACGTCTGGGACCGCCCGGACCGCTCCGGTGACCCGGTGGACATCCTCGACCACGGCCTCCAGGTCGCCGCCGTGCTGGCCGAGCGCCACCCGCAGGACGAACCGCTGCAGGTGGCCGGGCTCGTCCACGACATCGGCCACCACCTCGTCCCCGACGACGAGGCGGGCCACGGCACGCATGCCGCGAAGGCGGTCGAAGACCTGCTGGGGACGCGGGTGGCCCGTCTGGTCGCCCTGCACATTCCGGCCAAGCGCTATCTCGCCGCCGCCGATCCGGACCTCGTGCTGTCGCCGGAGAGCGCCCGCACGCTCGGCTGCCAGGGCGGCCCGATGACGCGGCAGGAGGTCGCGGACTTCGAGGCCGACCCCGATTTCGGGGCGGCGGTCGCGCTGCGCCGCGCCGACGACGCGGGCAAGGTGGTGGGCCTGCGGGTGGCGGCACTGGAGTCCTGGCGCCCCGTCGTCGAGCGCGTCGCCGCAGCCGCCCGCTGAGACAGCTCGTAACGGATCGCCGTCGGTTCCGGGCGCCGACGTGGTGCCGTGAAGGTCGGCGACGTGGTGCCGTGAAGGTCGGCGACGTGGTGCCGTGAAGGTCGGCGACGTGGTGCCGTGAAGGTCGGCGACGTGGTGCCGTGAAGGTCGGCGACGTGGTGCCGTGAAGGTTCGCGATGCGGTGCCCTGCCGGTTGGTGGCGCGGTCCCGTGCCGGTTGGCGGCGCTGTGCCGTGATGGTCTCCGACGCTGTGCCGTGCCGGTTGGCGGCTGGGCACCGCGCGTGCGGCCGGAGCCGGTCACCCGCCCGTGCGCGTCCGGTCGCCGGGCGCACCGGACGCGTCAGGGCGGCGGAGCAGAGTCGGGGCACGGCCTACACGGCCATGGCCTCCTGAAGCCAGCGGGAGACGTGGTACGGCAGCCACCAGGCGAGGTCGCCCGCACGCAGGACAAGATGTTCCGCGGTGAGTTCCTCCAGGATGTCGGCGGCGACGTCCGCCTGGTGCACGCCCCGGTCGAGCCGGGCGATGGCGGCCGGGTAGCGAGGATCGTCGGCGGTGAACCGGCGCAGATCGCCCCAGCGCCGGTCGCGGATCTGGAGGAAGCCCGGACCTCGACGCCATACGAGCTTGCAGAGGTAGTGACGGGTCCGCCAGGCGTGCAGGGCGGTGTCGGCGTCGGCGGGGCCGGCGAGGGTGCGTGGCGGGTGCAGATGGGACAGCACCTTCCACAGGTGGTCGGCCCGGTCCGGGGGCAGGCACAGATCCCAGTCGACCTGGACGGCGCGCGCCGTCAGGTCGCGGACCAGGCAGAGCCGGTCGACCGCCGCCCGGGCTGCGGCCCCGCCGGCGGCGGTGAGGTCCACCGGGGCGTCGAGTTCGGCGCGTCGCGCGCCCATGGCCCACAGCCGTTCGGCGTCGCCGGGATCCGCGTCGAGCGGGACGTGGCCCAGGGACATGCCCGGCAGCGTCCGGGCCTCGGAGTCGTGGTCGCGCCAGGCCTGGACGGCCGGGTTCGGTGTGCTCGGTGGCATGGTCGGTCCTTGTCGGTGGCCGGAATCGGAACGGCGTGACGGCGTGGCGGCGTGGCGGCGTGGTCAGGGGAGCGCGGGAGCCGCAGCGACGGGTTCCCCGGCCGGTTCGGCCGTGGGCCGGGCGTGCACGTGACGCATGTAGTCCAGGCGCAGGAGGTCCTGGTTGACGGAGGCGGGCGCGATGTGGACGTACTGGCCCGCGTCGGTGAAGGTCACGCCCATCGCCGTCCACCTGTCCAGCAGCGCCTGCACGTCCTCGGGAGTGCGGTCGGCGAGCGCGGGGACGGAGGTCGCCTTGCGGTGCAGGGCCGTGGGGGAGTGCGGCTGGTCCAGGAGGCGGAACACTGCGACGGCGAACGGGTCGGTCAGGCGCAGGGTCTGCCAGTCGAAGGAGTGTCTCCGGCTGACCAGGACGATCTCGTCCTCCAGGTCGGTGTGGGTGAGCCGGGCGTCGGTGTGGTGCTTCTTCCACGCGGCGATGGCGTCGTTCAGCCGGGTCACCGTGTCCGCGCCGATGCCGCGTTCGGGAGCCTGGAAGACGTAGGCCAGGTCGTGCAGTTCCTTCTCGGGCAGGTCGTAGGTGAACAGGTAGTGCTCCTCGGGGCGCAGCCCGGTGAAGCCCAGTTCAGGCCGGTTGAAGTAGGGGCTGAAGCGCTCGATGGCGATCCGGGCGGACAGGTCGACCGGCGGGTTCAGATGCTCCAGCGCGGGCAGTTGGCGGATCACGGGGTTGTAGTCCGCGGCGGTCTCACCGGGGAAGCCGTGCAGGTAGTTCCAGGAGACGGACAGTCCCGTCTCGGCCGCGTCCCGGAGCATGCGTACGTTCTGGCAGCCGCTGACCCCCTTGTCCATGAGGTCGAGCACCTGGCTGTTGAGGCTCTCGATCCCCGGCTGGACGTAGATGAGTCCGGCGTCGGCCAGGATCTGCAGCTGCGGGCGGCGCATGTTCGCCTTGATCTCGATGTGCATGCGCAGGTCGTAGCCGCTGTCGATGATCCGGGGCAGCACGGTCGACAGGTACCGCATGTCCAGGATGTTGTCGACGACGTACATGTCGAGGACGCGATGGCGCTCCGCCAGGTCCATGATCTCCCGGTAGAAGGTGTCCGGGCTCTTGCTGCGGAACTCCATGAACGAGCCGTTCAGACCGCAGAACGTGCAGTGGTGCTTCTCTCCCCACCAGCAGCCGCGGGCGCCCTCGACGACCAGCTTCGGCTCCACCCAGTTGCGGGCGACGGACCCGGCGAGGCGTTCGAAGTAGCCGCTGTAGTCGGGCGGCAGGATGGCCGCGGGCGCCAGGGGCCCCGTGGGCATCGGGTTGGCGGTGGAGGCGGCGCTGTCGGGGCGGTGGCACAGTCCCGGGATGCCGGCGAACGCGGCCGGATCCGATCCGTCCCGGAGCGCTTCGAGCAACCGGGGGAAGGCGTCCTCGCCCTCGCCGCGCACCACGAAGTCGACGAACGGGAAGTTGCGGTGCACGGCCGCACCCTGTTCGGCGTCGCAGTTGGCGCCGCCCATGACCGTCACGGTCTGCGGGGCGAGCCGCTTGATGTGCCGGGCCACCGCGAGGGCTGCGGTGTTCTGCTGGAACGTGGACGTCAAACCCACGACATCGGGCGCCAGCTCGGCCACCCGACGCGCGATCTCCGCCACGAACTCCGGCACGATCTCGTGCAGTTGGCGCGTCATGCGCAGCCGCGCCGAGCGCAGCTTGCCGGTCATCGCCTCGGTGAACTCGGCGTCCTTCCAGGCCGGATCGTCGTACAGGGCGCTGGAGAACACCCAGTCCCCGCAGCCGAGGAAGTAGGACGACAGCGCGTAGTACTCGTAGTCCTCCGCGGAGAACTCGGTGCGTCGGGTGATCCAGTCGGTGAATTCCAGATTGGCGTGCAGCACCTCGCAGGTCGCGCCCGCAACGTGCTCGTCGACACTGCGTTTGAGGATGCCCAGGGCCAGGGAGGGCAGGTCGATGGGCGACCAGGGCATGTTGAGCAGGAGAACGCGCACGGTCGGCTCCTTGAGGGGCGGCGGGATCAGCGGGGCGGCAGGAACGGGGAGCCCGGCCGGCCCGCGGAGCACGCGGGCCGGCCGGGCCGTCGTTCACTCCTCGTCGTCGCCGCCCTCGTCGGCGTTGCGGAACGGAATGGTGATGGTGATCCCGATGCCCGGCTTGCGGTTCTCCTCGTCGCCCGCGAGCGGGTCGTTGTGGATGATGTCCTTCTGCACGGTGTTCCTCCTTCGGTGAGTGGGACGGTGCTGTGCACTCCCGGTCCCGCTGTTGCCTCAGCGGGACCGGGGTCCTCCCGCAGGTGCCGGGGGACGTCGGGGGGCGCGGGGCGCCGGGTCGGGCAGCCGGTCGCGGAGAAAGAGCAGGGACCGGCGCAGGACGGCGACGTGCGCCGCGCCGTCGTAGCCGTCGTGCCCGGTGTCGAGCCACATGGCCTCGTGCGGTACGTCCGCGGCGGCCAGTGCGGCGAGATAGGTGCGGATCTGCCCGGGCGGGCACTTGGCGTCGTGGGTCGCGCCGACCACGAGGAGTGGTGCCTGGACCGAGGCCGCACAGGTGAGGGGCGAGCTTGCGGCGTAACGTTCGGGCACCTCGTCGGGAGTGCCGCCGAACAGCCTGATGTCCAGGGCCCGCAGCGCCGGTGTGGTCGACCGGTGGGCGGCGGCCCAGTCGGCGACCGGCTTGACGGCGATGCCGGCCTGCCACAGCCCGGGCCGGGTGCCGAGGGCGAGCAGCACCAGGTAGGCGCCCCAGGACACCCCCCACAGGGCACTCGCGCCACCGGCGACCAGGCCCCGGGCGACCAGGTCGGCGCGGACCGCCGTCAGGTCCTCCACCTGCGTGTGGCCGACCCCGGAGGGGAAGGCACGCCGCCAGCGCGGGCCGTACCCGGTGGAGCCGCGGTAGTTGACACGGACGACCGCGTAGCCGGAGGCCACCAGTGAGTGCACCGTGGCGTCGTAGGCGTCCCGGTCGTGGTCGGCCGGACCGCCGTGGACCAGGAAGACGGCGGGCGACGGCGCGGCGTGGGCCCGCTCCGGCAGGCTCAGCAGGGTGTGCAGGCGTCCCCACGGCGTGGGCGTCCACAGGTCGGTGTGCCGGCCGGGTACGACGGTCGAGGGGCCGGGCGGGGGCAGAGCGATGCCGTCCGTGGCGACCAGGAGCGGCGGGTGGGCGGTGTCGGTCCACAGGTAGTCGACCGCCCCGCCGGGGCGGGGCGCCGCGTCCAGGAGGCTGCCGGCAGGCGTGGGCACGATCGTCCGCGCTCGCCGGCCGAGGTCCACGCGGTACAGCAGGGAACGGCCGTGCCGGTCCTGACGCACCAGCACCTCGCGGGCCCGAGGACACCAGCGGGCGCTGATCTCCGTGTCGAACGTGCACCAGCGGTGGGTACGCAGCCCCTCTTCAGGCGTCCACGTGGCCGGGGCGTAGCAGTCCCCCAGATCCTGCACCAGCAGCAGCTCCTGATGCCCGGCCCGGGACGAGAAGCCCTGACACCACAGTCCGCCATCGGTCTGTGGGGGGCTGGCCGGGGCGCCGTCGGTCCGTGGGGGGTTGGTCGGTCCGCCTCCGGTCCGAGCGGGGCCGGGCAGCGTGGCGACGGTCCGGCCCTCGCGCGTGACGAGCGTGACGGCTGCCACGTCGTCGGCCGACGACGCCAGGGCGATCAGCGTGCCGTCCGCGGTGATGCCACCCAGCCGGCACGACCCGTGGGTGCGCACCACCTCGCGCGGGACGCGGCCGCGCCGCCCCACCAGTACCACGGTCTCCCGCCCGTCGGCGACGGCCGCGGCGACCGTACCGCCCGCGGTCACGGCCAGCCCCCGGGCCTGCCCCGCCGGCGCACCGGGCAGGCCCGGCAGCCGCGGGCCGCCGTCGAAGTGCTGGAACCACCAGCGGCCACGTCCCGTTGCGTCCTCTTCGAACCACCACACGTAGCCGTCGGCGTCGATCGCGCGGTGGGCCGTACCGTCCGGGTTGTCCGTGACCTGGCGAGCCCTGCGGGCCGCCGCGTCCCAGGTGAAGACCTCGCAGCGGCCGCCGGAGTCCGCGGTGAACACCATGCGGCGCGGGTCCGCGGGGCACACGTCGGGCAGGGCCGCGACGAACACCTGGTAAGGGCTGCTCATGTCCGACTCCCCAAGGACGCGCCGGCCGGGCGGACGTGCTCGTGCCCCTCCCCGGCCGGGGCCGGCCGCAGCACGTCGCCTGCGGTGCGCTGCGTGTGCACCGCCAGCAGCACGAGGGCGGCGGCACAGACGAGAGCAGGAGCCCGGGCCCCGCCCCAGATCACCAGGGCCGCCGCGAGGGCAGGCGCCACGGCCGCCGTGACGGCGGTGGCCGACCCGAGGACGGCCCCGGTCCGCGACTGCAGGTCCTCGGGCACGGCCAGGACCGCCGCCCCGCCCAGCACGACCGTGACCACGGGCAGCACCAGGCACAGCGCGCAGAAGCAGAGCCCCCACAGCCAGGGTCCGTCGGCCGCCGTCAGCGCGGCACAGGGCACGAGCAGCAGCCAGGTGGCTGCGGTCAGCGACCGACGGGCGCCGAACCGCCGCACCACCCGCGCCGCCACCAGTGAACCGACCAGGCCGGCCGCGCCGGAGGCCGCGAGAACCGTGCCGGTGGCGGTGCCGCCCGCTGTGGTGCCCAGAACGAACACCGCGGTGTAGAACAGCAGGGCCAGCACCCCGCTCGCCACGGAGGACCACAGCAACACCAGCCGCAGCACGGGGGAGCGGACCACCGCGACGAGCCCGGCCCGCAGCACGCCGGCGGAGCCGGCAGCATCCTGCGGCGGTGTCCGGGGCCCGCTGCCGCGGGGACGCGAAGAGGGGTCCGGCGAGGGCACGGAAGTGCTGGGCGCGGCGGCTGCGGATGACTCCGGCACAGGAGGCATGTGTGTCTCGGGACCGCCCGCGAGTGCCGCCGCCTCGTCCGCCGGCGTGCTCGCCTCGACCTCGGGTGTGCTCGCTTCGTCCTCGGGTGTGCTTGCCTCGACCGCGAGTGTGCCGGGTTCGGCGGCGAGTGGGTTCGGCTCGACCGCGGGCGTACTCGGCTCGGCAACGAGCGGGCTCGACTCGACCGTGCTTGTGCTCGGATCGTTCACGATTGGGGCCGGTCCGCCTGAGACTGTGCTCGTTCCGCTTGCGACTGTGCTCGGTTCGGTTGCGACCGCGCTTGGCCCGGCAGTGCGCTTCTTCGGTGCGGCCGTGGGCTTCATCGCGTCGGACGTGCGCTTTTTCGCGTCGGACGCGCGCCTCTTCGTTGCGGCCGCGGCGATCCTCGTCGGGTTCGCGTGAACGGGCGGGGAGTCCAAGGGAGTGCGCATGGCACGCACCCCGAGGGCCGCTGCGGCGTAGGAGACCGCGTCGACGGCGAACGGCAGGACGCGGCTCACGGTGAACAGGACGCCGCCCAGCGCCGGTCCCAGCACCAGCGCCGTCTGATCGCCCGCCTGGACGCCGGCCACGGCGCGCGGCAGTTCGTCGGGCGCCGCCAGCAGGCGCAGAGCCCCGCGCGCCGCCGTCTCGTACACCGTCGCGCACAGGCGCTCGGTGAAGGCCAGGCCGAGCAGGATCCCCAGTGGGGGGTGCCGCAGGCAGGAGACGGCCAGACCCGCCATCGCCACGGCTGCCAGCACCGCCGCGCCGGTCATGAGGTGACGCCGGTGCCCCCGGTCGGCCGGTACGGCGACCAGCGGTCCGAGGAGCACACCGGCGAGGGCCGCGGAGCTGGCGAACACGCCCGCGGTTCCGGGCCCGTGACCAAGATCCAGGAGCAGGAGGGGGAACACCAACCCGGAGGCCTGGCTGCCGAGTCCGTCGACGGCGTTGACGCACCACAGGACGGCGATGTCGCGACGACTGCCCGCGCGCGACCCGGCGGGCGGCTGCGGGGGAACGGCCAGGGGTGCGGACGACCCTTCGCCGTGGTCACGCTGCGGTAAGCGAGACGCGTCGATGTCCCCCACCCCCTCGAAGTGCTGGCGGTCCCTCTGCTGGAGGTCACCGGCGTGCGCATGCGGAAGCGACTGCCGACGCGAGGATTCCGGCCGTCATGTGTGGAAAATGTGTACGTAGTGCGAAAGCGAGCCGGAGCCTAATCACCCGGGCACGGCGGGAACAAGGGTCCTGAGGCTCCCAGGCGCCCACCCGCCACGCCGGATATGGCCGACAGTCGACTGGCCGGATCCAGGAGCGCAGATCCTGGGCGCCCCCCTCGACCTATGCGCGCGTGGGGGGCGCCGGGCCGCTCCGCCGCTTCGCGATGGTGTACCCGGGAGGCGCTTGGCGTCCTTCCCGGCCTGGGCGGACAGTTGCCGGGCTCAGGGAATCCGGCGCGCGGCTGGGCGTTGCGCCGCGAAAGCCGGGCGTTTCCTGCCAGGGGCACGTGCCTCTGCGTCCGGCCCTGCCGGTTGGCTGCTCCCGGTGACACCCCTCTCGGTGGCGGTCGCCCCAGCCGTGTCACATTGGCCGACAATGCACCCCATCGGAATCCAAAGGGCAATCAACCATTCCGCCGGGCGGCAGCGTCCCGGGCACTCCGGGTCCGGCACTCGTCGCTCCCTGCTGGTGCGGTCGCCGGTCGCGCGCGGGCGGTCGTCGCACAGGCGCGTGCGCTCGTCGGCGAGGCGTGGAGGGTGCAAGGGGTGGTGCGACGGCCGTCGTTGAAGGGAAGTCGGCAGAACCTGTCCGCTCTGGCCCGCCACCGCTCCGGCGGCCGGTCGTCAGCGCTCGCTGCCGACGTGCGGTCGCAGCCGCAGCCGCAGCCGCAGCCGCAGCCGTGGTTGCGGCTTCGGTCGCACTGGCGGTCGCGGTTGCGGGTCGCAGTCGTGTGGGCGGTTGTGGGGCGGTGCCCCTGCTCCTGCGGGCGTAGGCTGCCGCCACCGACCATCTGTGATGAAAGGGGTATGCCGTGACTTCTCGTCTCAATCCATACATCAGCTTCGCCGGCAACGCGCGCGACGCCATGGAGTTCTACAAGAGCGTCCTCGGTGGAGAGCTGGCCCTGAACACCTACGGTCAGTTCGGCGGCGGCACCGGGCACGACGACAGGATCATGCACGCCATGCTCGAAACGAGCAGTGGATTCACGTTGATGGGCGCGGACCTCCCGCCGGGCGCGGAGCACACGCCGGGGAACAACTTCGCGGTGAGCCTCAGCGGCGACGACGCCGACGAACTCCGCGGCTACTGGGACAAGCTGTCCGACGGCGCCACTGTCGCCGTCCCCCTGGAGAAGCAGGCCTGGGGCGATGTGTTCGGCATGTGCACCGACCGGTTCGGCATCACCTGGATGGTCAACATCGGCTGACCGCCCCGCCGGGCCCGTACGCCGAGGCGAGTACGTGGGGTTACTCCGGCCGTCAGACGTCACGGCCGATCCCTTCCGGCACCGTGTCGCACATGATGCTGAGCCGACCCGCACGCCGGGCCTCCCTCGTCGTCCACGTGGCCGCCTCCGCGAGCTGGCTCGGGCTCACGCTCGGGCTGCTCGCGCTGGGGATCACGGCGACCGCCACCGGATCGGCGGTGACCGCGGAGGCCAGTGTCCGTGGCATGAAGCTCTTCGCCGACTGGCTGCTGCTCCCCGTCGCGTTCCTGACGCTCCTCAGCGGCGTCCTGCTGTCCATGGGCACACCGTGGGGTCTCGCGCGGCACCGATGGGTCTACATCAAGTTCTGGCTGACCCTGGCCACGACCGCCGCCACGGCGTTCGCGCTGCGCCCCGGGGTGAACTCCGCACTCGCAGCCCTGACGGCCGGCGGGCCACTGCCCGGCGCCCGCGCCGTCCTGGCCGGCCCGGTCGTCTCGCTGTCCGCCTACGTCTTCATGACGGCGATCTCGGTCCTCAAGCCCTGGGGGCTCACGCGGCGCGGAAGGAACCACCGTGCCGCGGCCCGCGCAGCGAAGCGGGTCGACGGAGGCCCGTGCATCTCCACTGGCCCGGAAAATCGAACACGCGATTGAATCTGGCCATGCGGCCGATTCCCGACGACCTCGCCGACGCCCTGCAGGACTGGCACGCCACCTACCGCCGGCTCGCCGTGCAGCCGTGCACGGTCCTGCGGCGAAGACTCGTCCGCCTGTCGGCGCAGGTGCTGTTCCACCCGTACTGGGAGAGCGGCCGGCGGACCGTTGCCCGGTCGGTCCTGCACGCGACACCTCTCTCCCACACGGCCCGCAGCGAGGGGCAGCGAGGAGGGCGCTGACCCTGCGCGTGTCCCTACCGGGCCGGTGCGCGTCCTGTCGTAGCTGCCTGGACGCCTGCCTGGCTGCCCTGCCCGGACACCCTGCACGGAAGCCCTGCGCCTACACCCTGCACGGAAGCCCTGCCCGGGCGCCCCGCGGGGCGTCACCGGCGGATCACCCGCTGCAACGGCTCCCTACTCGTTCCAAGTACGACCGGTCCTGCCTGACAGGTGGGTTGTGACTCTCCGAAGACCGGCCGGCACCTCACGGTCCAGAGCGGCCGAGGTCGCCGCCGTC
This sequence comes from Streptomyces sp. NPDC007971, assembly GCF_042958635.1. Taxonomy (NCBI): domain Bacteria; kingdom Bacillati; phylum Actinomycetota; class Actinomycetes; order Kitasatosporales; family Streptomycetaceae; genus Streptomyces; species Streptomyces sp. NPDC007971. The sequence continues at coordinate 405,631 of NZ_JBIBJK010000009.1, forward strand.
GGGGGTTGCAGCCCCTCCCGCAGGGGCGTTACCTGGAAGTACCGGCGGTGAAGCGAGCGCATCGAGGCCACGGCACATTCCGAGGCCCGCTTTCGTGCGTCTCCCCCGGCCGCGGCTCTCCCTCGCCGCCGTCGTCCAGCGCTAGACGCGGAGGTGAGCCAGGTGAAAGCCGTCGTCTACGAGAAGCCCTTCAGCGTGACGGTGAGGGACGTCGACGATCCGAAGATCCAGCATCCGAACGATGTCCTCGTACGGGTCACGTCGACTGCGATCTGCGGATCCGACCTGCATATGTACGAGGGCCGCACGGCGGCCGAGGCGGGCATCGTCTTCGGGCACGAGAACCTCGGCATCGTCGAAGAAGTCGGCGCCGGTGTGGCCTCCCTGTCCAAGGGCGACCGCGTCGTCATGCCGTTCAATGTCGCCTGCGGGTTCTGCAAGAACTGCCTTGCCGGCAAGACCGGATTCTGCCTGACGGTCAATCCTGGCTTTGCCGGCGGCGCCTACGGCTATGTGGCCATGGGCCCTTACAAGGGAGGCCAGGCAGAGCTGCTCCGGGTGCCCTTCGCCGACTTCAACTGTCTGAAGCTGCCGCCGGGCAACGAGTTCGAGACCGACTTCGTGCTGCTCGCCGACATCTTCCCGACGGGTTACCACGGGTGCGAACTCGCCCAGGTGTCGCCCGGCGAGAGCGTGGCCGTCTTCGGCGCCGGCCCTGTGGGCCTGATGGCCGCCTATTCCGCGCTGCTGCGCGGTGCGTCGAAGGTGTTCTCCGTGGACCGGGTGCCCGAGCGGCTCGCCAAGGCGGAGGAGATCGGGGCGATCCCCATCGACTTCACCAAGGGCGACCCGGCCGAGCGGATCAAGGAACAGACGGGCGGAGAAGGAACCGACAAGGGCGTGGACGCCGTCGGGTACCAGGCCCAGGCACACGATGCCAGCCACGAAGAACCTGCTGTCGTGCTCAACACGCTCGTCGAGACGGTACGGCCGACCGGCATGCTCGGCGTACCCGGCCTGTACGTGCCCTCGGACCCCGGTGGGCCCGACGAGCACGCCAAGCACGGCCAGCTGCTGGTCTCCATCGGCAGGATGTTCGAGAAGGGCCAGCAGATGGGCACGGGGCAGTGCAACGTCAAGCGGTACAACCGTCAGCTGCGTGACATGATCATCGCAGGGCGGGCCAAGCCCAGTTTCGTGGTCTCCCACGAATTCCCGCTGGAGGATGCACCGCAGGCCTACGAGAAGTTCGACAAGCGGATCGAGGGCTACACGAAGGTGGTACTGCACCCAGGTCACGCCCTCGCCGCGTGAGACAAGGGTCCGGGCGCCCCAGGGTGCCCGGCCCCCTTGGCTTCGGCTGGACAGGATCCCTTCGGTTCGGCTGGAACGGAAGCCCTTCGCTTCGGCTGGAACGGGAACCTTTCGGTTCGGTTGAACAGGAACCTTTCGGTTCGGCTTGACTGGACCGGGGGCGGAACCAGATTCGGCGACGCGGGAGAGTGCCTGCCGCTGCAGCGGCAGGCACTCGAAGCCGGGGCCGCGGCGCCCCCGCCGGCGGCAGCGGCCGGGCGCAGGCCCCGCGGAGGACGGGGGTGTGGGGGTGGGGCTTGACGGCCCGGGGGCGTAACCATTTGGGGCGCCCGGGGGTTGGGCCCCCCCCCCCCCCGGCCCCCCCCCCCCCCGCGTCGCCGTGCCGCCGCGGCGGGCATCCGGGCCGGTGCCGACCCGGCGGTCTACGGGGGATGATGCCTGTCGGGATTTTGCGCGGAGCGGGGCGTCTTGTCCGACCGAACCATTCCGACCCGTCCTGGCCCGATCTCTCGTTGCTGTTCGGGCCAACTGGCGTCCCGCGGCTACACCATCCGGTGGCTTATGACCCCCGCAGTGTTATTCATGTAAGGCGATTTCCTATTCATTCCACTGTCCAGCTCTAGGTGCTGACCAGCCGTCACGAAGCCCTGAAACGAGTCGAGGAGAGTGGAGAACATGTCGACATCGCCGCGAAGGCGATCTGTTCTGGCGTCAGCCACGATGGCTGCAGCGCTCGCCACAGCCGCGCTGACAAACGCGGGAGCCGCACACGCTCTGGACCAGACCAGCCCTTACCCGCCTTCTCCGATGAAGCCCGACTTCCCGACGAAGGCAATGAGGCCCGAGCACCCGGTGAAGCCGGACTTTCCGATGAAGCCGATGAGGCCCGAGCATCCGGTGAAGCCGGACTTTCCGATGAAGCCGATGAGGCCCGAACATCCGGTGAAGCCGGAGTATCCCGTGAGGCCTGCTTTCCCGGTGAAGCCCGAGCATCCGATGAAGCCCGCCTATCCCGTGAAGCCCGAGTATCCGGTGAGGCCGGTCAAGCCGGAGTACCCGGTGAAGCCCGTCAAGCCGGAGTATCCGGTGAAGCCGGTGAGGCCCGAGCTTCCGATGAAGCCGGTGAAGCCGGAGTACCCGAACAAGCCGGTGAGGCCTGAGCTTCCGGTGAAGCCGGAGTATCCGGTGAAGCCGGTGAGGCCCGAGCTTCCGATGAAGCCGGTGAAGCCGGAGTACCCGAACAAGCCGGTGAGGCCTGAGCTTCCGGT
>NZ_JBIBJK010000009.1:408309-408381 GCF_042958635.1 Streptomyces sp. NPDC007971
GGTGAAGCCGGAGTACCCGCGGAAGCCGGTGAGGCCTGAGCTTCCGGTGAAGCCGGAGTACCCGAGGAAGCC
>NZ_JBIBJK010000010.1:0-116907 GCF_042958635.1 Streptomyces sp. NPDC007971
TTCTGGATCGCACCACAGGCCACCAGCACGACCGCGGCGATCGCGGCACCCGGAAGAAGGATCCGCAGCGTGCCGCGCACCAGGTCGGACCAGAAGTTGCCCAGCTCACCGGTGCGCGAGCGCGCGAAACCACGCACCAGCGCCACCGCGACCGCCATACCGACAGCCGCCGAGACGAAGTTCTGCACGGCCAGACCGGCGGTCTGCACGACGTGACCCATGGTCTGCTCGCCGTAGTACGACTGCCAGTTGGTGTTCGTCACGAACGACACGGCCGTGTTGAACGACTGCGCCGGATTGACCGACGCAAAGCCCATCGAGCCGGGCAGGATGCCCTGCAGCCGCTGCAGCAGGTAGAGGAAGAGGACACCGGCGACCGAGAAGGCCAGAACACCGCGCAGATACGCGGGCCACGTCATCTCGGTGTCGGGGTTGGCACCGATGCCCTTGTAGATCCACTTCTCCACCCGCAGGTGCTTCTCGGAGGAGTAGACCCGGGCCATGTAGTTGCCGACGGGGGCGTAGACGAGCGCCAGCGCGCCTGTCAGGGCGAGCAGCTGGAGCAGGGTGGCCAGAACGGGACCCATACGTGTCTCAGAACCTCTCCGGGAAGATCAGGGCGAGGACGAGATAGCCCAGCAGGGCGACGGCCACGACCAGACCGACGATGTTCTCGGCAGTCACAGCTTCGTCACCCCCCTGGCGACAAGGGCCACCAGCGCGAAACCCGCGAGCACGGTGACGACGAAGGCCAGATCGGCCATCGCGAACTCCTGGAGTGAGGTTCGGTGAATCGGACGATTCGAGGAAAGCGCCTGGTTGGCCGGTTCCGGTCGCCCGTTGACGACTCTCTTACGGAAGCCCGCACGGCCTTGACGGGGCTCTTACGGCTCCTGATCCGCACCGACGGGTGAGGAGCCGTGGCAGGGTCACCGCGGTCACAGCCGGAAGCGGAGCCGGCAGATCACCGCGTCCGTCTCGCGGCGCACGGCGTGTGCGACGACGGCGCCCCGCTGGTTCTGCAGCAGCCGCTGCCACAGCCGCTCGGGCTCGGCCTCCGGGATCAGGACGGTGACCCGGGTGCCCGCCGGCTCGGAGGCGGCCGCCTCACGGGCGTACGCGGCGATGGGACGGCCGAGCGAACGCCGTTCGCAGGTCAGCCGGACCAGGGGCACCCCCGGGTTCCATTCGGCCCAGGCCCGCTCCAGGGCGTGCAGGTGGGCGCGGTCCTCGGGGTCCGGGTAGCAGACGGTCACGGCACGGACCTCGTCGCCGAGCGAGGCGGCCGCGGTGAGCGCCTCGGAGGTGAGCCGGGACAGGGACGAGACGGGGACGATCACCAGCGAGCGGTCGCGGTGCGGGGCCTCGGGGATGCGGCCGAGCCCGAGCCGCTCGCCGATCCGGGCGTAGGCGCGGTGCACGGCGAGGAAGGCGGCGACCAGCACGGGCAGCGCCACCACGATCAGCCAGGCGCCGTCGGTGAACTTGCTCGCGGTGACGACGACGGTCGAGACGCCGGTGAGCAGCGCGCCGAAGCCGTTGAGCAGCGCCTTGCCGCGCCACCCCGGGTCTCGGTCCAGACGCCAGTGCCGGACCATCCCCACCTGGGCGATCGTGAAGCCGACGAAGACGCCGATCGCGAACAGCGGCACCAGGGTGTTGGTGTCGCCGCCCGAGAAGACGAGCAGGGCGGCCGCGATCACGGCCAGCGCCAGGACGCCGTGCCGGTGGACCTGGCGGTCGGCCTTCAGGGCGAAGACGTGCGGCAGGTAGTTGTCGCGGGCCAGGAGCTTGAGCAGCACCGGCAGGCCGCCGAAGGAGGTGTTGGCGGACAGTGCCAGCAGGATCATCGTCGCGAACTGGATGACGTAGAAAGCCCAGTTGTGGCCGAGCGAGGCGTCCGCGAGCTGGGCGAGGACGGTGACGCCCTCGACCGGCTGGAGGTGGAAGCGGGAGATCAGCACCGACAGGCCGACGAGCATCAGGCCGAGGACGGCGCCGAGGGCGACCTCCGCGCGCTGGGCGCGCCTGACGCGCGGGACGCGGAAGGAGGGAACGGCGTTGGCTATGGCCTCGACGCCGGTCAGGGCGGAGCACCCGGAGGCGAACGCCCTGAGGAGCAGCAGGACGCCCACCGACGTGGCGTTGTCCGCGACCACCGACGCATGCCCGGCGGCGGTCGCCGTGCTCGCCGGGTGGGAGCGGAACAGACCGACCGCGATCAGCACGAAGATCGCCCCGACGAAGACGGCGGTCGGCACGATGAACGCCTTCGCCGACTCCACGATCCCGCGCAGGTTGACGCCCGTGATCAGGACGAGCACCGCCAGGCACAGCCACAGCCGGTCGGCGTAGAGGGCGGGGAAGGCGGACGTCAGTGCCGCCACGCCCGCCGTGACGGCGACGGCGACGTTGAGCACGTAGTCCAGCACCAGCGAGGCGGCGGCCACCAGGCTGGTGCGCGCGCCCAGATGCGTCTTCGCGACGGCGTAGGAGCCACCGCCGTCCGGGAAGGCCGCGATCACCTGCCGGTAGGAGGCCACGAGCACCGCGAGCAGGCCGGCGATGGCCAGGGTCAGGGGGAGGGTGAAGCCGAGCCCGTGCGCACCGGCGGCCGCCAGCACGAGGACGATCGCCTCGGGGCCGTACGCCACCGACGCCATCGCGTCCAGGGAGAGCGCCGCGAGTCCCGTGACGGCGGTCAGCCGGTGGCGTTCGCCGGTATCAGGCGGCTCCTCGCCGGCGGGGACGGCGTCCGGTTCGGTGGTCAGGACGGTCATGGGTGCGCGCTCCTTTGCCAAAAGCCGCGCACAAGGCCCGAAGTGTGCGCGGTGCACCCAGGTTCTGACCGTTTCCCGCCGCGTTCGAGCATTCCTTGCGGCTTCTTCGCGCTCGCATGGCCGACCTTGACGTGATCTTGACGGTCCCTGGACCTGCCGGAGACCTCAGACCGGGGGACCGCCGCATGGCCTTCGCCAAGATTCACCCGAAAGACATCAGAGCCGCATCAAAATGCGCCGATACGGTCCTGCGCGTCTCTACATTCTCGGGAATGGGACGCCGCGACAACACGCGCAGGCCATCGGTCCGCGCTCGCGCCAGGACATCCGCGGATGCGGTGCACGACCGCCGCTGGGCGGGCGACGTCAGGGATGCCGTCCGGTGCGCCGGTATCCTGCTCGTCCTGCTGATGCTCGTCGACTGGGGCTCCGGCCGGATCGCACCCTGGCGCGTCCTGCTGTGGCTCGCGCTCTCCCTCCTGCTGTTCCTCGTGCTCTTTCCCGCCCGGATCTCGGCAGGCCAGGACTGGCTGGCCTGCCGACGGCTGCTGCGCGAACACCGGATCCGCACCGATCTGCTGGTCTCCGTCCGGTGCCTGGACGGCGTCTCCCAACGGCTTCAGCTGCGGGACGCGCTCGGCGCGCGGGTCGAGGTGGATCCCGAGACCCTGGTGCACAATCCCCAGCTGTGGCACCGCCTGGACGAGAGCGCACGCAAGGCCGAGGCCGGCGGGCTGCTGCTGTGCGGGCACACCGCGCTGGAGCGTCTCTCGGCCCGCGTGGACCGCGAGACGGCGCTGGCCGTGTTCAGGGCGTCCGGCCTGGAGTGACCCCGCGGTGTCACCACCGGCGAACGGGTCCCGCGGTGCCACCTCCGCGCACCGGCCCCGCCGTCCCACCACCCACGCACGGATTCCGCAGTGCCGCACCACCGCCCCCGAACGGCCCCCCGCCGTCTGGCCACCCGCCCCCGGATCCCGCCGTCTCACCACCCGTGCACCGGTTCCGCCGTCCCACCACCCGCACCCGGCCCCCGCCGTCTCACCACCCGTGCACGGGTTCCGACTTGTCCGCGCCCACGGACCGTCCGGCGAAGGGCAGCGAGACGACCATGGTCAGCCCGCCGCCCGGGGTCTCCTCGGGCGTGACGGTGCCGTTCATCGCCTCGGTCAGGCCCCGGGCGAGGGCGAGACCGAGGCCGAGGCCGGTGGAGTTGTCGGTGTCGCCGAGCCGCTGGAAGGGCTCGAAGAGACGGTCCCGGCCGGACGGGGGCAGCCCCGGGCCCCGGTCGATCACCCGCAGCTCCACCCGGCCCGCCAGGGCACTCGCGCTGACCAGCACCTTCCGCCCGGGCGGGGTGTGCCGGGCGGCGTTGCCGGCCAGGTTGGCGATCACCCGCTCCAGCAGCGGCGGGTCGGCCAGCACCGGCGGGATCTCCTCCGTGTCCGCCACCTCGACCCCGTGGACGTCCGCCAGTGCCGTGGGCAGGACCTCCTCCAGGAAGGTCGGGCGCAGGTTCAGGGGCAGGACACCCGCCTCCAGGCGGCTGAGGTCGAGGAGGTTCTCCACCAGCCGGTCGAGCTTGGCCATGGACTCGTCGGCGGTGGCCAGCAGCTCCTCGCGGTCCTCCGCGGAGAACTCGACGTCCCGGCTGCGCAGCGAGGTGACCGCGGCCCAGCCCGCCGCCAGCGGGGTGCGCAGGTCGTGGCCGACGGCCCGCAGCAGCGCCGTGCGCATCCGGTCGGCGGCCTTGACGGGCTCCACCTCGGCCGCCGCCTCGGCCAGCCGGGCCCGCTCGACCGCGGAGCCGACGTGCGCGGCGAACGCGGCCAGCACGCGCCGCTCCGACGAGGACAGGGTGCGGCCGCGCAGCACGAGGCAGGCGCCGCGGCCGGCGGGCACGAACGTCACTCCGTCGGTGCCCGGCGGCTCGTCCGCCAGCTGAGCCGACTCCATGCCGAAGGTCTCCCGCGTCCGCTCCAGCAGCGCGGGGATCGTCGCCTCGCCGCGCACGATGGTGCCGGCCAGGGACGACATGGTCTCGGCCTCGGCGGTGGCGCGGGCCGAACGCCTGGACAGCCTCAGGGAGCGGTCCACGACCCCTGCCACGGTGGCCGCGACGACCACGAAGACGGCGAGCGCGAGCAGCGCGTCGGGATCGTTCAGCGTGAAGGCGCCGACCGGCGGTACGAACCAGTAGTTCAGCAGCAGCGAGGCCGTCACCGACGCGATCACCGCCGAGGCGACCCCGCCTATGCAGGCCACCCCCACCACGGACAGCAGGAACAGCAGGGCCTCGCTGGTGAGGTCCAGCGCGCCGCGTATCTGCGCGAGGACGACCGTCAGCAGCAAGGGCAGCACCAGACCGGCCACCGGGCCGGCGATCAGCCGGGCCGTGGACAGGGTGCGGCGCCTGGACGGCAGGAGGGTGCCGAGTCCGGCCCGCTCGTGGGTGACCCGGTGCACGTCGATGTCGCCGGACAGCTCGGTCACGGTCTCCCCCGTGCCCGGCCCGGTCAGGAACCGCGACAGCCGGCCGCGGCGGCTCGTACCCAGCACCAGCTGGGTGGCGTTCTCGGCGCGGGCGAACTCGACCAGAGCGGTGGCCACGTCGTCGCCGACGACCGAGTGGTAGCTGCCGCCGAGGTCCTCCACGAGTCTGCGCTGCCGGGCCAGCGAGGCGGCCGACACTCCGCCCGCCAGGCCGTCGCTGCGGGCCACGTGCACGGCGAGCAGATCGCCGCCCGCCGACCGGTCGGCGATCCGGGCGGCCCGCCGGACCAGCGTGTCGCCCTCCGGGCCGCCGGTCAGCGCGACGACCACCCGCTCCCGGGTCTCCCAGACCCGCCCGATGCCGTGCTGCGTGCGGTACTCCTGGAGCGCCTCGTCGACCCGGTCGGCCACCCACAGCAGTGCCAGCTGGCGCAGCGCCGTGAGATTGCCGGGGCGGAAGTAGTTGGCGAGGGCCGCGTCGATCTTCTCGGGGGCGTAGATGTTGCCGTGCGCCATGCGTCGGCGCAGCCCCTCGGGCGGCATGTCCACCAGCTCGATCTGCCAGGCCCGCCGGACCTGCTCGTCGGGCACCTTCTCGTGCTGCGGGACGTTCGTGATCTTCTCGACGACGTCGTTGAGGGACTCCAGGTGCTGGATGTTCAGCGCCGTGACGACGTCGATGCCGGCGGCGAGGAGTTCCTCGACGTCCTGCCAGCGCTTGGGGTTGCGCCCGTCCCCGGGGACGTTGCTGTGGGCGAACTCGTCGACGATCGCGACCTCGGGGCGGCGGTCCAGCACCGCGCCCAGGTCCATCTCCTCGAAGACACCGCCGCGGTAGGCGCAGCGGGCGCGGGGGACGGTCTCCAGGCCCTCGGTCATCGCCTCCGTGTTCGGCCGCCCGTGGCACTCCACGAAGCCCACCACCACGTCCGCGCCGCGCGCGGCGCGGCGCCGCCCCTCGTCGAGCATCCGATAGGTCTTGCCGACCCCGGGGGCCGCCCCGAGATAGACCTTCAGCCGTCCGGGCCGTACGTCACTCATCGCCGCCGACGCGCTCCGCTCGCTGGATCAACTCCCCTGCAAGGAAAGGGGACTCTCCCCAAGGAAGCGTTCCGGCGGGCCGGCCGGTGCCGCCGTTAGCGGTTCCTTGGCGCAGGCCGGGAGGACCTTGACACTGTCTTGACGCAACCTGGGCCGATAGGGTGAAGGCGGTGTGCCGGGAAGTCTGGTCGGCGGGGAGCCGGAGTGGCTCCTTCTCAGGTCCAGGGAGACGGCATGCGCAGCGTCGGCACGGTACTCGGGTTGGTCGTTCTGGCCACCGTCGTGGCCACCTTCGCGCGCCGTTGGCGCATTCCCGCCCCCTCGCTGCTGGTGGTCGCCGGTCTGGCGGTGGCGCTGCTGCCGGGCACCCCGCAGATCGAGATCAGCCCGGAGGTCATCGGGCTCGTCGTACTGCCGCCGCTGCTGTACGCCAGCGCCGAGGACATGCCCTGGCGGGAACTGCGCGCGGTGTGGAAACCGGTCGGCATACTCGCCATAGGGCTGGTCCTGGCCTCGGCGGCGGCCGTGGCCGCGGTGGCGGTCTGGGTGACCCCGCTGTCCTGGCAGATGGCGTTCGTGCTGGGCGCGATCCTGGCCAGCACCGATCCGGTCGCCGTGACCGCGCTCGGCAGAAGGCTCGCCCTGCCGCCCAGGGTGCAGGTGCTCGTCCAGGCGGAGAGCCTGTTCAACGACGCGACCTCGCTGGTGCTGGTCCGGGTGGCGGCGGGCATCGCCGTCGCCTCCGCGGCGGCGAACTGGGGTGCGGCCGGCGGCCAGTTCCTGCTGCTCGCCGGGGGCGGCACGGTGATCGGGGCCGCGGTGGCCGGGGTGGTGACGCTGATCCGCCGACGCACCGAGGAACCGGTCCTGGAAACGGTGATAGCGCTGGTCACCCCGTACGCCGCCTATCTGCTGGCGGAGGCCGCGCACACCTCCGGGGTGACGTCCTGCGTGGTGGCCGGGGTGGTCCTCGGCGGCCGCGGCGACCGGCTCACCAACGCCCGCATCAGGCTCCAGCTGCACGCCGTCTACGGAACGGTCGTCTTCCTCCTGGAGAGTGTGGTCTTCTCCCTCATAGGGCTGGCGCTGCCCGCGGAGGTACGGGCGCTGGCCGACGGCGACCGGGCCTGGCCGCTGTACGCCCTCGCCGTCGCCACCACGCTCATCGCCGTACGGCTGCTGTGGCTCGCACCGCTGTCGGCACTCGTGCAGCGCAGGGGCGGGATCGGCCGCATGAACTGGCGGGTACCGGTGGTGCTGACCTGGGCGGGCACGCGCGGCGTGATGCCGCTGGCCGCCGCGCTGTCCATCCCCGAGATCGCCAGGGACGGCGCTCCCCTGGCGGACCGGCCCCTGGTCCTCGTCCTGACCACGTCCGTCGTCGTGGTCACCCTCGTCGTACAGGGCTTCACCCTGGCCCCGGTCGTGCGCCGCTCCGGCATCGCCCTGGAGCCCGCCCACACCGAACGCGAGGAGATCCAGGCCCGCTCCCGGCTCGCGCACGCCGGACTCGCCCGGCTGGAGGAACTCGCGGAACTGGAGGCGGTACCGGACGTGGTCGTCGACCGGCTGCGGCGCGGCCTGACCGCCCGCCTGGACGACGCCCGCGACCGCCTCGCCGAGAAGAACGGCACCGCCACCGCGACCGAGTCCGCCGACCTGGTCTACCGCCAGCTGCGCCGCGACCTGATCACCGTGGAGACCGCGGAACTGCAGCGCCTGTACGACGACCACAGCATCAGCGACACGACCCGCCGCCGCCTGCAACGCTCACTCGACCTGGAAGAGGCCCGCCTGGCAGACGCCTGACCACCCGAAGAGGCACCCCCGAAGGGGCGGGGGGAACTGCGCGACCAGCCCCCACCGACCCGCAGGAGACCACCCACCCGACGGCCCCCGACCGACCACACACAGCACACCCCGAAGAACCAGGGGCACAACACCCCGAAGGGGCGGGGGGAACTGCGCGACCAGCCCCCACCGACCCGCGGCCGACCACGGTCTTCCGGGTGCTCGGCGCCGAATGCGGGAGCCGCGGCGGGCGTCGGGCCCACCGGCAGCCCCGCTCACACCCGCAGCCGGTAGGGCAGCATGCAGACCACGACGTCGGTGCGGGCCCGCAGCACGGTCGCCAGCAGCAGGCCCCGCTGGTTCTGCAGGATCTCGTAGCGGCGGTGGCGGGGTTCGACCTCGGGGATCAGGACCGCGACCTGCCGTCCGCCCCGGGCCGCCCGCTGCACGTAGTCGACCATCGGCTGGACCAGCGAGCGGTGCGGGCTGTCGATGACGTCGAGGCGCACCCCGGGATCCCATCTCGCCCACGCCTCCTGCAGGGCACGGGTCTTGTCCGGGTCGTTGTGGACGGCGACGGCGACCACCTCGTCGCCCAGCGCGAGAGCGGCGCCGATGGCGTGCCGGGCGAGCTTGCTGACGTCGCCGAGCGGGACGATCACCAGGCTGCCGGCGTGCGGCTCGGGCGGGCCGGGGATGCGCCCGAGACCCAGTTCCTCACCGACGGCCGTGTAGTAGCGCTCGATGTGTGCGAACAGCAGCATCAGCAGCGGTACGGCGATCACGACCACCCAGGCGCCCTCCAGGAACTTGGTGAACAGCAGGATGATCCCCGCCAGGGTGGTCAGCACCGCCCCGGTGCCGTTGATGAGCGCGCGGTGCCCCCACCCCTGCGGCCGCTCGCCGGCCCAGTGCCGTACCAGGCCGAGCTGGCTGAGCGTGAAGCCGATGAACACACCGATCGCGAACAGCGGGATCAGCCGGTGGGTGTCGGCGTCGGACGCGATCAGCAACAGCGTGGCCAGCAGGGCCAGCGCCACCACGCCGTAGCGGTAGACGGGCCGTTCGGCGCGCAGCCCGAACAGGTGCGGCAGCCGGTGGTCGCGGGCCAGCAGGCTCATCAGCACGGGCAGCCCGCCGAAACTGGTGTTCGCCGCGAGCAGCAGGACCAGGGTGACGACGAGGTTGGTCGCGTAGTACGGCCAGCCGTCGCCGTAGGCGCCCGCGGTGAGCTGGGCCAGGACGGTGACGTCCCCGCGCGGGGCGACATGGTCGCGGCGGATCAGCACGGCCAGGCCGATCAGCATCAGGCCCAGCAGCGCGCCCAGCATGAACTCGGTGCGCTGGGCGCGGGTGACCCGCGGGGTGCGGAAGGTCGGCACGGCGTTGGCGATGGCCTCCACTCCCGTCAGCGCCGAGCAGCCGGACGAGAACGCCTTGAGGACGAGCAGCAGGCCGAGCGCCTCGTGCGGCGGGAAGGACTGCGCCGTGCCGACCACGGCCGCCGGATGCGAGCGCAGGAGGCCGACGGCGACGATCCCGAGGATCGCCACGACGAACAGCAGGGTCGGCAGCATCAGCACCCGGGCGCTGTCGGTCACCCCGCGCAGGTTCACGGCCGTCAGCAGCGCGAGGCCCACCAGGCACACCACCAGCTTGTCGTGGGCGAAGGAGGGGAAGGCGGAGGCCAGCGCGTCGGCCCCGGCGGTGAGGCTGACGCAGACGGTGAGGACGTAGTCGACGACCAGACTGGCCGCGGCGAGCAGGGCGGCGGCCGCGCCCAGGTCCTTCTTGGCCACCGCGTAGGCGCCTCCGCCGTCCGGGTGCGCGGCGATGACCTGGGCGTAGGACACGACGAGCACCACGAGCAGGAAGGTGATCGCCAGCGTGACGGGCAGGGTGGCGCTGAGCGCGCCGGTCCCGGCGGCCACCAGGGCCAGCACGATGGCCTCGGGGCCGTACGCCACCGAGCTGAGCGCGTCCAGCGACAGCGCGGCCAGCCCTTCCAGGCTGGTGAGGTGGTGTTTCTCCCCCTCGCCCGGGCGCAGCGGGACGCGCGGTTCCACCTCACGGCGTGCCAGGCCATACGCCATCGGGACCTCACCACGGACGGCAGAACGGTCGCCACCAGTGTCTCCGCGGGACCGCCGTACGGCTTCCCGGGAACGGCCGGCCGGGCGTGCCCGGGGCGAGGCGGAGCAGGCCCGGGGCGACCGGCGGAGCATGCCGGGGGCGACGGCGGGGACACGAGTCACCCCAGGAATCCGCAGAGAATGTGTGCAGGAGTGCCACATGGGCCGCACACAGTCTTCCGAAAGCCTCGTTAGCGTTGCCAGCCGCTCGGTCCCCCGTGCGAAACCGGCCAGGCCACGGATTCAGGCCACCGAGGCCGCAGGCGCCGTCCACTCAGGCGCCGTCGACCCAGGAAGACAGCAAATGGACTACTGCTCCTCGTGCCGTCGGCATCTGAACGGCGCCCTGGTGTGTCCCGGGTGCGGTGCCTACGCCCCGGACATCGCGCCCCCGGCCACCGTGTCCATGGGCCCCACGGGGTCATCCACGGGACCTATGGCATCCACGGAACCCATGGCATCCACGGGATCCAAGGCCCTTACGGGGTCCACGGCCGGTGCGGGCCCGTCGGCGGCGACCGGGACGCCGGCGCACAGGGCAGACCCGGCCGGCGCCTGGTTCGGCGGCGGTCTCCCCGACGGGCCCGCACCGGCTCCCCACGACGGAACTCCCCGCAACGAGGCGCCCCCCTACGGAGCTCCCCACGACGAGGCTCCGTCCGGTGACGTGGACGGTGTTCCACGCGCGTCGCAGGGGCGGGCCGCCCGGCGCCGCCAGCTGGCCCGCTGGAAGAAGAGCAAGCGCCGGGCCGCTGTCGCGACCGCCGTCGCGCTCGTCGGCGGCGGGCTCACCCTGGCCGCGCTGGACCGGCAGTCCCCCGACCGGGCCCAGGCGGCCTCGGCACCCGACAACCGGCCCATGGGCGCCACGGACGGACAGACCAGCGCCGAGGACCGTCCGGAGCAGGCGACACCCGGCACCCACCGGTCCGCGCGCACCACGGCCCCGGCCCACGCCCGGCGGGCCGTGTCCGACGCGCCGCGCGGGTACACCCTCGCCGCCTCGCCCCGGACGTCCGCGCCGGACACCCACACCGACGGCGCGGCCACCCCCGAACCCGCAGGGACTCCGGCCGCGCAGCAGCACGCCGCCGCGCCGACCTCCGGCGGCAGCGGTACGACGGCCGGGCAGCAGCCGTCCGCGCCCGCCTCCGCCCCCGCGCCCGCGCCCGCCCACACCTCCCCCTCGACCGGCGGTGGAACGGGCTCGACCGGCGGCAGTACGGGCTCGGGAACCTCTCCGGCGAGCCCCTCCCCGGCGGCGACCTCACCGTCCCAGCTCTGTCTGCTCGTGGTGTGCATCGGCTGACCGCCGTCCACCGGTCCGGGCCGGCCGGCACAGCCGAGGAACAAGGGAGCCTCAGTTGTTCCAGGTCTCGTCGTAGGGATCGTGCGGAGTGGGTACGGGCCTGGCCGCGGCGACCTTCAGATAGGGGATCGGGCCGTTGTTGACGGGGTCGCGGGCCGTCCTGGCGCTGTAGGTGCCCGTGACCTCCAGCCAGGCGTCCGGCTGCAGGACCGGGGGCAGCTTTCCGGTCAGGGCGATCTTCACCGGCTGGGCGTCCGCCGCACAGCAGTTGAGGGCCATGCGGACCAGGTACGGAGTGCCGTTACGGTCCAGGGCGAGGAAGCCGGTGACGCGCACGGAGCGGCCGTGCAGGGAGCGGCCGTGGCCGTAGGCCGCCCGGGAGGCGTAGTCGACCACGCTGAGCGGGACCGGGTCGCCCGCGGGCAACGTGCCGTACGCGTAGGGCTTCTGCAGGGCCGTTCCCGCACGCACGGCGCTGTACGAGCCCAGGGCCGGCGGGGCGACGAGGATCAGGGAGAGCAGCGGCAGCAGCAGAAGCCAGGAGATGCAGGGCTCGGGGTGGGAGTGCCCGCCGCCCAGGGCCCGGGCCGCCTTGGCGCGCCTGCGCTCGTACCACGCCGTCGCCAGCGCCGCCACGATCAGCACCGCGCCCGACGCCAGCAGCAGCGGCTGCAGACCCGCCTTGACGTAGCGCAGATAGAGATCGGTGGTGCCCGCGTGCAGCAGGGCGGCGCCCAGCAGGAACATGACCGCCGCCTGCGCCTGCCGGTTCACAGCAGCACCGCCCCGGTCAGCACGCCGCCCGCCACGGCGAGGACGAACGTGGCGGGGGCGAAGCGCAGCGCGAAACCTCGGCCGAACGTCCCCGCCTGCATCGCGAACAGCTTGAGGTCGATCATCGGGCCCACCACCAGGAACACCAGCTTGGCCGTCAGGGAGAACTGCGTCAGCGAGGCCGCGACGAACGCGTCCGCCTCCGAGCAGATGGACAGCAGTACGGCGAGCACGGCGAGGGCGAGGATCGAGAACAGCGGGTTGTCGGCCGCCGTGCGCAGCCAGGCCGCCGGCGTCGCCGCCTTCAGCGTGGCCGCGGCCATCGCGCCCAGCACCAGGAAGCCGCCCGCGTGCATGATGTCGTGCCGGACCGAACTCCAGAACGCCTCCCCCTTGGTGGCACCCTCGTGCGCACCGTGGGCCGGCGGGCGCAGCCAGTCCGTACGGCCCACGCGCTGCCACAGCCAGCCCATCGTGCAGGCCACGAGAAGACTGGCCAGGAACCGGGCCAGGACCATCTCCGGCCTGCCCGGGAAGGCGACCGCGGTCGCGGTCAGCACGATCGGGTTGATCGCGGGGGCGGAGAGCAGGAAGGCCAGGGCCGCCGCGGGGGTCACGCCCCTGCGGACCAGCGCGCCCGCCACCGGGACCGAAGCGCACTCGCAGCCCGGCAGCACCGCACCCGCCACCCCCGCCACCGGCACGGCCAGGGCGGGGTGGCGCGGGAGGGCGCGCGCGAAGAAGGACGCGGGCACGAAGACCGCGATCGCCGCCGAGAGCAGGACACCCAGCACCAGGAAGGGCAGCGCCTGGACCGTCACGGCCACGAACACCGTCATCCAGCTCTGCATCAGCGGAGTGCCGAGGGCCCCGCGGATCCGGGACTGGGCGAGCACCGCCAGCAGCAGGACCAACGTCAGGACGAGCGGGGAGCTGAGACGCTTGCCGTCCGGTCCAAACTGCTGGCCCTGCGAGCCGGACCGACTGTCCTGCGAGCCGGACCGGCTGTCGTGTGTGCCGGAATGCCCGTCCTGCGTGCCGGAATGCCTGTCGTGGTGCGGGTGCGGTTGTTCGCCGTCAGGCCGGTCCAGGTGCTTCTCGGGCCTTTCACCGCCCGCCTGTTGAACGGACGGGCGTGCCGGAGCCCGCTCGGCGCCGGGCGGGGCGTCTTCGGTGATGGCCACGGGTGCGTACCTCCGGCTGTGTCTCCCTCCCCATCACTACGCGCTCCCTGCCACAGGTGTTCACCTCGTTGCTGGAACCCATCGTCTCCTTGGGGCAGTCTTTTCCCTCGTGGCGAGTGTTCCGAATCAAGGCGGGCCAGGTGCCCCGCCTGCGCAGATGGTGGTGTGCGGCGACGACGGGCTCGCGTACCGGCTTGCCGCCGAGCTGCGCGGGGTCCACCGCGAGCGGGTCACCCTCGTGGTGCCGCCGAACGAACGCACGCTGCGGCCCCCCGTGGTCGGGCGTGCCCGGGCCGCATCGGCCGCGCTGTTCGACCGGGTGGTCAGCGCCACCGTCGGCCGGGCCGGCGGCACCGGTGCCGCCACCACGGCCGGCGGCGCTGCCACCGGCCAACGGGCCGACGGCGAACGGGTGCTGGAGGCCGCCGACCTCACCGAGGCGGTGCTCGCCGAGGCCGGAGTGGAGCGGGCCGCCGCGCTGGCGCTCGTGTACGACGACGACGAGACCAACATCCGGGCCGCGCTGACCGCCCGCCGCCTCAACCCGCGTCTCAGGCTCGTCCTCAGGCTGTACAACCGGCGGTTGGGCCAGCACATCGAGGAACTCCTCGACCAGGCCTCCGCATTGGCCTTTGGCTCGGGGGCGGAGGGCGGGCCCGTGGCCTCCACCATCGTGCTGTCCGACGCCGACACCTCGGCACCCGCGCTGGTCGCCACCGCCGTCGCCGGCACCAGCAAGGTCGTCCAGACCGACAGCCTGCTGCTGCGGGCCGTGGAACGGCTGCCCGACCGGGACGGGCAGATCACCGCTCGCGGGCTGTGCACCCTGGCCCTGCTCTCGGCGACCGTCACGGATCCCGCCGGGCCGGACGGCTCCGAGGGCAACGGCGAGCAGGGGCCCCGGCTGCTGCCCGACGACGAGGAGGTGCGGCAGGCCACCGGGCGGGCCGCCGTGGTGCTGGAGCAGGTGTCGTCGTTCGGCGGACCGGAGTCGGCCGCCGCCCGGCGCGGAGTGGGCCGCGTACCGCCGCTCGCCTCCCTGTTCTCACGGCGTCTGCGCTGGTCGCTGGCCGGGCTCGTGGGCTGTGTGGTCGCGCTCGCCGTCGCGCTGTGGCTGGTCACCGGGATCCATCCGCTCGGCGCGTTCTATCTGACGCTGCTGGACCTGTTCGCGATCGACAACCCCGCCATCGGCGCGCCGCTGGGGCGGCAGATCCTCCAACTCCTCTCCGGGCTCGTCGGGTTGCTGTTGCTGCCGGTGCTGCTGGCCGCCGTGCTCGAAGCCCTCGGTACCTTCCGGACCACCTCCGGGCTGCGCAAACCGCCCCGCGGTCTGGGCGGGCACGTGGTGCTGCTCGGGCTCGGGAAGATCGGCACCCGGGTACTGACCCGGCTGCGGGAACTGCACATTCCCGTGGTGTGCGTGGAGTCCGACCCGGACGCGCGCGGCCTTGCGACCGCGCGGCGGCTGCGGGTGCCCGTGGTCCTCGGGGACGTCACGCAGGAGGGGGTGCTGGAAGCCGCGAAGATCCACCGCGCGCATGCGCTGCTCGCGGTGACCAGCGCGGACACGACGAATCTGGAGGCCGCGCTGTACGCGCGGTCCGTGCGGCCCGATCTGCGGGTGGTGCTGCGGCTGTACGACGACGACTTCGCGACCGCGGTGTACCGGACGCTGCGGGCGGCCCACCCCCATGCCTCGACGCGGAGCCGGAGCGTGTCGTACCTGGCCGCACCGGCGTTCGCGGGGGCGATGCTGGGGCGGCAGGTGCTGGGGGCGATACCGGTGGAGCGGCGGGTGCTGCTGTTCGCCGCGGTCGAGGTGGACGGGCATCCGGAGCTGGAGGGGCGGACCGTGGCGGAGGCGTTCCGGGCCGGGGCGTGGCGGGTGCTGGCGTTGGAGGGGCGGGCGGATGTGTCTGCCGGGCACGTGCTGGAGAAGGGGGACCGGGTGGTGGTTGCCGCCACTCGCCGGGGCCTGGCCGAGCTGGGCTGAACCACCCAGGGGGCTCCGCCCCCCGGACCCCCGTTCTTGCCCACCCACCCGACTCGGTCGGCCGAAAGCCGCACCGCCCAGCCTCGCGCAGCCGGGAAAGCACCGGGCGGGGAGGAACCCCCCGGGCAGGCGGCGAACTCCCCATGGCTCCCCATGGCTCCCGGACAAGCTCCCCCGATGGATGGGGAAGCCACGCCGGTGGGGAAGCTCTGCGGTTGGGGAAGTCACGCCGGAGGGGAAGCCTTGCCCGGGGGGCCGGTGGGCAATCCTTGTCCGGAGGGCCGGTGGGTGGGTGGGCTTTGGTGGGGGGCTAGTGGGCCGGCATGTGGCTGCCCGCGAACTCCATCTCCAGTCTCAGCTGCTTGATCCGCTCGTCCACGACCAGTGATCCGTGTCCGGCGTCGTAGCGGTACACCTCGTGCACCGCCCCGCGGGACTCCAGGCGCTTGACGTAGTTGTCGATCTGACGGATCGGGCAGCGCGGGTCGTTGACGCCCGCCGAGATGTAGACCGGAGCCTTGACCCGGTCGACGTAGGTCAGCGGGGACGACGCCTCGAAGCGCTCGGGGACCTCCTCCGGTGTACCGCCCAGCAGCGTGCGGTCCATGGCCTTCAGGGCCTCCATCTCGTCGTGGTACGCGGTGACGTAGTCCGCGACGGGCACGACCGCGACACCCACGGTCCACGCCTCGGGCTGGGTACCGAGGCCGAGGAGGGTGAGGTAGCCGCCCCAGGAGCCGCCCGTGAGGACCAGCCGGGCGGGGTCGGCGAGGCCCGAGGAGACCGCCCAGTCGCGGACCGCTTCGACGTCCTCCAGCTCGATGAGGCCGACCCGGTGCTTCAGGGCGTCCGTCCAGGCGCGGCCGTACCCGGTGGAGCCGCGGTAGTTGATGCGGATCACCGCGTAGCCGTGGTCCACCCAGGCGGCCGGGCCCGCGGCGAAGGAGTCGCTGTCGTGCCAGGTCGGGCCACCGTGCAGGTCGAAGACCGTGGGCAGCGGGCCGGTGCTGCCCGCCGGCTTCTGGATCAGGGCGTGGATGCGGCCGCCGGGGCCGTCCACCCACACGTCCTCGACGGGCACCGACGGCGGGCACGTCATGCCGGGCGGGTCCAGGACCACGTCGCCCGTCGTGGAGCGGACGGCGGGCGGCTCGGCGGCCGACGACCACAGGTACTCCACACTGCCGTCGGGGCGGGCCGTCGCCCCGGAGACCGCGCCGGGCGGGGTGGGGATGCGGCTCAGGTCGCCGGTGCCCAGGTCGTAGCGGAGCAGCTCGCTGCGGGCCTCGAAGCCGTGGACGACGAGCAGGGCGCCGCCGTCCGGATACCACTCGGCGCTGACGTCGCCGGGCAGGTCGAGGTCAAGGGCGGTCTCCTCGCCCGTGGCCACGTCCCACACCATGGGCTCCCAGCGGCCGCGGCGCTGGTGGCCGATGAGTAGCCGGGTGTCGCCGTCCACGGGTGCGAAGCCGAGGACCTCCAGGCCGAGCTCCTCGGTGCCGCCCTTGGTGTCGTCCAGGTCGGCGACCGCCGTACCGTCCGGCCGCAGGACGCGCAGGGCCGCGTGCATGGCGTCGCCGTGCTCGGTGTGCTCGATCGCGATCAGCGAGCCGTCGTGCGAGAGGTCGCCGACGCCCGCCGACTCACGGTGCCGGTAGATCACGACCGGCTCCTCGCCCGCTCGCGCGAGATGGATCGTGGTGCCCTCCTCGTCCGTCGAGCGGCCGACCACCGCCGTGCGGCCGTCGCGGGCCAGTCCGAGACCGGCCGGGTAGGCGGGCTCCAGACCGGGCACGGCCGTCTCGTCCGCGCCGCCGGCGAAGGGCTGGCGGCGCCAGACACCGAACTCGTCGCCGTCCTTGTCGTCGAACCACCAGATCCACGCGCCGTCCGGCGAGAGCACGCCGTCCGTCGTGCCGTTGGGCCGGTCCGTCGCCTGCCGCTGCTCGCCCGTGGCCCGGTCCCAGGCGTACAGCTCGTACGTCCCCGTCGCGTTCGACACGAACAGCGAACGGTGCGGTGCGTCCTCCGCCCAGTCGGGCAGCGAGACCCGCGGCGCCCTGAAGCGCTTCTCCCAGTCCGGCATCTGCGGCATGTCCGGCGTCCTGCTCTCACTCTCGGCCCCAGTCATGCGCCCATAGTGCCTGGCCCGGCCGACAATTCGCTGGCAGGTCCACCCAGCCTGTGGATAACTTCCGGATCATGAGCACCAAGTCCGCACACACGACGGCCCCGACACCCCCCGACGCACCCCGGTCCGCCCCCGACGGCTGGCGCGAGGACAACCGGGCCATGTGGGACGAGAGGGTCCCCGTGCACGTCGCGAGCGCGTTCTACGACCTCGACGGCTTCCGCGCCCGCCGGGACGTCCTGCGGGACTTCGAGACCGCCGAGGTCGGCGACGTCACCGGCAGGTCGCTGCTGCACCTGCAGTGCCACATCGGCCTCGACACCCTGTCCTGGGCGCATCGCGGCGCGGCCCGCGTCGTCGGGCTCGACTTCTCGGCGCCGGCCGTCGAGACGGCCCGCGGCCTCGCGGCCGATCTCGGGTACGGCCCGGACCGGGCGGCGTTCGTGACCAGCGACGTGTACGACGCGGCCGGCGCCGTGCCCGAGCCGTCGTACGACATCGTCTACACGGGGCTCGGCGCGCTGTGCTGGCTGCCGGACATCCGGCGCTGGGCCGAGACCGCGGCCCGTCTCGTCGCACCGGGCGGCTTCCTCTACCTCGCCGAGTTCCACCCGATCACCGACGCGCTGGACGACGCGACCGGCTCGCGGCTCGTGCGCGACTACTTCGCGCACGACGCCCAGGTGTGGGACGAACCCGGCACCTACGCCGACCAGGGCGCCGAAACCGTCCACAACCGCAGCGTCGAGTGGCAGCACACCCTCGGCGACGTCGTCTCCGCGCTCGCCGCGGCCGGCCTGCGCCTGGACTTCCTGCACGAGCACGACGTCTCGGTCTTCCCGCGCTTCGAGAACTTCGAAATACGCGACGGCTACCACCGCTTCCCGGCGGCCCATCCGCGCATCCCGCTCCTCTATTCGCTCAGGGCGACGCGGCCCGCCTGAGGGTCCGGGAACCGGACCCCGCAAAAAGTCCGGTTCCGGACCGCCGTACCGTGGAGGGCGTGTACCGGTTTCTGCTGACATCGCGCTGGTGGGGCATCAACGTCTTCGTGCTGCTCGCCATCCCGTTCTGCATCTTCATGGGGTCGTGGCAGCTGAGCCGGTTCGAGGGGCGGATGCAGGACCACCGTGCCGCGACCGAGCAGGCCGCCTCCGACAGACGCGAGGCGGCCCGGCCTCTCGCGAAGATGCTGCCCGTCGACAAGACCACCTCGGGACGGCGGGTCACCGCGAGCGGCCGCTACGGCAAGCAGCTCCTCGTGCCCGGCCGGGAGCTGGACGGCAGGAGCGGCTTCTACGTGCTGACGCTGCTGCGCACGGACTCCGGCAGGGCCCTGCCCGTGGTGCGGGGCTGGCTGCCGGGCACGGCGGATGCGGCGAAGGCACCCGCGGCGCCGGCCGGAGAGGTCACCGTCACCGGTGCGCTGCAGGCCTCCGAGACCCCGGGGGACAACGGCGTCGGCGACGAGGGCGGGCTGCCCGCCGGGCAGACGGCGGCGATCAGCTCGGCCTCGCTGGTCAACCTGGTGCCGTACCGGCTGTACGACGCATGGGTGACGCTCGACAAGGCCGACGCGGGGATGAAGGCCGTGCCCGCGACCGCGCCGAACGGCACCGGTCTCGACCTGAAGGCGTTCCAGAACCTCGGCTACACCGGGGAGTGGTTCGTCTTCGCGGGCTTCGTGGTCTTCATGTGGTTCCGGCTGCTGCGCCGCGAGGTGGAGTTCCAGCGGGACGCGGCACTCGGGCTGGTGCCGGAGGAGGAGCAGGAGACAGCCTCCTCCACCCCGACCGCCGTCTGAGCCGTCCTGCGGGCCACCCGCCGCCGGTTGGCCCCGCTGGTCCGAGGATCCCCCGTTGACCGGCCCGCCGTTCCAGGGCCACCCGCCGGCCGAGGGCCACCCGCCGGTCGGTCGCGCTGCTGCGGTGGCTACGCCCCCGCCAGCACCCCCGTGTAGTACACGGTCCCGGCGCACGCGTTCGCCACGGTGGCCGACACCGTGGGTCCCGTCTGGGCGGTGTCGGTGACCAGGACGCTGCCGTCGGCCGTACCGCCGTCCTCGGTGACGAGCTGGGTCGTGGTGCCCGTCGTGGTGCTGCCGGGGTCCGTGCCCCCGGCCGCGGCGGCGTCCTGGCTGGGCGTCGGGTCCGGCGAGGGGCCGCCGCCGCTGTCCGAGCCGCCGGTGGTGGTAGTGGTGTCGCCGCCGCCGGTGGTGGGGCAGGTCGCGGAGGGGACGAAGGCGAACTTCTCCTCGTAGGCAGCGCCCGGCTGCAGGACCAGCGCCGTGACCTCCAGGGAGGGGTCGGGCAGGCCGGCCGCCGGGTCCCCGGCCGCGTGCCGCGCCGTTCCGATCTTGGCCGGGTCGGCGGCGCCCTGTGCGGCGACCGCCACGGTGCCCGGGCCGCCGACGGTACAGCTGCCGGAGGACGTGTTGGTGACGCGGAAGGTGCCGTAGACGACACCCGTGGAGTCGGGGGCGTCGACGCTCTGGGTGGCGGAGCCCAGCTGGGACGCCGTGCACAGCGGGGCGTTCGCGGCCACGGTGGCGGACGCGCCGGTGCCGCCGGAGGAGCTGCCGCTCGTGCCGCCGGACTTGGCCGGCGAGCTGCTCTGGCTGCCGTTCCTGCCGTGTCCCGGGGTCTTGCCGGAGGAGCCGCCGACCGTGCTGGAACCGCCGCCGTCCGGGCTCTTGCCCTGGCTGGTCCCGCCCTGTGCCTGGGTCGACTGACCGGCCATGGCGGTGTTGGGGTCGGTGCCGCCGGAGTCGGAGACGTGGATCAGGGCCGGGATCGCGGTGCCGATGAACAGGGCCGCGGCCGCCATGCCGACGGCGGCCTGGCGCTTGCGGACCCGCCGGGCCGGCACGGCCCGGCGCAGATGGTCCAGGCTGCCGGTGCGCGGTTCGATGTCGTCGACGGCGGAGTGCAGCATCCGGCGCAGGGCCGACTCGTCCATGTCGAGACCGTCGAGCCCGCTGAGCCCGTCGAGGCCCGGGCCGGGCCCCTCGGGGCCCTTCTCGTCGGGGCCGTGGTTCACAGTTCTGTTCCCAGCGTGCGATTGCTTGTGCTCTTGCTCGTGGCGCTTCGTCGGTTCGTCGTGGTGCTTCGCCGACTCTTCGGGGCGTTCCGCCGGTTCGGCGTGGCGCTTCGCCGGCTCGTGCCGGACGTCGGGCTCTTGGCCGTCATCGGAGTGGGGTTCACGGGAAGCGCCCCCGCCCGTGTGCTCGCTCATGACGGTGCCTCCATGGCCACCCGCAGTGCGGCGATGCCCCGCGAACCGTACGCCTTCACCGAGCCGAGCGAGATCCCGAGCGTCTCGGCGACCTGGGCCTCGGTCATGTCGGCGAAGTAGCGCAGTACGAGGACCTCGCGCTGTCGGCGCTGCAGCCCCTTCATCGCCTTGATGAGGTCACGCCGCTCCAGCAGGTCGTAGGCGCCCTCCTCCGCGCTCGCCATGTCGGGCATCGGCTTGGAGAGCAGCTTGAGGCCGAGGATGCGCCGGCGCAGGGCGGAGCGGGAGAGGTTGACGACCGTCTGCCGCAGGTAGGCAAGGGTCTTCTCGGGGTCGCGGACGCGTTTGCGGGCCGAGTGGACGCGGATGAAGGCTTCCTGGACGACGTCCTCGCAGGAGGCGGTGTCGTCGAGGAGGAGCGCGGCAAGACCGAGCAGCGAGCGGTAGTGCGCCCGGTAGGTCTCGGTGAGGTGGTCGACGGTGGTGCCCACGACCGCGGCGTCCGCGGCGTCCGTGGTGGCCGTGGTGGCCGTGGTGGCCGTGGTGGCCGTGGTCCCGTCGGAGCCGTCGCGCTGGCTGGGTATGCGGGCGGGCCGCGCTGCGGGCATGGGCGCGATCACCGGCATGCCGCCGGGAATGCGCGGCCGGAGCGCCGCGCGGGACGGCCGGAGCGCCGCGATGCCGCGGGCCGCACTGAGTTCGAGTACCTCTGCCACGCCAGTTGGACACGTCTCCCCCCGCCAGGGTTGTACGTGCCGGACGTCACATATGCGACAACCGACGGTGCTTCAAGAGCCGTCATGCGCCCCGCTCTTCCCCTATGTCCTATATGAACGGGCGCCCCCACGCCCCGATCACAGCGCCCCCACGCCAGGATCCTCACGTCTCACGCCCCGCAAGGGTGACCGCAAAGACGCTCCCCGCCCTCCGCGTGGTTGCGGAGGGCGGGGAGTAAAATCCTCTGTCGCCGCCGGTTACGGTTCAAGTGGTTCGGACCATGCTCCTGGCCACATTTCTTACATGGAACCTACAAACGTCTTACCCATGGCCCGGCCGTCCTGACGCGGCCCAGCGGCTCTACGGACGCGCTCCCGTTTCCCCGGTGAGGTCCGCGGCCACCAGCTCGGCGATCTGCGCGGTGTTCAGGGCCGCGCCCTTACGCAGGTTGTCGCCGCAGACGAACAGTTCGAGGGCGGTCGGGTCGTCCAGCGCCCGCCGCAGCCGTCCGACCCAGGTCGGGTCGGTGCCCACCACGTCGGCGGGCGTGGGGAACTCACCGGCGGCGGGGTCGTCGAAGAGCACGACCCCGGGCGCGGTGGCGAGGATCTCGCGGGCGCCGTCGACCGTCACCTCGCCCTGGAAGCGGGCGTGGACGGTCAGCGAGTGCGTGGTGATCACCGGCACCCGTACACAGGTCACGGCCACGGGCAGGGCCGGCAGTCCGAGGATCTTGCGGGACTCGTCCCGTACCTTCATCTCCTCCGACGACCAGCCGTCCTCCCGGAGCGATCCGGCCCACGGGACGACGTTCAGCGCGACCGGCTCGGGGAAGGGCCCGGTGTCGTCCCCGACGGCGCGCCGCACGTCACCGGGCTTGGTGCCCAGCTCGGTCCCGGCGACCAGGGACAGCTGGGCCCTGAGCGTGTCGACGCCGGAGCGGCCCGCCCCGCTCACCGCCTGGTACGAGGACACCACCAGCTCGCGCAGCCCGAACTCGGCGTGCAGCGCGCCGAGGGCGACGATCATCGACAGGGTGGTGCAGTTGGGGTTGGCGACGATCCCGCGCGGCCTCAGCCGCACCGCGTGCGGGTTGACCTCGGGCACCACGAGAGGCACGTCCGGGTCCATCCGGAAGGCACCGGAGTTGTCGACGACGACCGCGCCGCGCGCGGCGGCGATCGGCGCCCACTGGGCGGAGACCTCGTCGGGCACGTCGAACATGGCGATGTCGACCCCGTCGAAGGCCTCCTCGGTCAGGGCCACGACCTCGACCTCCTCGCCGCGCACGGCAAGCTTGCGGCCGGCCGAGCGCGGGGAGGCGATCAGACGGATCTCGCCCCAGATGTCCGCACGCTGGGACAGGATCTGGAGCATGACCGCGCCGACGGCTCCGGTCGCTCCCACGACCGCGAGCGTCGGCTTCCCGGTCAGCGCCATCAGCGGCCCGTGCCTCCGTAGACAACGGCCTCGTCGGTGTCGGAGTCGAGTCCGAAGGCGGTGTGCACGGCGCGCACGGCCTCCGGCACGTCGTCGGCACGGGTGACGACCGAGATGCGGATCTCGGAGGTGGAGATCAGCTCGATGTTCACGCTCGCGTTGCTCAGCGCCTCGAAGAAGGTGGCGGTGACGCCCGGGTTGGTCTTCATCCCGGCGCCGACGAGGGAGATCTTGCCGATCTGGTCGTCGTAGCGCAGCGAGTCGAAGCCGATGCCGGAGCGGTTCTTCTCCAGCGCGTCGATGGCCTTGCGGCCCTCGGTCTTCGGCAGCGTGAAGGAGATGTCGGTCAGGCCCGTGGAGGCCGCCGACACGTTCTGCACGACCATGTCGATGTTGATCTGGGCGTCGGCGATCGTCCGGAAGATGGCGGCGGCCTCACCCGGCTTGTCCGGCACACCGACGACCGTGATCTTGGCCTCGGAGGTGTCGTGTGCGACACCGGAGATGATGGCCTGCTCCACCTTCTGGTCCCCAATCGGCTCACTGCTGACCCACGTGCCCTGCAGTCCGCTGAAGCTGGAGCGGACGTGGATCGGGATGTTGTAGCGGCGGGCGTACTCCACACAACGGTGGAGCAGCACCTTGGAGCCGGAGGCCGCGAGCTCCAGCATGTCCTCGAAGGAGATCCAGTCGATCTTCTTCGCCTTCTTCACCACGCGCGGGTCGGCGGTGAACACGCCGTCGACGTCGGTGTAGATCTCGCAGACCTCGGCGTCGAGCGCGGCGGCGAGCGCCACGGCCGTCGTGTCGGACCCACCGCGGCCGAGCGTGGTGATGTCCTTCTTGTCGGCGCTGACGCCCTGGAAACCGGCGACGATGGCGATGTTGCCCCGGTCCAGGGACTCCCGGATCCGGCCCGGCGTGACGTCGATGATCCGGGCTTTGTTGTGGACCGAGTCGGTGATGACGCCTGCCTGGCTGCCGGTGAACGACTGTGCCTCGTGGCCCAGGTTTTTGATCGCCATGGCCAGCAGGGCCATGGAGATACGCTCTCCGGCGGTCAGCAGCATGTCGAATTCCCGGCCGGCAGGCATCGGAGAAACCTGCTCGGCGAGATCGATCAGCTCGTCCGTCGTGTCGCCCATCGCAGAAACGACGACAACCACCTGGTTGCCGTTCTTCTTCGCTTCCACGATCCGCTTGGCGACGCGCTTGATGCCCTCGGCATCGGCTACGGAGGAGCCTCCGTACTTCTGCACGACAAGGCCCACGTGCGCTCCTCGCTCGGTTCGTTTGTGTCGGCTCAGTCTAACGAGCGCCCAATTCCGACCACCGTGCTCCCGCATGGTGAGACGTTGGTTGCTCTCTTCACACCGCCTGCCCCGCGCACCGCGAGCCACGCGGAAAGTGCCCCGCCTCACAGAGACCCCGGTGCATCGGATGTCAGGGGAGGACACGGGCGGCACGTCCTGCCCGCCCGTACGACAGCTGAACGCACGGCGTCCTCGACCGGCAGCGTTGCCCACAGGCTGTGGACAACCTGGTGACGGTGCCGCCCGGACCGGCGGACCCGGGCCCTACGCCCCCGGGTGCATCCCCAGGGGCTCGCCGATCTCCTCGGCCATGACCTTGCCCGCCTCGAACTCCAGGGTCTCGTCGCCCATGGCCGCCTGGTCGGTGTCGAGGCCGTCCAGCTCGTCCAGGGGCTGGTTCAGGCGGACGTGGATGAGGACCGACTGAAGGGCGCGGAGGGTGGCCGAGGCCGTGGGGCCCCAGTTGGAGAAGTAGGAGAACTGCCACCACCACAGGGCCTCCGTGGTGCGGCCGGACCGGTAGTGGGCCATGCCGTGGCGCAGGTCGGTGATGATGTCCGCGAGGTCGTCGGAGATACGCGCCGGGACGGGGGCCTTGCGGGGCTCGTAGGGGTCGAAGACCTCGGAGTAGACGTCGACGGGCTCCAGCAGCCGGGCCAGGTTCTCGCGGAGTTCGTCCACGTCCGGCTCGGGGCCCAGGTCGGGCTCGTACCGCTCGTCGGGGACGATGTCCTCGTGGGCGCCCAGGCGGCCGCCGGCCAGCAGGAGCTGGGAGACCTCCAGGAGGAGGAAGGGAACGGCCGAGCCGGGCTCGTCACCCCTCGCCACCTCCGTGACGGCCACCAGGAAACTCTCGACCTGGTCCGCGACCTGGACCGCGAAGTCGTCCGGGTTCTGCGACGTGGCGTGCAGCGTGGCGTCAGACATCTAGGAGTCGTCTCCCCTCGAAGGCGCGGCCGAGCGTGACCTCGTCCGCGTATTCCAGGTCGCCACCCACCGGGAGGCCGCTGGCCAGGCGGGTGACCTTCAGGCCCATGGGCTTGATCATGCGGGCGAGGTACGTGGCCGTCGCCTCGCCTTCCAGATTCGGGTCCGTGGCCAGGATCAACTCCGTGACCGTCCCGTCGGCCAACCGCGCGAGAAGTTCTCGTATACGCAGGTCGTCGGGGCCGACGCCCTCGATCGGGCTGATCGCGCCGCCGAGCACGTGGTACCGGCCGCGGAACTCACGGGTGCGCTCGATGGCGACGACGTCCTTGGGTTCCTCCACCACGCAGATCACCGCGGGATCGCGGCGCGGGTCGCGGCAGATACCGCACAGCTCCTCCTGCGCGACGTTGCCGCAGGTCGCGCAGAAGCGGACCCGCGCCTTGACCTCCAGGAGGGCCTGGGCGAGCCGCTTCACGTCCGTCGGCTCCGCCTGCAGGATGTGGAAGGCGATCCGCTGCGCGCTCTTGGGACCGACGCCGGGCAGCCGCCCCAGCTCGTCGATGAGGTCCTGGACCACGCCTTCGTACAACGGACTGCCGCCCTTCTAGGAGTCTTTCGGTACGTACCGTAGTTGCCCGCGGCCCGTCTTAGAAGGGCAGGCCGGGGATACCACTGCCGCCGCCCAGGCCCTGAGCCAGCGGGCCCAGCTTCTGCTGCTGGAGGGTCTGCGCGTTCTCCGCGGCCGCCTGGACCGCCGCCACGATCAGGTCGGCGAGGGTCTCGGTGTCCTCCGGGTCCACCGCCTTCGGGTCGATCTTCAGGGCCCGCAGCTCGCCGGAGCCGGTGACGGTGGCCCTGACCAGGCCGCCGCCCGCCTGGCCGTCGACCTCCGTGTTCGCCAGTTCCTCCTGGGCCCGCTGCAGGTCCTGCTGCATCTTCTGGGCCTGCTGGAGCAACTGCTGCATGTTGGGCTGGCCACCACCGGGGATCACGATCAGCTCCTGGTTGTTCGTCTGCTCCGCCGTCTTCCGTTGTGCACGAGCCTACGTGGTCTACGCGACCATCGCCCCGCCACTCTTTCGAGTGACAACCGTGTCAGGCCTATACCTGATCAAGGCCCTCTTCCGGGCGGAAAAACCGGGAAAGCTACGTCCGGGCCACCCATTGGGCGGTAGGAAGGGTGCCGCGCGTCGACATGCAATGTCACGCGGTGTGACCGGCCGCGACCAGTGCCGTGTATCAGTGCCGTGTTCGGTGTCGTGTTCAGTAGGGAGTGCCGGGTGGGTCAGCCGGAGATGCAGCCCGAGAGGCCGCCTCAGGACGGGCGGGGCGAGGGCGCGGCCGGGCTGCGGCCGGGCGATCTGACCGGGCGGGAGTTTCCGCTCGGGGACTGGGCGGAGCCCGCCGAGCGGCTCGACGAGCTGTATCGCTGGGTGGAGGAAGGGGCACTGCGGACGGCGGACTGGTATCTCGCGGACCGGGTGTGGAAGCGGCGGGGGGCATGGGCGCTGCGGGCCGGGTCGGCGGCGGGTGCGGTCTGCGGGGCGACGCTCCCGCTGCTGGATCTGACCGGGGTGGTCGGCAAAGTCGCGCCCTGGGGCTATCTGGCGCTGATGATCGCGGTGGCGTGCGTCGGTGTCGACCGGTTCTTCGGCGTCACCTCGGGATGGATAAGGGACGTGGCCACCGCGCAGGCCGTGCAGCGGCGGCTGCAGGCGTTGCAGTTCGACTGGGCGTCCGAGAGCGTACGGGAGGTCCTGGGGCCCGCGGAGGGGACGGCGAGCGAGGCCGCGGAGCGGTGCCTGACGGTGTTGCGGCGCTTCTCGGAGGACGTGCTGGAGCTGGTGCGGACCGAGACGGCCGACTGGATGGTGGAGTTCCGCACGGGGCCGGCGCCGCTCGGCATCCAGGCGGCGGTGGCCACGGGCGCGCGCACGGAGTCCGCCGCGCCCGTAGGAAGGTTTCCCCTCCCCCCGGCGAACGGCACCCGCCCGAACATGCCGAGACAACGCCCCCCGGAGCCCCGGTAGGCGCCGCAGGCCGGGGTCGGGGCCGGGGCCGACCGGGGCCCGGTTTCACGCACCCGCGCCTGCGGGGTGCCACCGCGCCGACCGAAGGCGGCTTCCGGGGGTTCGGTCCAGCCGGGCGAGCGGGTCTTTGTGGGCCCGTGGACGGCGGATGGTGGCTCCTACGAGCCCCCGGTGGCTACGCGCACAGCTTCATGCCCTCCGGGGTCCAGCAGGGCACATGCCCGTGGGTGCGGACGATGTCCTGACCGCTGCCCCGCGTCAGGAACGTCAGAAAGCTGGAGGCCAGGGAGTCCGCGGGAGGCCGCCCGTAGGTGTAGGCGTACTCGATCTCCCGGTACGGGTACGTGCTGCGACCGTGCTCGATGGCGTCCACCGAGGGGGCGTCACCGTCGAGTTCCACGACGCGCAGCCCCTTCGCCCGGGCGGCCAGGTTGAGCTCGCTGTAGCCGACGGCGCCCGGCAGCTGCGCCACCTCGGCCAGCACCTGCCCCGTGGAGTCGAGTTCGCAGCGGGTCACCGGCGCCGTCGGATAGTCCTTGTGGACGCAGTCGACGGAGGAGTTCGCCATCTCGCCCCGGCCCAGCACATGCCGCTGGAAGACCTGCCGGGTGCCGGAGTCGGCGTCCCGGCTGACCAGGTGCACGAGCAGAGAACGGCCGCCCACCTGCCGCCAGTTGGTGATCTCACCCCGGTACAGGCGCCGCACGTCCGCCGTCGAGAGGTTCTTCACGCCCACGTCGTCGTTCACCACGAGCGCGAAGACCGACAACGCGACCCGGTTCTCGCGCAGTTCGGGCATGTCGGCCGGCTTGGGACCGTCGGACATGGCCACGAGCGGCGGCGACCCCTTCCCCTTCGCCTGGGCTCCGCTCGCCGCCAGGTCCCGTATGCCCGCGGTGGATCCGTGCGCGTCGACCGTGACGGACGAGCCCGCGCAGTCCTTCTCGTACTTCTTCGCGACCTCCTGCATCACCGGCTCGAACGCGGTGGATCCCGTGACCGTCAGCCGGCCCTTCGCGCAGCCGATCGGGGGCGGTGTGCCGTCGCGGGCCACGACGATCGCCGCCAGGGTCACCACGGACAGCGTCAGCATGATGGTGATGAGCCGGGACGCCCGGCTGAACAGCGGCGCCTTGTCGTCGGGTGTGGCGCTGCGGTTGGGGTGGACCTCGCCCTCCCTGATCCCGCCGACGATCCGGATGTCCCGGCCGACGTCCCCGCCGGACAGCAGCACGAGCAGCTTGAAGTGGTCCCCCTTGTTCAGCGGGACGCGCGGGATGTGCAGGGTGTTGCCCTCGTAGCCGAAGCCGCGTTCGGCGGTGAAGTGGTCCATCAGATGGCCGGTGTCGGTCGGCTGGGTGACGGAGACCCCGCGGACGGTGCGGTCCGTGAACACCGCTGTCAGACCGCGGGTTCCGGGGCTGGTGTAGTCGTCGCGGTCGATGCCGAGCGAGCCGTCGTTCTCGATGCGCAGCAGGACGAGCGTCGCGTCGCTCATGTCCGGCGCCCCGTCGAAGTCGAAGAGGAGGAGGCCGAAGCGGCGGTTGGCACGGCCGGAACGCACGTCGTCCCCTATGGGGTTGTCCATCTGCACGCGGTAGCCGATGCGTCTGCGGCGCGGCACCCGGCGCTCGTACCAGACCATGCCCGCGGACGCGACGATGCCCAGCACCGCCGTGCCGACGGCGACGATGTTCTCCGTGCTCAGCCACTCCATGGGGTGCCCCCGCCACTGCCCGGAGTCGGATGGTGGGGTCACGGTACGGGCGGAGAAGGGGACGAACCGGACGCGTCCGCCGAAGTTCGCCGAGCGTTCAACTGCCCCAGCAGGAACGGCCGTTTCATCTCACTGCTTGCTGTACGTCAGGCTCTCCCCGCCGCTCCTCTTCGCCCGCTTCAGCTTCCCGTCACCCTGCAGCGTGATCTCGGTGGCCTCGCCGGGGGAGCAGGACGAGGCCGGCTCACCGGAGGAGACCGTGGACGGCCCGATCTCCAACGGGCCGTTGCCGCCCGGCTGTTCGGCGAGCTTCGCCTCGAAGACGCAGTGGTACGTGCCGCCGCCGTCGGTGGGGCCGTCCGCGACGAGCGTGAGGACGGTGTCGCCGACCTTGCCCTGCCGGATGGTCAGCCGGCGGGTGTTGGACCCGTTGGAGTTGTCGATCGTGGTCTGCCAGGTGCCGAGATAGGAGTCCGGGATCGCACCGTCCGCGGGCGCGGAGGAGGAGGTCGACGAGGTCGGGGCAGGCGGCTGGGACGCGCCGCCCGGCGTGGTCGCGCCGCCGGTCGGCGTGTGGCCGGCCGACCCGGTGGCCGTGCTCTGGCCGCCCCGCTTCATCAGCGCGTACACCGATCCGCCCGCGCCCAGCGCCACGACCAGCGCGATCACGACGAGCAGCGCGGTCGACCGCCCGTTCCTGCGCTCCGGCTCCTGCGGCACGCCGATCGCCGGCGGACCGTAGGGCGGGGTGGAGCCGAGCCCGCCGCCGTAGGGGTTGTACGCCTGCTGCGGATAGCCGTAGGCGGCGGAGGAAGGCTGCGACTGCTGTGGCTGTTGCGGGTACTGCGCGTGCTGCTGTGACTGCTGCGGGTGTTGCTGTGGGTGTTGCGCGTGCTGCTGCGGATGCTGTTGGGGCTGCTGTGGATATCCGTACGGACCGGGCGTCCCGTACGCACCCGGCGCACCCGGCGCACCCGGCGCACCGTATCCGGGAGCGGGGGCGGGAGCGGGGCTGGAACCGGGAGCGGGAGGAGCGGTGGGAGCGGCGGGAGGCGCGGTCGGCGGCGGAGCCTGCCCGGAGATCACGGTCGGAAGACGGTCGACGGGCCCGCTGCCGTTCTGGACCGGCCCCGGCCCCGACCCCGGCCTGCCGGGATCCGCGGGCGCGGACGGCGGCACGGAGACGTCGTCGGCGGCAGAAGCATGCTCCGGCGAGCCCTCGGGCCCGCTCCCCTGCCGATGAACCCAGGCGGGCACAGGCACCCCCGGCCCCTCCCCACCCGGACCCGCACCTGCGCCCGGGACGGCAGGACCCCCCGGAGGGGATCCCACACCTGGCGACGGCACGTGCGCACCCGCACCCGCACCCGCCGACGCCGCTTGCCCCCCATTGGGGCCACCCGCACCTGCCGACGGTGCCTGCGCCCCACCGGAGTCACCCACACCCGCCGACGGTGCTTGCCGCCCACCGGAGCCACCCGCACCCGCAGACGGACCGGCACCTCCGCCCGAGGCCGCCCCCGCCTCCGCTCCGCCCTCCGGATCCTCGGTCTCCAGCAACTGCACCGCATGCCGCCCCAGCTGCGCCACCAGCGCCCCCGGCAGCCACGGGTCCCGGGAGCGACCCCCGGCCACCGTGTCCTCCGCGCCCGTCCGCTCCAGGATCCGGTCCAGCGAGGGCCGTGCGGCGGGATCCTTCCTCAGGCATTCCCGCACCAGGTCCGCGACGCCCTCCGGCACCCCCTCCAGATCCGGCTCCTCCTGGGCGATCCGGAACATCAGGGCGTGCACCCCGCTGTTGGCGCCCCCGAAGGGCAGGACACCGGTCGAGGCATAGGCGAGCACGGACCCGAGGCAGAAGACGTCGCACGCCGGCGTGATCCGGTCACCGCGCACCTGCTCGGGCGCCATGAATCCGGGCGATCCCACCAGCGATCCGGTGCGGGTCAGCCCCTCCCCCGCCAGCGTCTCCATCGCCCGCGCGATCCCGAAGTCGATCACCCGGGGCCCGTCGATGGTCACCAGGACGTTCGACGGCTTCAGATCGCGGTGCACGATGCCCGCCGCGTGGATGTCCTTCAGCGCATGGGCGAGGCCCGCCGCCAGGATCCGTACCGACCGCTCGGGCAGCGCCCCGTGATCGTGGCCGACGACCTGTTGCAGGCTCGGCCCGGCGACGTACCCGGTGGCCACCCAGGGCACCGGGGCCTCGGTGTCCGCGTCGAGCACGGGCGCGGTCCAGTACCCGCCGACCCGCCGCGCGGCCTGCACCTCCTGCCGGAACCGCGCCCGGAACTCCTCCTGCTCGGCCAGTTCCCGGCGGACCAGCTTCACGGCCACGGTACGGCCCCGGTCGGACCGGGCCAGGTACACATGCCCCATCCCGCCCGCGCCGAGCCGTGCCAGCAACCGGTACGCGCCGATTCGCTGCGGATCCCCCGGTCCCAGCTTCTCCATCCCCGCGCCGCCTTCCCCCCATAGGTCTGCAACGGACCGAGAATAGTGCGGCCCTACGGAGAGTCGCGCGGAGCCGACTCTACGGTTCCATAACAGCCCCGTTCGGCGGACCGCCTCGTCCAGGACCGCCGGCAGCCGCTCCACCAGCGGTACCGGGCCCCGTCGGCGGCCCCGTCGGCATCCCCGTGGCCAACCCCGGCAGCGGCACCGAAAACGGCCCGGGCAACGACACCGGCACACCGCCCCGAGCACCTGTCACCCGGCGCCCCCGTCGACAACCTGTCGCGGAATCACCCCGTCCAAGGAACAAGACGCCGATGTCGCGTCCGCATCCCGGACATTTACGCTCGCCCGCATGACCCCTCAGCCCAACCCCGACGCCGGCGCCGCAGTGAAGGCCGCGGACCGCTCGCACGTCTTCCACTCCTGGTCCGCCCAGGACCTCATCGACCCGCTCGCCGTCGCCGGCGCCGAGGGGTCGTACTTCTGGGACTACGACGGCAAGCGGTACCTGGACTTCACCAGCGGGCTCGTCTTCACCAACATCGGCTACCAGCACCCCAAGGTCGTCGCCGCGATCCAGGAGCAGGCCGCGAAGATGACGACCTTCGCGCCCGCGTTCGCCGTCGAGGCGCGCTCGGAGGCGGCCCGGCTGATCGCCGAGCGGACCCCCGGCGACCTGGACAAGATCTTCTTCACCAACGGCGGCGCGGACGCCGTCGAGCACGCCATCCGCATGGCCCGTCTGCACACGGGCCGTCCGAAGGTGCTCTCGGCGTACCGCTCGTACCACGGCGGCACCCAGCAGGCGATCAACGTCACCGGCGACCCGCGCCGCTGGGCCTCCGACAGCGGCAGCGCCGGTGTCGTGCACTTCTGGGCGCCCTTCCTCTACCGCTCCCGCTTCTACTCCGCGACCGAGGAGCAGGAGACCGCGCGGGCCCTGGAGCACCTGGAGACGACGATCGCCTTCGAGGGGCCGGGGACGGTCGCGGCGATCGTCCTGGAGACCGTGCCCGGCACCGCCGGGATCATGGTCCCGCCGCCGGGCTATCTGGCCGGTGTCCGCGAGATCTGCGACAAGTACGGCATCGTCTTCGTCCTGGACGAGGTCATGGCCGGGTTCGGGCGGACCGGCGAGTGGTTCGCGGCCAACCTGTTCGACGTCGTCCCGGATCTGATGACCTTCGCCAAGGGCGTGAACTCGGGATACGTCCCGCTCGGCGGCGTCGCCATCTCCCAGAAGATCGCCGAGACCTTCGGCAAGCGCCCCTACCCCGGCGGTCTCACCTACTCCGGACACCCGCTGGCCTGCGCCGCGGCCGTCGCCACGATCAACGTGATGGAGGAGGAGGGCGTCGTCGAGAACGCGAAGCGGCTCGGCGAGAGCGTCGTCGGGCCCGCCCTCGCCGAGCTGGCCGAGCGGCACCCGAGCGTCGGCGAGGTGCGCGGTGTCGGCATGTTCTGGGCGCTGGACCTGGTGAAGAACCGGGACACCCGGGAGCCGCTGGTGCCGTACAACGCGGCCGGGGAGGCGAACGCCCCCATGGCCGCGTTCACGGCCGCCGCCAAGCAGCACGGCCTGTGGCCCTTCGTGAACATGAACCGGACGCATGTGGTCCCGCCGTGCAACGTGACGGAGGCCGAGCTGAAGGAGGGTCTCGCGGCTCTGGACGCGGCGCTGACCGTCGCCGACGGCTACACCGCGTAGCCGAACCGCGTCTGCCGCCCGGGCGGTCCGAACGCGTAAGGTGACGTGCTC
The DNA here is from genome assembly GCF_042958635.1 of Streptomyces sp. NPDC007971. Lineage (NCBI taxonomy): Bacteria > Bacillati > Actinomycetota > Actinomycetes > Kitasatosporales > Streptomycetaceae > Streptomyces > Streptomyces sp. NPDC007971. The sequence continues at coordinate 33,232 of NZ_JBIBJK010000010.1, forward strand.
GTAAGAGATGGCGAGTATGTGCGAGTACGTCACCCGTACGCGTGAGGAGAGGCCCGGACGATGCCCGGCAACGGCGCCGTGACGCGCAGCACCCTGCGCCAGCAGATCGCTGATGCGCTGCGTGACGAGGTGCTGGCGGGGCGTCTCATGCCGGGGCAGGCGTTCACGGTCAAGGAGATCGCCGACCAGTACGGCGTCTCGGCCACCCCGGTGCGCGAGGCGCTGGTCGACCTGTCCGCGCAGGGCATCCTGGAGGCCGACCAGCACCGTGGCTTCCGCGTCCCCGAGTACACGCTCGCCGACTACCGGGCCATGATCGAGGCCCGCAGCCTGGTCACCGACGGCATGTTCCAGGCCCTCGCCACGGGCCACAAGGCCTTCGCCGGCGCCGAGGACCCGCGGACCGCGGCGTCCCTGGCGGCCGTGCGCAGGCGCGGCGAGGAGGCCCAGCGGGCCGCGGCGGCCGGTGATCTCACCGTGCTCATCGGCTACGACCTGCGCTTCTGGCGCGAACTGAGCGGCCTGTTCGGCAACCCCTATCTCGCCGACTTCCTGCACCGGCTGCGGGTGCAGTCCTGGGTGTGCGCGGTCCAGCACCTGCGCCGCCTGCCCGACGTCCGCGGCCGTCTGTGGTCCGGCCACACCGCCCTGGTCGACGCCCTGGCCCGCCGCGAGACGGAGACGGCCCGCGCGATCGTGGCCACCGCCAACGCCCACTCCCTGGCCCTCGTCGAACAGCTGGCGGCGGAATGACGGCCCACCCCGCGACCGCCTCATGACCGCCCCGGTCAACCCGTCCGAGTCTGGGTATGGGACCAGCACCGGGGGAGCCGAGCCCGTGCACAGGGGGAGCTGAGCCCGCCCCCACCGATTACCCTTCCCAGACCACCTGCTGCCGTGCGTGAAGCGCGCGCCCGCCGATGCGAGGAGTTCTCTTTTGGCCTGTGACCTGTGGCTGGTACCGCTCGTGGACGTGTTGTGCCACACCCCGGACAACCCGTTCGCAGAGGAACTCGGGCACTACAACAACGCGCTGGCCACGGCCGGTCTCCCACCGGTGCCGGTGTACCAGTACATGCCGGGCCTGTCCGGCGATGTCGCCCCGGTGGCCGGTTTCGACTACGACGCACTGCACTTCCTGCGCCGCGTCTACCTGCTCCAGGTGTGCGGGCTGCCGGTGACCCCGGTCGACGAACTCGGGGGCGACTACGAGCAGCTGCTGGAGATGTTCGAGTCGACGGCCAAGCAGTCCCACCTGGTCTGGCACTACGACCACGCGGGCGCCTACGTCCCCGTGGACTTCCCGCACCCGCTGGAGAACGAGGACCTCCTCGCCGGCGGCGGCCCCCTCGGCTCCTCGCAGACGCTGCTGAGGGAACTCGAGTACGTGGCCCCGTCGATCGGCATCGATCCGGCCAACCCGCCGACCGCCCCCGAACCTCCCTCCGCCCCCACGGAGTTGGAGGAACCGGCCATCCCCGGCCCCTACGACCCCAGCCCCTTCGCCCGCGAGCGGCACGTGTGGCTCGGTCTGCACGCCGCGGCGACGCGGTCCCTGGCCCAGGGCTCGATGATCGTCTTCAGCTGAGGGCGTTGCGCAACAGGAGCGTGTGCACCGGACGGTCGGGGCCGGTGGGCGGACAGCGCCAGCCAAACGGCCAGGTCTGACCGCTGAGCGCGGGCACGGGAATGAAGCTGACCCGGTACGGGCCACTGGTCAGCCGGGTGACCTCGGGCGGCCAGGGGTGGTGGGCGGTGCTCCCGGGCGCCACGAGGAAGTAGACACAGCGCCGCCCGCTGCCGGACTCCACGACGGGCCCCGGGCTGCCTCCGGTCATCCGCGCGAGCCGGTCGGCGACGTCCCGCCCGTGGTCCGCGTCGAGCCGTACCACGTCGAATTGGACCCCTGCCTTGCGGAGTTGGATGCCGGTGGCGGGAATCCATTCCAGGACGGGGTGACTTTCCGTATTCATGGGACCAGTGTCAGTGGCGGCCACTACGGTCTTCCATAACTCTCCGTCGACCCTTCGAGACGGTCGGGAGTCGACGCGCCGCGGCCTGGGCCGACTTCCTCACCCACGCCGCGAAGCAACCGCGTTCCGCTTCGCGAACGACCAGGTGACCGCCGTCAGCAGGGGCGGGACGGCGAGGAGCGGCGCGTAGGCGAAGCCCCAGACCACGCGTGGCGTACCGCTCGCCACATACGTATGGCTGTCGACGGTGAGGGCGACCACCACCTGCCACACGGCCACCAGGACCAGCACGCCCGAGGCCGTCCAGGCGACCCCGGCCAGTGCACGGGGCCGCAGCGGCCGCCACCGCTCGCCGACCAGCAGCAGCGGGAACAGCGCGGCCAGCTCCGTGACGACGGACAGGCCGACGACGTAGGCGACGCCCCAGCCCGGTATGCCGTAGACGTCGCGCAGGATCCGGTCGCTGTAGCCCACGTAGATGCCAGAGGCCATGGCCAGGCGCCACAGGCCGGAGGGTGCCGCGCACCAGGCGATGGCGTGGGCGGCGCGGCGGGCCCATGCAGGGGCGGGAGGCGGGGCGGCAGTCACTGTGGTCATGCCGTACAGCCTGGCCCGGGGCCCGTGGCCGCGCGTCGTCCTCGCGGCCGGGTACCCTCCGCCGGGCGGCGGAGGGTACCCCTGCTGCGGAAGGAGCGTCCTAGAACACCGGCGTTCCGGCCTGGGTCAGCTTCCAGTTGGTGACCGCGAAGTCGGCCGGGTCGAGGCTCTTCTTCGCCGTGACGTAGTCGATCATCAGCTGGCGGATCTCGTTGGTCGAGCTGTAGGCGATCGGCGCGGCGGCGATGTGCGGGTAGCCCGAGCCGCCGTTGGCACGGTAGTTGTTGACGGCCACGACGAAGACCTGGTCGTCGGCGACCGGGGCGCCGTTGTAGGTGAGGTTCTTGATCCGGGAGCCCTCGGCCTGGGCGATGTCGATGTCGTAGGAGACGCCCGCCGCCGTGTCGTACATGTAGTCCCAGAAGTTGTTGGCGTTGGTGAGGGTCGCGGTGTCGACCTTCGTGCCGGCCGGGACCTGGTGGTAGTACTTCGCCCCGAACTCCAGGTAGTCCTTGAGCTGGGCGCCCGTCAGCTTCTTGCCGTACAGGGTGTTGTCGTAGATGTAGAGCCCGGCGATGTCCTTGATGGTGACGTTGCCCTGGGGGATGTCCGCGGTGCGGCTGAAGGGCGCGGCGACGGAGATCAGCGGGAGTGCCGCGTCCGCCGCGGACAGGCCGGTCTTCACGGTGTCCATCTGGACCTTGTGGATGAAGTCCATGATCGGCACGTCCTTCCAGCAGGAGTCGGCCGCCGAGAGGTCCTCGGTGCAGGTGCCGACCGTCGTGTTGACGTACTTCACGACCAGCTGGTGGTCGGCCTCCAGGAGCTTCTTGATCTCCGGGTCCTCGTCCACCGTGTTGGGGTTGAGGGTCTGGGCCGTCTTGCCGGTGACCTTCCACTGGCCGTGGTGCAGTTCGAGCTCGAAGTCGAAGACGCTCAGGCGGTAGCCCCAGCAGTACGGCTCGGAGAGGAGGACCTCCTCGCCGGTCTCCGCGTTCTTCACCGTGTACGACGGGACCTCGACGTGGGTGTGACCGACGAGGATGGCGTCGATGCCGGGCACCTGCTCGGCGACGAGGTTCGAGGCGTTCTCGACGTACGGGAGTTCGTCGCCGTAGGAGGAGGAGCCGTCCAGGCCGGAGTGGTCGGTGAGGAAGACGACGTCACAGCCGAGGGCGCGCAGCCGCGGGACGTACTTCTTGGCCTGCTCGACCAGCCCGGGGAAGACCATCTTCCCGCTGACGTTGTCCTTGTCCCACAGGGCGATGCCGGGGTTGGTGAGGCCGAGGATGCCGACCTTGATGTCGGGGGCGCCGGGTACGCAGATCCGCTTCACGGTGTACGGGTGGAAGGCGGGGCGCAGGGTCTTCGCGTCCAGGGCGTTCGCACCGAGGAGGGGGAAGTGGCACTGGCTCTCGAACTTGCGCAACGTGTCGATGCCGTAGTTGAACTCGTGGTTGCCGAGGGCGGCGGCGTCGTAGCGCATGTGGTTCATGGCGACGGCCATCGGGTGCTTGGGGCCGCGCTTGCCGTCGGTGCCGGTGATCGGGGCGACACGGGCGAAGTAGTAGGCCAGGGAGGTGCCCTGGATGATGTCGCCGGCGTCGACGAGGAGCGTGCGGTGCTCGCCCTTCGCCTCGCGCTGCTGCTTGATGAGGGTGGCCACCCGGGCGACACCGACGGAGTTGCCGGCCTTGTCGGAGTAGGCGGCGTCCTTGTAGTAGTCCCAGTCGAAGACGTGGCTGTGCAGGTCGGTGGTGCCCAGGATGGAGAACGACCAGGTACGCGGCGACTTTTCGGGCCTGTGTCCGGCTTCCGCGGCCTCTGCGGTGCCGCTGCCGACCGCTCCGGCAGCGGCCACGGCGGCGCCGGTGACGGCCGACTTCTTCACGAACTCCCGGCGGTTCATGGGACTGACGGGCATACGGGTCTCCTGAGACGCGCGCGAAGGGGTTGATGGACGGGCTGTACAGAACTACACGCGTAGAGCGTGGCGTCCCCCACTCCAACCCGAAACCAGAAACAAGCCATGTCCAGGTCAAGGATGGACCATGAACGGGGCATGCGGGGATGGCTGATCACACTCCCACCAATGCGAACAGCCGTGCGAAAAGGAGAGGTTGGCCCGTAGGGTGGATCAGTAACGTTCTTCGCAGAACGAAAGGCGGGGGCCTGTGACCAGAGGCGGCGGAGGCGGCGGGACAGCGCGCGAGGACGGGCCGACGTCCGTACACCTCGACCAACTCGCACCGGCGGCCGGAGGCGGAGGCGGAGCCGACTTCGCCTCGACCCCCGCGGAGAAACAGGCAGCCGCAAACGCCATCGAACAGCACCTGGAACCCGACACACGCAAGGCCGGCTCCTCCGCCGACGACAGCACGACCACGGCCGTGAAGGAGTTCGACGGCAAGGAGGCCGGCGGCTGGGCCGCCTCGGGCGCGCTGAAGGGCGCGCACAAGACGTGGCAGGACCAAGTGGCAGGACTCATGGGCCGGCTGTCCTCGGAGAAGACGGCGTTGCGCTCCGCGACGACGCTGTTCCAGAACACCGACCTCGGTGTGGACTCGCGCCTGCGCGCCGTGTCCCCACTCGACAAGTACTGAGCCGGGCCGGGACCACGAAGGCACCAGCGGAATGTTTCAGGGGTGGTGACCGTGGCCCCGACCACGGACGGAAAGCCCAAGGTGACACTCGACTATCAAGTCAATCTCTGGGACCGATACAACTGGACGCCGGCAAATCGACGAAGTTCCCCATGGGGCTCGTTGTCGAGGACAAGGACATGGGCCGCCTACACAAAGTGGGATTTGCGCAGGAGTTCGACATGCGAGGAAGCAGCTCGCCGTACACACATGACCTGAACAGCGGCTCGACTGCCACCATCGACCCGCCCGACCCTGGGCGGACAGGCTCCCGGGCCGATGTCTCCCGCGGCGACGAGGAGAACCGATGAGCAAACGAATTGCCGCGCTGTCCGGCGCCTTCTGCGCGGCGCTGCTCCTCACGGCATGCTCGTCATCGGACAGCGGGGTCACGGTGAGCCGTACGTCCGGCTCGGGGCCGACCTGGGACAAGAAGGCAGGTGCCCCGCAGGCCGCGTCCTTCATGAGGCTTCGTGTGCCGCCCGGTGCGACGGCCGTGAAGGGTGCGGTTCAGGTGAACCCGCAGGAAGACAAGTATCTGTTGTCCTTCGTCACCGACCGGGCGACCGCCGCGCATCTGGCAACCGAGCTGCACTTCGACCATCCGCTGAGCACGACCGAGAAAAGCGGTCTGGGCGGCTCCCTTTTCAAGCACCTCGGCCTCACCGATCCGGAGAAGCTGAACGGGGTGCGATGGTCCGGCGTCTGCCCTCCCTGCGTCGTGAAGCACGGTCGCGGGCAGGTGCAGTGGATCGAGATGTTCGTGCACGACGAGGGCAACGGACGGGCCCGGGTGTACCTGCAGGCCTTCTAGCGTCGGGCGGCTACGGCCGCAGGTCGGGCACGCGGCCGATGAGGCGGATCACCGGCGGCCACAGCACCCCGCTCGCCATCAGCAGCGAGGGACCGAGGTGCACCGGGCACACCAGCAGGGCAGGCCTGCCGTACCGGGCGATCTCGAAGACCGCGGGGTCGGAGCAGTCCGCGCCGCCGGCCTGGGCGCCTTCGCCGCCGTACGGTCCCCTGCACATCGGGGTCCGGTTGACGCTCATACTCCGATTGTGCACCTCGCCCACGACGGAACCGCCCGCCGATCACGCCCCGGAGGGCGGACCGGCGGGCGGCCGGAGCAGACCGGGGAAGCCCCGCGGCCTACAGGAACGAGTTGATCTCGATCGTCTCGTCCCGGCCCGGGCCCACGCCGATCGCGGAGATCGGGGCGCCGGACATCTCCTCCAGCGCCTTGACGTAGTTCTGGGCGTTCTTGGGGAGGTCGGAGAAGGACTTCGCCTTGGTGATGTCCTCGGACCAGCCCGGCAGGGTCTCGTAGACCGGCTTCGCGTGGTGGAAGTCCGTCTGCGAGTAGGGCAGCTCCTCGACGCGCTTGCCGTCGATCTCGTACGCCACGCAGACCGGGATCTCCTCCCAGCCGGTGAGCACGTCCAGCTTGGTGAGGAAGAAGTCGGTCAGGCCGTTCACACGGGTCGCGTAACGGGCGATGACCGCGTCGAACCAGCCGCAGCGGCGGTCACGGCCGGTCGTCACGCCCCGCTCGCCGCCGATGCGGCGCAGCGCCTCGCCGTCCTCGTCGAACAGCTCGGTCGGGAAGGGGCCGGCGCCGACACGGGTCGTGTACGCCTTGAGGATGCCGATGACCCGGCTGATCTTCGTCGGGCCCACGCCGGCGCCGGTGCAGGCGCCGCCCGCGGTCGGGTTCGAGGAGGTGACGAAGGGGTACGTGCCGTGGTCGATGTCCAGGAGGGTGCCCTGGCCGCCCTCGAACAGGACGACCTTGTCGTCCTCCAGCGCCTGGTTCAGGACCAGCACGGTGTCGGTGACGTACGGCCTGATCTGCTCGGCGTAGCCCAGCAGCTCCTCGACCACCTGGTCGGCGGCGATCGCGCGCCGGTTGTACAGCTTGGTGAGCAGCTGGTTCTTGACGTCGAGGGCCGCCTCGACCTTCTGCAGCAGGATCGACTCGTCGTAGAGGTCCTGGACCCGGATGCCGACGCGGTTGATCTTGTCCGCGTAGGTCGGGCCGATGCCGCGGCCGGTCGTACCGATCTTGCGCTTGCCGAGGAAGCGTTCCGTCACCTTGTCGACGGTCACGTTGTACGGCGTGATGATGTGCGCGTTACCGCTGATCAGGAGCTTGGACGTGTCGACGCCGCGCTCGTTCAGACCGCTCAGCTCGGAGAGCAGGACCGACGGGTCGACGACGACACCGTTACCGATGACCGGCGTACAACCGGGCGAGAGGATTCCGGAAGGGAGGAGGTGGAGTGCATACTTCTGGTCGCCGACGACCACCGTGTGACCGGCGTTGTTGCCGCCCTGGTATCGCACTACATAGTCCACCGAGCCACCGAGCAAGTCGGTGGCCTTCCCCTTGCCTTCGTCACCCCACTGAGCACCGAGCAGCACAAGTGCGGGCACGCGCGTACACCCCTTCCGGGCGGGGCATGTCCAAGGTCAGGGGCACGGGCGTAAGGTCACCGCCGCGTACCACCGCGACCGTCGTTGGCCGCACAACCGTCGGACCGGATGCCCCGGAATAGACGAAGCCCCTGGCGCAATAGCGCAAGGGGCTCTTGCACAAAGATGCTACCCGAGGAAGCGAGGCAGGACCGAGGTGGCAACCTTCGCGACGTCCGATCAGCTGCTGGTGATCATCGATCCGGCGGCACGGCAGACGGACGGTGAGTCCGTACGGATCGCGAAAGACGTGCTCAGCGCGGGTGCGACCACCAAGGTCTGTCTGCCGGAGGGGCCCGAGGAATTTGCCCGGGCGCTCGGCCGGCGAGGGTCCCGGCGCCCGGTGGTGGTCGGCGACGACCGGGCGCTGGTCCGCACGGTGACCCTGTTGCACCGCCACCGGGAGCTGGCCGGATGTGCACTGGCGGTGGTGCCGGTGGGCACCACGGCCCTGGCGGAGTCCCTCGGCGTACCGGCCGGCGCGGTGGCGGCGGCGCGGGCCGTGCTGGAGGGGGCCGAGCGGCGGCTGGACCTGCTGGTCGACGACAGCGACGGGGTGGTCCTGGGCGGGCTGGGCATTCCGCCGGCGCCGATGCGGGCTGCTGCCGCTGCCGAACCGGTGAGCGTCGCCCAGGGGCGGCCGTGGCTGCGCACGACGTACCGCTCCCTGGTCCGCACCCTGGCCCCGCGCCCGGCCCGTCTGACGTCCGTACCGGCCCCGGGACCCTCCCGGCTGAAGGTGGAGGTCGACGGGACGACGGTGGTCGACCTGGACCAGCCGGTGCAGTCGGTGTCGGTGACGCCGGGCGCGGCGGGCGCGGCCAGGATCGAGGTGCGGCCGCTGTCCCTGGGCGCGGAGGCGACGCCGCTGCAGGCTTCGGGCCGCAGCGTGACGGTGGCCGGGGCGGACTTCCGGTACCGGGCGGACGCCCTGGTCTCCGGGCCGGTACGGCGCCGGACCTGGACCGTGCGCGAGGCCGCCTGGGCGCTGACCCTGCCCGTCCATGCGTGACCGCAGGGACCCCCTAAAGGTCTGGTGACAAATATTTAACCGGGCCGACCCCTTGAGGGACCGGTTCTTCCTCCACCATCCTGCTCCATCAGGGCGCGGTGTCTGCGCGCGCGGAGCTGAGGAGAGGGGCCACCCGATGGCAGTGGACGAGGGCGTTGCCCCGGCGGCACATACGGACGACGACGAAACGGTTCATCGGCTGAAACCCAACGCCGTCGGGCTGCTGGGCGTGGTGTTCATGGCCGTCGCCACGGCCGCGCCGATCACCGCGATGACGGGCAACGTGCCCTTCATGGTGTCGTCCGGCAATGGCATCGGGGCGCCCGCAAGCTATCTCGTGGCAATGGTCGTCCTGGCAATCTTTTCCGTGGGTTTCACGTCGATGGCGAAGCACATCACGTCCACGGGCGCCTTCTACGGCTTCATCTCCTACGGCCTCGGCCGCACGGCGGGTCTCGCCTCGGGGCTGCTGGCGACCTTCGCGTACGTCGTCTTCGAGCCGGCGCTGATCGGGATCTTCTCCACCTTCGCCACCAACACCCTCAAGGACCAGACGGGGGCCCACGTCCCGTGGTGGGCGTTCGCGGTCCTGATGCTGGCGGTCAACGCCACCGGCACCTGGTTCGGGGTGAGCGTCGCCGAGAAACTGCTGGTGGTGCTGCTGGCGACCGAGGTGACGGTGCTGGCCGCGATGGCCGTCTCGGTCGCCCTCCACGGCGGCGGGCCGCACGGCTTCACCTTCGCGCCGGTCGACCCCGTCAACGCCTTCAGGGGAACGTCCGCCGGGCTCGGGCTCTTCTTCGCCTTCTGGTCGTGGGTCGGCTTCGAGTCGACGGCCATGTACGGCGAGGAGTCGCGCGACCCGAAGAAGATCATCCCCAAGGCGACGATGATCAGCGTCCTGGGCGTCGGCGTCTTCTACGTCTTCGTCTCCTGGATGGCCATCACCGGCAACGGCGAGGCCGCCGCCGTGAAGGCCGCCTCCTCCCCCAACCCCCTGGCCCTGTTCTTCGACCCGACCGAGCGCTACGTCGGCCACTGGGCGGTCGACGTCATGCAGTGGCTGATGATCACCGGGTCGCTGGCCTGCGGCATGGCCTTCCACAACTGCGCCGCCCGCTATCTGTACGCCCTCGGCCGGGAAGGCGTGCTGCCCTCGCTGAAGAACACCATCGGCCGCACCCACGCCCGGCACGGCTCCCCGCACCTCGCCGGCCTGGTGCAGACGGTCGTCAGCGCGGTGCTGATCGGCGCTTTCTGGGCCGCCGGCAAGGACCCGTACACCGGTACGTACGTCCTGCTCGCCATCCTCGGCACCATGGCGATCCTCGTCGTCCAGGCCGTGTGCTCGTTCGCGGTGCTGGTGTACTTCCGCTCGCACCACCCCGAGAGCCGCCACTGGTTCCGCACCCTCGTCGCGCCGCTCGTCGGGGGCGTCGCGATGCTCGGCGTCGTCGTGCTGCTGGTGTCCAACATGGGCGCGGCGGCCGGGCCCGAGTCCGGCTCACTGGTGCTGAAGGCGACGCCGTGGCTGGTGGCGCTGGTGGCGGGCACCGGTATCGGGTACGCGCAGTACCTCAAGCGGCGCTCGCCCGAGCGGTATGCCCTGATCGGGCGGACGGTGCTGGAGGAGACGAAGGAGCGGTGAGCTTCGCCGGGGGCCGGTCTGCCGAGGGTGCTGGTCTGCCGAGGGTGCTGCAATCGGCCGTCGGCGGGTGCGGCGTCCGTCGTGGCTTGTCGCGCAGTTCCCCGCGCCCCTTTCGGGGCGCTGAGCCGCGCGGCGTCGTCGGGGCTCGGGGTCTGCGACCTCAGTGGCCGAACTTCTCTTCCCGGTAGGTCTTCCAGCGTTCCATCATCTCGGCCACGTCCTTCTCGATGAACTCGAAGAAGGCCAGGGTCTCGGAGAGTCTGCGGCCGGCCGGGGTGCCGGGGCCCAGGCCGGCGACGCCGTCGCGCAGGGCGTCCTCCCAGCGCTTGATGATCGCCTCGCGACTGGTGAGCGCCTCGTACCACTGGTCGCTGTGCACCCGGTAGCGCTCCCGGCGCGAGCCGGGCTCGCGCTCGCGGGACACCATGTGCACCTGGGCGAGGCAGCGCACGGCGCCGGAGACGGCCGCGGGGCTGATCTGCAGCTGCTCGCCCAGCTCGGCCGAGGTCAGGGTGCCGGCGTCGGAGGCGAGCAGCGCCGCGAAGACCCGGGAGGGCATGCGCGGCATCCCCGCCTCCACCAGCTGTGCCGCGAAGTGCTCCACGAACCGCGAGACCGCCTCCGGGTCCCGCTGCGAACTCGGCTCCGTCATGCTCCTCACCCTATCCGGTGTTCATGCGCTTCCTTAACTTCACAAATTTCTGAACGAAGCGTACGTTCAAAACCATGACCACGGCAATCACGGTCTCCGGACTGCACAAGTCCTTCGGCCGTACGCATGCGCTGGACGGCCTCGACCTGGACGTCGAGGCCGGTGAGGTGCACGGCTTCCTCGGGCCCAACGGCGCCGGCAAGTCGACCGCCATCCGCGTCCTGCTCGGCCTGCTGCGGGCCGACGCGGGCGCCGCGCAGGTGCTGGGCCGCGACCCGTGGACGGACGCGGTCGAGGTGCACCGCCGGATCGCCTACGTCCCCGGCGACGTGACCCTGTGGCGCAACCTCTCCGGCGGCGAGGTCATCGACCTCTACGGCCGCCTGCGCGGGGGCCTGGACACGGCCCGCCGTGCGGAGCTGGTCGAGCGCTTCGAGCTGGACCCCGCCAAGAAGGGCCGCACCTACTCCAAGGGCAACCGGCAGAAGGTCGCCCTGGTCGCCGCCTTCGCCTCGGACGTGGACCTGCTGATCCTGGACGAGCCGACCTCGGGACTGGACCCGCTGATGGAGGGGGTCTTCCGGCGCTGTGTCGAGGAGGAGCGGGAGCGGGGCCGGACGGTCCTGCTGTCCTCCCACATCCTCAGCGAGGTCGAGGAGCTGTGCGACCGGGTCAGCATCATCCGCAAGGGCCGGACCGTGGAGACCGGCTCGCTCGCCGACCTGCGCCACCTCACCCGCACCAGCGTGAGCGCCGAACTCACGGGCCCGCCCAACGGGCTCGCGCACCTGCCGGGCGTCCACGGCCTCGACATACAGGGCCACAGGGTCAGCCTCCAGGTGGACACCGCCCAACTGGACTGCGTGCTGCGGCAGTTGAGCGAGTCCGGCGTGCGCTCGCTCACGTCGGCCCCGCCCACGCTGGAGGAGCTGTTCCTGCGCCACTACCAGGACGAGGGGTCACGATGACGACGCTCGCGGCACCGGCGCCGTCCGGCGGCTCCCGCCAACTGGCCGGCACCCGGACCCTGTTGCGCTTCGCCCTGCGCCGCGACCGGACGCTGATCCCGGTGTGGCTCGCGGTGAACGCGCTGATGGTCCTCTCCATGCCGAACACGCTGAAGAACCTCTACGGCACCGCGACCGAACGCGCCGCCCTGACCCACCAGCTGGAGACCAACGCCTCGTTCCGGGCCCTGATCGGACCGGTCTTCGACACCTCGATCGGCGCACTGACCGCCTGGCGCGTCGGCGTCTACGCGGGCGCGCTGGCCGCCGTCATGAGCCTGCTGATCGTCGTACGGCACACCCGGGACGAGGAGGAGAGCGGCCGCCAGGAGCTGGTGGCGTCCGGGATGGTGGGCCGCCGGGCCTCGCTCACGGCGGCCCTGCTGGCTGCGGCCGTCGCCAACGCCGTACTCGCCCTGCTGGTCACGGCCGGCCTGTCCGCACAGGGGGCCGCCGGCGCACTGTCCTTCGGGCTCGGACTCGCGGCGACCGGCATGGTCTTCGCCACGACGGCGGCGATCGTCGCCCAGCTGACGCAGAGCGCGCGCCTGGCCCGTGGTCTGACGGCGGCGGTGCTCGGCACGGCCTTCGTGCTCCGCGCGGCGGGCGACGCGGCGACGGACGAAGGCTCCTCGGTCCCGACCTGGGTCTCGCCGCTGGGCTGGCTGGAGAACCTGCGCTCCTTCGCCGGCGAACGGTGGTGGGTGCTGCTCCTGTTCGCGGCGGCGGTGACCGCACAGGGCGCGCTCGCGTACGCACTCGCGGGGCGCCGGGACCTCGGCATGAGCTTCCTGCCCACCCGGCCCGGACCGCCCACCGGCCGTATCGGCACGGCGGCCGGGCTGGCCTGGCGCCTGCAACGCGGCGGCGTCCTCGGCTGGTCGGCCGGCTTCTTGCTCGCCGGGGTCGTCCACGGCGGGCTCACGGACGGCGCGGCCGATCTGGTCCGTGACAACGACAACGCCCGGCAGATCTTCGAGCGGATGGGCGGGCACAGCGGCCTCACGGACGCGTTCCTCGCCTCCATGGTCGGCATGCTCGGCCTGATCGCGGCCCTGTTCGTGGTGGCCTCGGTCCTGCGCCTGCACGGGGAGGAGACGTCGGGCCGCGCCGAACCGGTGCTGGCGTGTGCGGTGGGGCGGCTGCGCTGGGCGGCGAGCCATCTGGCGATCGCCTTCGGCGGCTCGGCCCTGATCATGCTCCTGGCGGGCCTGGGCTTCGCGGTGGGCTACGGCAGGCAGACCGGCCCGATCCTGGTCGCCTGCCTGGTGCAGCTCCCGGCGGTGTGGGTGATCGGAGGGGCGGCGGTGCTGCTGTACGGGACGGCGCCCCGGCTCGCCCCGGCGGCCTGGGGCATCGCCGGGGCGGTCCTGCTGATCGGCTGGGTCGGCCCGGCCCTGGACGCACCCCAACCGGTCCTGGACCTTTCCCCGTTCGGCCACCTGCCGAAGCTTCCGGGCGGCGGGATGGAGTGGGGTCCGGTACTGGCCCTCACGGGGCTGGCGGCGGCGCTGGTGGCCGCGGGGCTGGCGGGCCTGAGGAGGCGGGACATCGTCGGGTCGTGAGGCTGCGGTTGCCAGTGACGTGAGACTGCGGTTGCGAGAGCCGTGAGGCTGAGGTTGCGGGTGGAGTCGCGGGCGCCGATAGTGGGAGAACAGCCGCGCTCGGATCAGATATCCCCCGGCGGTCCGTTCGTACGGCGCCGGAGAGCGGACCTGACGGCCAGTCGGCGATGCTGTCACCCCCTCTTCCTCGGAGAGGAGCACCCCCATGCGCAAAAACGCCCGCGCACGCCGTCTCCTGACGGTGCCGACGGTCTTCGTGGCCGGGGGCATCCTGCTTCTTCCGGCCCCCGCACGCGCGGACCTCGCCGCCGGGGCGCCGCGCATCTCCGGAGCCTCCTTCCAGATCCGTAACGTGCAGACCGGCAAGTGCGCCACGATCGCCGGAGGAACCCTGCCCGACAACAACCTCCAGATGGTCCAGTTCACCTGCGACACCGACGCCTCCCGCCGCTGGAACCTGGTCAACTTCGACGGGGACTCGTACCAGATCAGGAACGCGAAGACCGGCAAGTGCATGACGATCGCGGGCGGCACCCTGCCCGACAACAACCTGCAGATGGTCCAGTTCACCTGCGACACGGACACCTCGCGCCGCTACCGGGTGGCCAACTGGAACGGCGTCTCCTACCAGCTCGTCAACGCGAAGACCGGCAAGTGCGCGACGATCGCGGGCGGCACCCTGCCCGACAACAACCTGGAGATGGTCCAGTTCACCTGCGACTCCGACCCGTCGCGGCGCTGGGTCCTGCGACTGGCCGGCTGACACGCCTTCGAGGTCTCGCACCGCGCCCGTACGCACACCGCACCTCGGCGCACCGCCTCTGAGCGCACCGCCCCTGAGCGCACCGCCCCTGTGCACACGGTCTCTCGGCGCACCGCCTCTCAGCGCACCTCCACCCGGAGTCCATCCAGCCCCCGGATCACGAAGTTCGGCTTGCGCTCCGGCTGGGCCGCCAGGCTCAGGGTGGGGGCCTTCTCCAGCAACGCCGCCATCGAGGCCGCAAGTTCGATGCGTGCCAGCGGTGCCCCGATGCAGTAGTGGATGCCGGCGCTGAAGGAGATGTGGGGGTTGTCCGTGCGGGTGAGGTCGAGTTCGTCAGGGGCCCGGAAGACCTCCGGATCGCGGTTGGCGGAGCCGAAGAGCATGGCGATCTCGGCACCCCTCGGGATCACCGTGCCGTCGATCTCGATGTCGTCCAGCACCCAGCGCTCGAAGAGCTGGAGCGGGGTGTCGTAGCGCATCAGCTCCTCGATCGCCGAGGGGATCAGGGAGCGGTCGGCGCGGAGGGCGGCCAGCTGCCCGGGGTTGCAGAACAGGGCGTACCAGCCGTTGACGGTGGCGTTGACGGTCGCCTCGTGCCCGGCGTTCAGCAGCAGGACGGCCGTGGAGATCATCTCCTGTTCCGTCAGCCGGTCGCCCTCGTCGTGGGCCGCGATCAGGCCGGAGATCAGATCGTCCCCGGGCTCCTTGCGACGAGCCGCGATCAGCTCCCGCAGATACTCCGAGAACTCGACCGAAGCCCGCACCGCCTTCTGCGCCGTCTCCCGCGGCGGATTCAGCTCGTACATCCCGCAGATGTCCGCCGACCAGGGGCGGAGCCGGGCGCGGTCCGCGTCGGGGATACCGAGCATCTCGGCGATCACCGCCACCGGCAGCGGTTCCGCCACGTCCGCGAGCAGGTCGCCGCCGCCCGCCCGGACGAGCCCGTCCACCAGCTCGCCCGCCAGGGCCTGCACATACGGCTTCAGCCGCTCCACCGTGCGCGGGGTGAACGCCTTCGACACCAGGCGCCGGATCCGCGTGTGGTCCGGCGGCTCCAGGTCGAGCATGCCGTGGTCGTTGAGGGTGTGGAACGGCTCGTGCTCCGGCGGGGGCGCGCTGCGGCCGAAGTCCTCGTGCGTGAAACGGTGCTGGTAGGCGCGGCCCAGTCGGCGGTCGCGCAGCAGCGCCGAGACGTCCGCGTGGTGCGGGACCAGCCACTGGTCGGTCGGCTCGTACCGGATCACCCGGCCGCGGGCGCGCAGCTCGGCGTAGGCCGGGTAGGGGTCGGCGAGGAACGCGGGGTCCCAGGGGTCGAACGCGAGGTCACTCTGGCCTGCCATGCGGGGACGCTAGCGTGCCGGCCCGGCCTCTGACCAGGGGTGTCCGCCCCCGACGTGCACCGGTTGCGCGGCAGCCGCTGCGCCGCTCAGATCCAGTCCGCGACCAGGACGTAGTCGTAGTAGAGGGGATCGCCCTCCTCGTCCACCGGCTGCTCGTGGCTGCTCTGGTTCGCGAGGATCACCTTCAGCTCCGGCAGGGCGTCGAAACCGAGGTCGTCCTCCTCGATGACGTGGCCCCGCAAGGCGAGCTGCTCGAAGAGGTCCTCGCTCGGGGTGCGGAAGACGTCCAGCCCGTCGAACAGTATCCGCACGTCGGCGTCCTCGTTCCGGAACCGGAACAGCTCCACACCGCTCAGTGCGCCGCGGGTGAATCCGAGCACGACGTCCAGCCCGGACTCCTCGTGCCTGAGGACGATCTGCCCCGGGCTCGTATCGTCCGCGACGGGCCGGAAGGGCCCGGATGCGTGGAAGGTGCCGCGCGCCTGAGCGACCGACATGCCGAGCCGGAAAGGCCCCACGCCGACCTGCGGGCGGATCTCGACCTCCATGCGTACTCCCTCACTCGGTGGCGACAGGACGTCCGGGAAGGACGTCTCGCGCCATCATCCCGGTGTCACCAGCCGCGCCTCGTACGCGAAGACCGCCGCCTGGGTGCGGTCCCTGAGGCCCAGCTTCACCAGGATGCGGCTCACGTGGGTCTTGATCGTCGACTCCGCCACCACCAGCCGCCCGGCGATCTCCCCGTTCGACAGGCCCTGCGCGATCAGGATCAGTACCTCCGTCTCGCGTTCCGTCAGCTCCCCGTAGGCCGCCTGGGCCGAGGGCATCAGGCGCGGTGTGTCCGCCAGCCGCGAGAACTCCGTGATCAGCCGCCGGGTCACCGAGGGGGCGAGCAGCGCCTCGCCGGAGGCGACCACCCGTACTCCGTCGGCGAGCTGGCGGGCCGAGGCGTCCTTGAGGAGGAAGCCGGAGGCTCCCGCGCGCAGCGCCTGGTACACGTACTCGTCGAGGTCGAAGGTGGTCAGCACGAGCACCTTCGCCGTCCCGTCCGCCGCGACGATCTCCCGGGTCGCCTCGATGCCGTTCAGCTCCGGCATGCGGATGTCCATCAGCACCACGTCCGGCGCCAGTTCCCGTACCCGCTCGACCGCCTCGCGGCCGTTGACGGCCTCGCCGACGACCTCGATGTCCGCCATCGCGTTCAGCAGGACGGAGAAGCCCTCACGGACCATCATCTGGTCGTCCGCGATCAGTACGCGGATCGTCATGCCCCACCCTCGATCGTGCTGTCCGCCACGGGCACCGGCAGGAACACCGTCACCTCGTAGCCCCCGTCGGCCGCCGGGCCCGCCGTCATCTCCCCGTTCAGCATCGAGACGCGCTCACGCATCCCGGTGATGCCGTGCCCGGCACCGGGCGAGGGCTTGATCAGGGCGGGGGCGGGCGGCGGCGCGTTGACTATGCGCAGGCCCAGGCCGCCCAGGACGTATCCGATCTCGACCCGCGCACTCGCGCCGGGAGCGTGCCGCAGCGTGTTGCTCAGCGCCTCCTGGACGATCCGGTACGCCGACAGCTCCACGCCCTGCGGCAGTTCGCGCGTCGCACCGGTCACCACCCTGTCCACGTCCAGTCCGGCCTCCCGCACATTGGCGAGCAGCCCCTCCAGATCGGCGAGGGTGGGCTGCGGGGCGTCCGGCGCCTCGTAGTCCTCCGCGCGGACGACGCCGAGGACCCGGCGCAGCTCGGCCAGGGCCGCCACCGCGTTCTCCCGGATGGTGACGAAGGCCTTCTCCAGCTCCGGCGGCGGGTTCTCCACCCGGTAGGGCGCGGCCTCCGCCTGGATGGCGACCACCGACATGTGGTGGGCGACCACGTCGTGCAGTTCGCGGGCGATGGTCGTGCGCTCCTCCAGCAGCGTGCGCCGCGAGCGCTCCACCGCGGTCACCGTCTGCTGGGCACTCACCTCCTGCCGGGCCTCGCGGCGGGTGTGACGGACGGTGACGGCCAGCAGGATCAGCGCGGACAGGAACAGCATCGGGGCGGCGTTGCTGTCGTAGTGGCTCCCGCCGAGGAGGGTCACGCTCCAGAAGCCGAACAGCGCGGTCAGCACCCACATCCAGGCAGCGGTGCGCGGCCGGGTGCGTATCGCCACGACCGTGAGCACCACCAGGTGGGAGATGAAACTGCCCGGCAGCCACGGCCACATGCCCCAGCCGTCGCCGACCGTCGAGGTGATGGCGGTCGCCCAGAGCGACAGCCAGAACGCGCCGACCGGGCGCACGAGGGTCAGCAGCACCGGGATCAGGACGAGCGCCCCGCACACCAGCTGCGTCATCCCGTGGCCGGCGAACGTCGCCGCGTTGGCGAGCAGCGCCACCGTGCCGGCCGCGACCACCACGGCGTGCGGGGTCCAGGGCGCGTACTCCCGCAGGCGGCCGGGCAGGCGCCGGGTGATCGGGCCGTCGACGCCCATGCGGGGCAGCGGGCGGTAGGCGAAGGCTCCCTGGAACAGGTCCTGCCGCAGCCCGCGCAGGGCGTCGACGACCAGCCGGAACTCCGGGCTGCGCGGCCTGCCGGCCGCCCCCGGCGGTGGTGTCTGCGTGTGCGTCGTCTCGGTCACGTGCAGAACGGTAGGCGGTCGCGGGGGTCGCGGTCGTCCCCTCGCAGAGGGGTCCTCGGGGATCCTTCTCAGGTACTACGCGTCGGGGGTGGGGTGGAGGGGCGGGGCGGGGCGGAGCCGCGGCCGGGAGAAGGGGGGAGGTCAGGGGCAGGGGCAGGGGCTGAGGCAGGGACTGGGGCTGGGGCAGGGGCGGGTCAGCGGCAGCCGGAGGCGGACCCGGCCGGTGTCGGGGGTTTGGGCGGGGTCGGGTCAGCGGATTCCGGGGCGGACCGGGCCGGACTCAGGGGCGGGGTCGGGGGCGGGGTCGGGGGCCGGTCAGCGGCTGCCGGGGCGGACCAGGCCGGACTCGTAGGCGAAGACCGCTGCCTGGGTGCGGTCCCTGAGGCCCAGCTTCACCAGGATCCGGCCCACGTGCGTCTTCACCGTCTGCTCGGCCACGAACAGCCGCTCGGCGATCTCCGCGTTCGACAGGCCCTGCGCGATCAGTGCCAGCACCTCCGTCTCCCGCTCGGTCAGATCGCCCACCCGCTGCTTGAGCGGAGCCCGGGGCGTGCCGCCCAGGCGGGAGAACTCGGCGATGAGCCGACGGGTGATCCCCGGGGCGAGCAGCGCGTCACCGGCCGCCACGATCCGGACCGCCTCGGCGAGCTGGGCCGCGGAGGCGTCCTTGAGCAGAAACCCGGAGGCACCGGCGCGCAGCGCCTCGTAGACGTACTCGTCCAGGTCGAAGGTGGTCAGGACGAGAACCCTGATGTCCGGGTGGTCGGTGGTGATGCGGCCGGTCGCCTCGATGCCGCCGACATCGGGCATCCGGATGTCCATCAGGACCACGTCCGGGGTCAGCTCGCGGGCCCGGGCGATCGCGTCGCGGCCGTCCACCGCCTGTCCGACGACCTCGATGTCGGGCTGGGTGTTGAGCAGCACGGTGAAGCCCTGCCGGACCATCTGCTGGTCGTCGGCGATGAGTACGCGGATGGTGCCGCCGCTCGTCATGGAGTCACTTCTCCTGTTCGGACGGGTCGGACCGTTCAGACCGGTCGGACAGGTCGGACGGGGTTGTGGTCGGGGTGGCGTCCCGGGGCAGGAAGGCCATGACCCGGAAGCCGCCGTGCCGGGTCGCGTTCGCGTCGACATGGCCGCCGAGCATCGTCGCGCGCTCGCGCATCCCGAGCAGCCCGTGTCCGGCGCCCGGGGAGGGCGGGACGGGCTGCCGCGGGCGGGAGTTGATCACTTCCAGGTGCAGGCCGTTCGGGAAGTGCCCGACCTCGACGCGCACCCGCGAGCCCGGTGCGTGCCGCAGGGCGTTGCTCAGCGCCTCCTGCACGATCCGGTACGCCGACAGCTCCACGCCCGGCGTGTAGGGCCGCGCCTGGCCCACGACCTCGCAGGCCACGTCCAGCCCGGCCGCGCGGGTGTTCTCGATCAGCGCGTCGAGCCGGTCGAGTGTGGGCTGGGGTGCGTCCGGGGCCGCTCCGGTGCCGGGAGCCCCCAGGCCGTAGGGATCCTGGGGGTTCTCCGAACGCAGCACACCGAGCACCCGGCGCAGCTCCGTGAGCGCCTCCAGTGCGTTCTGCCGGATCCCCGCGAGGTTCTCGATCAGCTCGTCCGACGGGCGTTCGACGAGGTGGGGGGCCACCTGCGCCTGGATGGAGATGACCGACATGTGGTGCGCCACCACGTCGTGCAGCTCCCGTGCGATACGGCTGCGCTCCTCCAGCAGGGTGCGGCGGGCCCGCTCCTCGGCGGTGAGCGTGGTCTGCTCGACGAGTTCGGCGCGGGCCTCGCGACGGCCGCGCAGGGCGATGCCGAGCACCACGACGACCGCGGACAGCACCACCGCGAGGACCCCGGTGGGCTGGTAGTGCGCCCCGCCCCACACGCCCTCCAGGACGTAGGTGACCAGCGCGGTCAGGGCCAGCGCCTCGACCGACACCCGGGTGCGTACCCGCAGCGTGAGCAGCAGCAGGACGAGCAGGTGCGCGATGATGCCGGCCGCGGTCCAGGGCCAGGTGAACTCCTCCCCGGCCACCATGCCCTGGCTTCCGTGGACGGCGACGGCTCCCACCACGGTCGCCGTCATGGACAGCCACCAGGCCGGAAGGGGCCGCCACAACCCGAGGACGATCGCGCCGCCCTGGGACAGACCGATCAGGAAGGCCGGTCCGGAGCTGAGGTGCCCGTTGTCGCCCAGCTGTGCCACCGCGCCGAGCGTGACCGCGAACGCGGCCAGGCAGAGCACACCGTGCGGCAGCCAGCGCAGCCACACGGAGGGCGGCAGCGGATCCGGCCTGAGCGTCCACAGGTCCTCGTGCAGCACCCTCAGCCAGCGCCTGAGCCTGCCCGCCGACGCCAGCCTGAGCCTGCCCGCCGACGCCGCGAACACCCGGCGGCCCCCCGTTTCCGTCACGCGCCACACCTTAGACACGGCGGACCGGCCGTGCGGTTGGCGCCTGTGCGGCCCGGTGTACCCGGACCACCCGCGAGCGCCGCCGTGCGCCGGTGCCCGCCGGACGGCGGCGGCTCCCCTGCTCGAAGGAACGGAACGCGGTCCAGCACAGGGCCAGCACCAGGGTGAACACCGGGAGCCACAGGAGCCGGGCCGCCACCCAGTCCAGGCCGTCTGGGAGGGTGTGCAGGCCGGGCAGGCGGCCCGCGGTGAGCGCCGTGGCCGTCGTGGCCATCAGCGCGGTCAGGTGCCACAGGTAGATCGTCATCGCGGACAGGTTGACCAGGGCGACGCCCGCCCAGGCGAGCGGGCGGCGCATGGCCCGGCGCAGCGGGTCGCGCAGCAGCAGGGCCAGACCGCACTGGGCCAGACCGAAGGTCACGGCGGCCAGGGTCGGCGGGTTGAGGTTGGAGACCGCGGCGCCCGGGACACCGACCATCGACGCCGGGTAGCCCGCCCACAGCACGAGCGCGGCGGTGACCGCCGTACCGCCGAGGAGCAGGACCCAGGCGGCGCGGCGGGTCTCCAACTCGCCGCGGGTCCAGGCGGCGCCCAGGGTGTACGGGACCAGCCAGCCCGCCGCCAGGTTGACCCAGCCCAGCCAGGAGGGGCCGAGGTGCAGTCCGAAGTGGACCACGTCCACGTGCAGGACGACAGCCAGGGGCCAGAGCGGGTGGAGGCGGGCGACCAGGGGGGTGGCCGCCGTCAGGGCGGCGAAAACCAGCAGGAACCACAGGGGCGACAGGGCCAGTTTGACCAGGGTGTGGAGCGTCCCGAAGGAGGTGCCGGTCAGCAGCAGGGCCGTCGCCGCCACCGTCCACAGGACGAGGAGGGCGACGACCGGCCCGAGGAGGCGGGCCAGACGGGCGCGCAGCCATGCGCCGTACGACGCGCCGCGGGCCCGGGCCGAGGCGTGGCTGCACGTCGCCACATGGCCGCCCACCAGGAAGAAGACGGCCAGGGTCTGGAACACCCAGGAGACCGGGGCCAGCCAGGGCATGTGCTGCAGCGGGCTCGCCGTGTGCAGCCCGCCGTCCTGCGCGACCAGGGCCGTCACCAGCCAGTGGCCGAGGACGACACCGAGGATCGCGAAGGCGCGCAGGGCGTCGACCGCGCGGTCCCGGGACGCGGGTGTGGCGGTGTCCACACGGTGGGCACCCTGGCGTATCGCGTGCAGCGCGCGGCGCGGGGCACTCAGGGCCGGCTCAGGCACGGGTCACCTCCGAGGTCTCGCCGAGGGTGATCCGGGCCAGGTTGGCGAGGGAGACCGAGCCCGGAGTGAAGTAGCCGCTGTGGTCGGCGTCGGCGGCGTCGAAGACCTGGGCGCCGAAGGCGTGGGAGACCGGGTCGGTGCCGAAGCCGACGGTGATGCCGAGGAGGTCGGCGCGGACGTGCGGTACGTGGGCCACCCAGTCGTCGCTGCCGCGGGCCGCCCATATGCGGGCGGGTGTGTGCAGGCCGGCGACGGAGTCCGCACCCGTGCCGGGGCTGCCGACGAGGACGATGTCGTCGACGGGCAGGCCGGGTGCGGTCCTGCCGCAGACGACCGATCCGTAGGAGTGGCAGAGCAGGGAGATACGGGCCCGGGCGGGGGTCAGGGCGTGCAACTCCCCCACGAGGGCGCGCAGACGGGGGGCCGCCCGGTCGGCTCGGGTCGTGGTGGTCACCGTGGTGCTGACCGTGCCCGGGGTCCGGTACCCGAGCCAGGCGACCACGGCGACGCGGGTGCCGGCGGGGGCACGGCGGCCGAGGTCCCCGTACAGGGCTGCCGCCGCCCTGTGGAAGCGGCCGTAGGTGTCCACGGAGGTGTCGGATCCGGGGACGAGGACCGCCACGCGGTCGGCGCGGGCCAGGTCCCCGAGGACCTCCGTGGCCAGTCCGGTGCCCCGGCCGTCGAAGGCGAGGAGGTTGCGGGACGGGTCGGCCAGGGCGCGGTCCGCGGCGGCGCGGTGCCCGTCGCCGTCGGCGGCGGCCATGCGGGCCGCCTCGGCTGCGTCGGCCCGGTTCGCCTCGTACGCGGTGTGCAGGGTGGACGGGGTGAGGGGCGCGAGGCGGGCCGGGGGCGGGGCGGGGATGGCGGGGTGGGCCGCACCGGCGAGGGGGGCGACTATGGCGGCGGTGAGGAGAGCGCAGAGTCCGGCACGGAGCCAGGCGGGGGCGCGCCGCCCGGCCTTCGACCGGGCCCGCCCTCCGGCCCGCGCCTCCCCTGCACCTGGCTGGAGGGCTGCGGACCGGGAGGCGGCCGGTTCGGGGCGGTGCGTCTTCGGTGAGGGGCCGTGGGGCCCGTCGGACGGAGGTGCCGTCGGCGGGTGCTGGTCCGTGGTGTCCGGACGGGGTCGCCCCATGGTCGGCTTCCTTTCAGATCGCCCGGCCATCGGGCTTGTCTGACAAGGAAGTTAGAAATCGAAGGGCGTCGTCGGCGTCCCGCCAGGGAGCTGTTCCGGGCCGTAGTTCTCAGGTACTACGGGTATGACCGGGGGCGGGCCCCTACGGGGGCGCCGGATGCGCCGGGTGCGCCGGGCTCTTCACCAGGCGAGCTGGGCGATCTCCTCCGCCACCACCGCGCACGCGTCCGCCGCCGGGTCGATCAGCGGGAAGTGGCCCACGTCCTCCAGCAGCGTCAGGCCCACCACCTCGCCCGCCTTCGCCGCCGCGTCCGCGTACGACTCCGCCACCAGGTGCGGCACCACCAGGTCCGTGCGCCCCTGGACCAGGGTGGTCGCGATGCCCGTCGGCAGGAGCAGCGCGGGATCGGCGTACGGCCGGCGCTCGGCGAACCGGTCGTGGCCGCCGAGGAGTTGCAGCGCCGCGTTGCCGCAGACGTCCAGCTTCTCCGACACGGCGAAGTCCGCGATGGGGGCGAGCGCGACGACGCCGCGCAGCAGGGCCGGGGCGCCGGTGCGCCAGGGGGCGCCGGCGGGCAGGACGTGGCGGGCCGCACCCCACAGGGCCAGGTGGCCGCCCGCCGAGTGACCGGTGAGCACGGTGCGGCGGGGGTCGGCCTGCGGAAGCGTTTCGGGCAGGAGTGCGGGGAGGGCGTCGAGGGCGGCGGCCACGTCGTCGAAGGTCTCGGGCCAGCGGCCGGCCAGGGGGGCCGCGGGGCCGGAGACGGACGGTGCCGATGCCGTCGCGGGTTCCGTGGGCTGCGCGGGGATCTGGGGGGCGCCGCCCCTGCGGTACTCGACGTTGGCCACGGCGAAGCCCCTGCGGGCGAGGTAGTCGGCGAAGGGGGTGATGTGACGGCGGTCGTAGCGGGCGCGCCAGGCTCCGCCGTGCAGGACGACGACCAGGGGAGCGCGGGTGGTGTCGGTGCGGGGAGCGTAGAAGTCGATCACCTGGTCGGGGTGGTCACCGTAGGTGGCGGTGACGTCGGGGGCGACCGGAGGGTGTGAGAAGGCCGACTCCTCCTCGGCGGCGGCGCGGGCTGCGGCGGCGTCGTCCGGCATGCTCCAACCTCTCAGCGACAGAACAGTTTTGGCGGACCAGGCGGAATTCCTCGTCGGCCGTTGGCGGGGACGGTATCAGGCTGGTGACATGCGCGGACATGGGGATGTCACGGAGGGTGAAGATAAACGGTTCTGCGGCACGGGGGCGAGGCCTGGTCGCGCCCCGCCCCCGCTGTCCGGTCCCGGCAGCCGCCCGGCCTTCCGTTACCTGAGGACCTCCCCCAGGACCTCCCCGAGCACCCGGGCCGCTCGTTCCGCGTCGCCGAACCCGACGTAGAGCGGGGTGAAACCGAAGCGGAGGATGTCGGGGTGGCGGAAGTCGCCCACGACGCCCCGGGCGATCAGACGCTTCATGACCTCGCCCGCGTCGGGGCAGCGCAGGGCGATCTGGCTGCCGCGCTCGCCGTGCGGCTCCGGCGTCACCGAGGCGACGCGGCCCGGCTCCGTGTAGGCCGCCACGCACTCCAGGAAGAAGTCCGTCAGGGCCAGCGACTTGGCCCTGACCGAGGAGACCGGGACGCCGTCCCAGACCTCCAGGGCCGCCTCCAGGGCCAGCATGGACAGGATGTCGGGCGTGCCGACGCGACCGCGCAGGGCGCCCGGCGCCGGGGCGTACGACGGGCTCATGCCGAAGGGCTCGGCATGGGAGTTCCAGCCGGGCAGGGGGGAGTCGAAGCGGTCCTGCAGGTCGCGGCGGACGTACAGGTACGCGGGCGAACCGGGGCCGCCGTTCAGGTACTTGTAGGTGCAGCCGACCGCAAGATCGACCCCGTGCTCGTCCAGGCCGACCGGCAGCGCGCCCGCGCTGTGGCACAGGTCCCAGACGGCGAGTGCGCCCGAGGCGTGGATCGCGGCGGTGAGGGCGGGCAGGTCGTGCAGGCGGCCGCTGCGGTAGTCGACGTGGTTCAGCAGGACCGCCGCCGTACGGCCGCTCAGTGCCGACGGCACCTGCGACGGGGTGAGGGCCCGCAGCGTGCGGCCGGTCATGCGGGCCGCGGACTCGGCGATGTAGCCGTCCGTCGGGAACGTCGTCGCGTCGACCAGGATCTCGTCACGGTCGTCGCCCGCCATCCGGACCGCCGCCACAAGTGCCTTGAAAACATTGACACTTGTGGAGTCGCCCACGACGATCTGGCCCCGCGCCGCACCCACCAGCGGGGCGATCCGGTCACCGATCCGCTCGGGCGCCGTCCACCAGCCGCTCTCGTCCCAGGAGCGGATGCGCAGCTCGCCCCACTGCCTGCGGACGACGTCCTCGACGCGGCCCGGGACGTGCGCCGGCAGCGCACCGAGGGAGTTTCCGTCCAGGTAGACGACGCCCGCGGCGTCGGCCGCGTCACCGGCCGCGGTGTCGAGGACGAAACGGGAGCGCAGCGGGGCCAGTTCATCGGCCGCGTCCAGCTTCTGCGCGCGCAGCACCAGCTCAGACATGGGACCTCGCCGTCCACAGCTCGGGGAACACGTTCTTGCGGGCGCGCTTCTCCAGCCAGGCCACACCGGCCGAGCCGCCCGTGCCGGGCTTGGCGCCCATCGCGCGGCGGGTGGCGACCAGGTGATCGTTGCGCCATCGCCAGACCAGCTCGGCGACGTCGGTCAGCGCCTCCCCGAGGCGGGCGGCTTCGGCGTCCTGGTCGCCGGCGTAGATCGCCGACCACACCGACTCCACGGCGTCGGAGGGCTCGTAACGCCCGGCGACGTCCCGGTGCAGCACGGAGGCGGGGACCGGGTGGCCGCGGCGGGCGAGGAACCGCAGGGCCTCGTCGTACAGGCTCGGCTCGTGCAGGGCCTTCTCCAGCTCCGCGTGGACGCGCGGGGCGCCGCGGTGCGGGACGAGCATGGACGCGGACTTCTCGCCGAGCAGGAACTCCATGCGGCGGTACATCGCCGACTGGAAACCGGAACCCTCACCGAGGGCCGAGCGGTACGAGTTGAACTGCACCGGCGTGAGCTGGCCGAGCGGCTTCCAGGAGGCGTTCAGGGCGTCCAGCTCCCGTACGGAGCGCTTCAGCGCGGCGACGGCGGCCGGGACGTCGTCCGAGCGGAGCGCCTTCGCCGCGGTCTCCCACTCGTGCACGATCACCGTGAACCACAGCTCCATGACCTGGGTCGTCACCAGGAAGACCATCTCTCCGGGGTCGTCGGAGAGGGTCTGCTGGAGGTGGGTGAGCACGTCCGCCTTGACGTAGTCCTCGTACGGCGTCGTGCCCGCGAAGTCGAGATGCGGGGTCTCGGGCTCAGCGGCCTCGGAAAGGGGGTGACCCTTGGGGGACATCGCTGTCTCCTGTTGTTGCTACGGGTAGCGGTCCGCCCCTGCCGATGCCGGCACGGGGGCCCCGGTCCCCAACCGGAATCCTCCGCAATCCCACCGGATACGGCAAGGCCCGTCCGCCACCGGACGGGCCGCACCGGGAACTCCCGTCGGGGTCAGCCGAGGGTCTGGGCCGCCGTCGGGGAGGAGTCCTTCAGGAACTGCGAGCAGCGCTCGTACTCCTCCTGCTCGCCGATCGACTGGGCGGCACGGGCCAGGGCGTGCAGGGCGCGCAGGAAGCCGCGGTTGGGCTCGTGCTCCCAGGGGACCGGGCCGTGGCCCTTCCAGCCGCCCCGGCGCAGGGCGTCCAGGCCGCGGTGGTAGCCCGTACGGGCGTAGGCGTACGACTCCACGACCGAGCCCCGCTCGAACGCCTCGTCGGCCAGCTGGGCCCAGGCGAGGCAGGAGGTGGGGTACTTGGCGGCGACGTCCGTCGGGGCCGTGCCCTGCGCGAGCAGCTCGCGGGGCTCCGGGTCGTCGGGCAGGTGGGTGGGGGGCGGGCCGCCGAGGAGGTTCTCGTGAATCGTCATACCCCCAGTTTCCCGCACCCGGCCCCGGGGGGCTTGCCCGGTGCACACGAAAAGGGCCGGGGGTTCCACTGACCCGGTGCGTACAGCGAGGGCCGGGGGTCCGGGGGGCCGGGGGTCCGGGGGTCCGGGGGGGCCGGGGGCTCGCTTGCCGGTGCTGCGGCTGGGCGGGGCGGGTTTTCGCTTGCCCGCGCTTGCGGGGTGCCGCTGCGCCCACCCGTGCCGCCCCCAGCGGCACGACGGCCCGCAGCCGGAGGAGGCCGCGAAGCCCTCAAAGGGGCGCGGGGAACTGCGCGACCAGCCACCACGGACCCGCGGACGAAAGGCAGCAGGGCACAGCCACATACGGCACCCATACAGCCCACGCAACCCCAACCCCCAAGGGGCGTGGGGAACTGCGCGACCAGCCACAACGGACTCGCGCACGAGGGACGGCGGGGCGGAGCTACGGGCCCCGCCACGGACCCGCGGACGAGGGACGGCGGGGCGGAGCTACGGGCGGTGGCCCGACTCCAGGGGTGGGGACGTGATGCAGCCGTGCGTCCTGCACTCCGGATGCCGGCAGTCCGGCGCCGGCCGCCGCACCAGCGCGAAAGCCAGCGCCGCCCCCACCACGAGCACAGCCGCACAGATCGGCATCGCCCGGTCGAACGCCGCGTCGAAAGCGGAAGCGGACCGGTACGCCTCCGGCCCCATCCCCGCCACCAGCGGAAGCCCGGCCACCGCCACCAGCCCCGCCGCCCGCGCCGCCGCGTTGTTGATGCCGCTGGCCAGGCCCGCCCGAGCGGTGTCGACGGAGGCGAGGACCGTGGCGGTGAGCGGGGCGACCAGGGTGACCATGCCGAGGCCCATCACGAGGACGGCCGGCAGGACGTCGGTCAGGTAGTCCGCACCGACGCCCACGCGGAGCATCAGCAGCATCGCCGCGGCGCACAGCAGCGGCCCGACGGTCAGCGGCAGCCGCGGCCCCGTACGGTCGGCCAGCGCCCCGGAGCGGGCGGAGAACAGCAGCATCAGGGCCGTCGTGGGCAGCAGGGCCGTACCGGCCTGCAGGGCGGAGTAGCCGGCCACCACCTGGAGCTGGAGCGCGGTGAGGAAGAAGAAGCCGCCGAAGGCCGCGTACACGCACAGCGTGACCAGGTTGACCGCCGTGAACTGGCGCGAGGCGAAGATGCCGGGCGGGAGCATGGGATCGGCGCGGTGCTTCTCGACGTACACGAACGCGACGGCCGCGGCCACGCCCGCCACCGCGGTCACCGCCACCGCCGGGGAGCCGCCGGGTGCCTCGATCAGCGCGTACGTCACCAGGGCCAGCGACACGGCGCCCAGGGCCGCGCCGAGGACGTCGAAGCGGCCGTGGGCGCGCTTGCCGGACGACTCGGGAACGTGGCGCAGGGCGACGGGCACGCACAGCAGGGCCAGCGGCACGTTGAGCAGGAACACCCACCGCCAGCCGGGGCCGTCCACCAGCCAGCCGCCCAGGAAGGGGCCGACGGCCGCGCCGATCCCGCCGAAGCCGGACCACAGGCCGACCGCCGGGCTGCGGTCGTCCGGGTGGAAGGAGGCCTGGATGAGGGCGAGGGAGCCGGGCGTGAGGAGCGCGCCGCCGATGCCCTGGAGGGCCCGGGCGCCGATGAGGACGCCGGGGGTGGGGGCCAGGCCGCAGAGCAGGGAGGCGGCCGCGAACCAGACGACCCCGAGGACGAAGATCCTGCGCCGGCCGTAGCGGTCGCCCAGCGAGCCGCCCAGCAGGATCAGGCCGGCCAGCGTGACCATGTACGCGTTGACCGTCCACTGGAGGGCGGACAGGCTCGCGTCGAGGTCCCGGCCGATGGTCGGGAGGGCCACGTTGACCACGGTCGAGTCCAGCATGGCCATGCTGGAGCCGAGGACCGTGGTGAACAGGATCCACCTGCCCTGGGACGAGGCGAGCCGGACGTCGGGCATGTCCCCAGGTATACAGCGAGCCCGACGCCTTGCGCAGGCGCCGGGCTCACCGGGCTGTCACGGCACGGGTGCCGCGACGGGTTACTTGATCTTGTTGCCCGCCGAACGCAGGTTCTTCGTGGCCTCGAGGACACGCGCGGCCATGGACGCCTCGGCCAGCTTGCCCCAGGTGCGCGGGTCGTAGGTCTTCTTGTTGCCGACCTCGCCGTCGACCTTCAGGACGCCGTCGTAGTTCTTCAGCATGTGGTCGGCGACCGGACGGGTGAAGGCGTACTGGGTGTCCGTGTCGAGGTTCATCTTGACGACGCCGTTCTCCAGCGCGGTCTGGATCTCCTGCTCGGTGGAGCCGGAGCCGCCGTGGAAGACGAAGTCGAACGGGGACTGCTTGCCGAACTTGGCGGCGACGCCGTCGTTCAGCTCCTTCAGCAGGTCGGGGCGGAGCACGACGTTGCCCGGCTTGTACACGCCGTGCACGTTGCCGAAGGAGGCGGCCAGCAGGTAGCGGCCCTTCTCGCCCAGGCCCAGCGCCTCGACGGTGCGGATCGCGTCCTCGACCGTGGTGTACAGGGAGTCGTTGATCTCGTGCGAGACGCCGTCCTCCTCGCCACCGGTCGGGGTGATCTCGACCTCAAGGATGATCTTGGCGGCGGCGGCGCGGGGCAGCAGCTCCTGGGCGATGGCCAGGTTGTCGGCCAGCGTCTCGGCGGAACCGTCCCACATGTGGGACTGGAACAGCGGGTTGCGGCCGGCCTTGACGCGCTCCTCGGAGATCGCGAGCAGCGGACGTACGTACCCGTCGAGCTTGTCCTTCGGGCAGTGGTCCGTGTGCAGCGCGATGTTGACCGGGTACTTCTCGGCGACGATGTGCGCGAACTCGGCGAGGGCCACCGCGCCCGTCACCATGTCCTTGCTGTACTGGCCGCCCAGGAACTCGGCGCCACCCGTGGAGATCTGGACGATGCCGTCGCTCTCGGCCTCCGCGAAACCGCGCAGGGCGGCGTGCAGGGTCTGGGACGAGGTGACGTTGATGGCCGGGTAGGCGAACTTGCCTGCCTTCGCCCGGTCGAGCATCTCGTTGTAGACCTCGGGGGTTGCGATGGGCATGTGTCCGCTCCTTGAGTGTGCGGGTTGGCGTTCTGCGTACTGCGGCCCTGACCTAGACCTGGGGAGTGACGTCGTCGTCGGCCCCATCTTTCCAGACCTGACGCCATGCTCGGCGTCCCGGTCAAGTCCAGGTCAAAGGCGCGCGTCAGTCCAGGCCCAGTTCATCCTTCGAGAAGGCGAACCGGTAGGGAACACCCGCGCCGGCTTCGATCTTCTCGGCGGCACCCGTCGCCCGGTCCACGATCGTCGCGACGGCGACGACCTCGGCACCGGCCTCGCGGACGGCCTCCACGGCGGTGAGCGGGGAGCCGCCGGTGGTGGAGGTGTCCTCGACCACGAGCACCCGACGGCCCGCGATGTCCGGCCCCTCCACCCGCCGCTGCAGCCCGTGCGCCTTCGCCGCCTTGCGCACGACGAAGGCGTCGAGCTTCCTGCCGCGCGCGGCGGCCGCGTGCAGCATGGCGGCGGCGACCGGGTCGGCGCCCATGGTCAGGCCGCCCACCGCGTCGAAGCCGAGGTCGGCCGTCAGGTCCAGGAGCACCTGGCCGACCAGCGGGGCGGCCTCGCCGTCGAGGGTGATGCGGCGCAGGTCGACGTAGTAGTCGGCCTCCAGACCCGAGGAGAGGGTCACCTTGCCGTGCACCACGGCCTTGTCCTTGATCTGCTGCAGCAGCTCGCCACGTACGTCCGTCATGCCGACCAGCTTAGAGGCGGCGCCAGCTCCAGGTGGTCGTCGCCTCCAGCGGCTCCACCGGCGTGACCAGGCGCGGGAGGGTGTTCAGGCCGTTGGGCGGCCCGGTCTGCGGCTCCACGCAGACGGCCTCGTCCTGCTCGTCGTAGACGACCACCCACTCCTCGCGGCTGGTCACCTTCAGCTTCAGCTGCCCGGGCCAGGTGAGGGTGACGTCGACGCCGCCGGGCATGCCGAAGCAGTCGTCCCAGGGGCCGGGCTTCGGGTCGATGCGGTTGCCGGTGGGCAGGTGGTCGGCGCCGCGCTCCTCCTGCCAGGCGGGCGTGAAGTCCAGCCGTGCGTGGGCGCCGACGGTACCGTCGGCGCCCACGAGGGTCCGGTTGAACCAGGGGTGCCAGCCGATCTGTGCCGGGAAGGAGTCGTCGTACGCCTCCACGGACATCGCCAGCGTCAGGCTGTCCTCGGCCAGCGTGACGACGTGGGTGACGCGTCCGCGGTGCGGCCAGGGATCGACCAGGTCGTAGGTGATGACCGCCTCGTCCGCCGAGGTGCGGGCGGTGCGCCAGGCACCGTCGCGTGCGGTGCCGTGGATGGCGTGCGGCGGGGAGTTGAGGGGCATCTGGCGGACGGTGGCCCCGTCCAGGAAGCGGCCCTCCCGGATCCGGCCGCACCAGGGCACCATCGGGAAACAGCCGTAGCGCTCGCCCTGCCGCAGCAGCTCCACGCCGCCGATCCGGAGCCCACCGATGCGGCCGCCGTTGCCGGGCCGCACGCTCACTTCCGCGTCGCCCGCGGTCAGCGTGATGTCTTCGTTACTCACGGCACGACCCTACTGGGGCGATCAAGAGGGCGTGCGCCGCCCGACGCGTCCGACCGGCACTCGATCGGCACTCGATCGGCACTCGGTCAGTAACGGCGTCTGCGCATGGCTCGGCCGACCACGATCGCCGAGGCCAGGGCGAGGGCCGCCGCGGGGGCCGCCCAGCGCAGGACCGGGTTGCCGGCGACGGTCTGGGGGGCCGGCACGGGGGCGTAGCGGCCGCGCGGTGGAGCGTGGTCGACCTCCTCCGCGCTGCGGCCGATCATCGTCCGGCGGGCGTGCGCCGCCTCGGCGGGCGGCTCGCCCGTGTCGCCGAAGTCGCCGAGGAGACGCTCGTCGTCGGCCGCGGCGGGGTGTTCGGCCGCGGCGTACTCGTCCGCCGTGTACTTGTCCTTCGCGTCCTCGTCGGGCGCGTGGCCGTCCGTCGTGTACTCGGCTGCGGTGTCGTCCGCGGCGGGGTCCAGGGACGGTGGGGGGACCTCGGTGTCGAAGACGGAGGTGTGCCCGGGTTCCGGCTCCGGTTCGGCCTCCGGATGAGTCTCCGGACGAGCCTCCGGGCGGGCCTCCGGTTCGGGCTCATGTGCGGGTCCGGCCTCCCGCTCGGACCCGTCGGCCGGCTTCTCCGCGCGCTCCGGGCGCTCCGGGCTCTCGGGGCTCTCCGGGCTCTCCGACAGGGCCTCCGCGCAACGGTTCAGCAGACGGGTCAGCGCCGCGTGCACCGCGTCCTTTGGGAGTTCCGCGATGCGGCCGCCCGCGTCCGCCGCCGCGTCGAGGACGACGGTGGTCCCGTCCCCGGTGTCCGCAAGGGTGAGGGTGAGGGTGAAAGTGACGGTGCCGGTGCCGCGCGCCTCGACGGCGTCGCCCTCGACGGTGTACGTGCCGTCCTCGCGGGGCGTGATGCGGAGGGTGCCGCGGTAGGTGACGGAGTGGCCGCCGACCCTCAGCTTCAGGCGTCCGGCGACGGGTTCGGCACCGGCGTCCTGCTGGAGGCCGGGAACCGCACCGGCCACGCGGGAGGGGTCGGCGAGGGCTGCCCTCAGCCGGTCCGGCGGAACCGGGACGAAGACCTGGTACTCCATGTCGGCTGAGCCTACCCAGTCGTAGCCGGAACGTACCCTCCCCGCCGGGGCTCCGCCCCCGAACCCTCACCGGCCCGACCGTCCATCCACCCTTCTCGGTCGGCAGAACAGAACAGGAGGATCCTGGGCCCGGCGGGAGACGTGGCCGGATCGCTGTGGAACGACCGGACCTCCCGCCGGGTCCGTGGCCCTCAGTAGCGCGGGTGCACCAGCGTCGACGCCGGCAGGCCGCCGATCCGGGTGCGGGATGCCGCCCGGGCGTCGGCGGCCAGGGCCGGGCGGGTCAGGGTCCGGAGGTGCGGGCCCCTGGGATCCAGGGTCGGGCGGGGAGCCGAGGGGCCCGGGGCCGCCAGGAGGAAGCCCCAGTCGTGGGGGGCCCGGGATGCACCTGCCGAGCGGTCGGGGCCCGCCGGGAAGCCGGAGTCGTGTCCGAGGACCCGGTAGGGGGACACGGCGAAGCCCGCTGCCCTCAAGGTCGCCGACACCGTCCAGAAGGCGCGGGGGCGGGCGGCGACGGGGCCCGCGTGCACCACGAGGCGGCCGCCGGGGGCGAGGACGCGGCGGGCCAGGCCGTAGAACTCCTGCGAGTACAGCTTGGTGCTGGCCGTGATGCCGGGGTCGGGCAGGTCGGCGATCACCACGTCGTACGCCGACTTCGGCGCCCCGCGCAGCCAGGTGAGCGCGTCGGCGGTCGTGACGCGGACGCGCGGGTCGTCGTAGGCGTGGCCGTTGAGGGCGGACAGGCCGGGGTCGTGGCGGGCCAGACCGATCAGGCCGGGGTCGAGTTCGACGACGTCGACGCGGCGCACACCCCCGTGGCGGAGGACCTCGCGGGCGGCCAGGCCGTCGCCGCCGCCGAGGATGAGCACGCGCGCGTGCGGGCCCGCCATCGCGGGGTGGACCAGGGCTTCGTGATAAGTGCGCTCGTCGCGGCCGCCGACCCGCAGCCGGCCGTCCAGGAAGAGGTCGAGGGGACGGCCGTGGGTGCCGCCCGCGAGGACCACCTCCTGCACGTCGGTCTGCAGCGCGACCCGGACGTCCCTGCCGTACACCGCGCGCCGGGCCGCCCGTTCGAAGTCGCCGGCGAGGGCGACCGCGGAGGCGAGGACGCCGAGGACGGCGAGGCCGGCGACGAGCAGCGTCCAGCGGGCGCGACGGGTCAGGTCGCGCCGGAACAGGCCGAGGACCAGGGCGCCCCCGGCTACGACGTTGACCGTGCCGGTGAGCAGCGCGCCGGTCAACTGGCCCAGGAAGGGCAGCAGGAGGAAGGGGAAGGCCAGGCCGCCGACGAGCGCGCCCACGTAGTCCGCGGCGAACAGATCGGCGACCGCGCCGCCGGCGTCCTGGCGGCGGATGCGCTGGATCAGCTCCATCAGCAGGGGGACTTCGGCGCCGATGAGCAGGCCGATGGCGAGGGAGAAGGCGACCAGCAGACAGCGCGGCCCGGCGGCCCACACCCCGCCCCATCCGCCGGTCCAGGCGAAGACGGCGTACAGCGCCATCGCGCTGCACCCGCCGACCAGCGCGAGGACGGTCTCGATCGCGCCGAAGCCGGCGGCCGCGTGCCAGCGCAGCCGTTTGGCGACGAGGGAGCCGATGCCCATCGCGAAGACCATCACGGACAGCACGACGGAGGCCTGGGTGACCGAGTCACCCATCAAGTACGAGGCGAACGCGACGAGTTCGAGTTCGTACACGAGTCCGCAGGCCGCGCAGACGAAGACGCACACGAGGACCAGGAACCGCCCGGTGCCGGGCCGGACGGGCAGCCGTGCGGGGCCGGCCCAGGGCGAGGCGCCGGGGCGTGCGGGGGCGTGCGGTTCGATCACGTTGCGACGTTACGTCACATGCTCGGTACGCTTCGTCACCCACACGTGTGGATCTGCGGCCAGTTGACGTATCGGGGTTTATGCCGACCGGGAGGCGCGGGGCGCGCTTCAGCCGGTCTGGGCGGCGGACACCCGCGCTCCCACGCGCGTGCGCGTCGCCACCAACTGCCCGTCCTGCGGGTAGGCGTGCCAGGTGCGCCAGTGCACCTGGCCCTCGTGCCGCTGGGCGAGCATCGCGGTGAACGCGTGCGGGCTGCCGGGGAAGACACCGGCGAGGCCGTGCGGGTGGTCGGCGACGAGGGCCAGCAACTCCTGGGCGCGGCCCGCGAACGAGCCCGGTGTCAGCACCTCGACGCGCGCCGCGAACTCGTACTCCCAGTCGTCGACCCGCTTGGCCACGCCCAGCGGAAGAGGCGTGCTGGATCCGGGGATGCACGCGACCGTCTCCGAACAGTTGCCCCGCTCCTCCTCCAGCAGTACCTGGTGGGATGCGCCGAGCAGTCTCAACTGCAGCTTCGCCCCTGTCAGTTCCAGATCCAGGGTGGCCAGGGCAGGCAGCGGCTCGCGCCCGAGCGCCCAGGCGAGATCGGCAGCGCGGGTATCGGTGTAGGAGGTGTTCAGGGTCGTGAGCATGGGTCGGCTCCGCTAGCACGCACAGAAGGGGGGAGTTCGGCCATGTCAGCCCGGTCAGCCCAGCCTGCCCGGCCGGGGAGGGGGGTCTGCGGAAAGTCCGAGGGGCTGCGTAGGTGATTGAGAGGGAATCATGGACAGTGGCGCCGCCACAGGTTTTTTACCCAACTTCGTGGGGTTTCCATCCCTCAGAGGGCTCCACAGCTCAATTGTTCAACTATGGCGTACGCCGGGCGCAGGCCGCGAACCGGAAATGCGACGGCCGGGCGCCCGCCGGATGCCTTCCCCGGCGGGCGCCCGAGAGCGGGAAGCTCAGCTGCCCCGTGTCAGCTGCCTCCGCCGCATCCGCCCCCGCCGCCGCACGAGGACCCCCCGCCGCAGGACGAGTGACCGCCGCACGAGTGACCGCCCCCGCAGGAGTGGTGGCCCCCGGAGTGGTGGCCGCCCGAGTGGTGGCCGCCGGACGACGAGCCGCCGTCTCCCCCGCCGGCCCACCAGCTGCCGCCCGCGCCGGACGACGAGCCGTACACCCCGTTGCGCCCGCGGCCCTTGCCGAGCGACGGCCCGGCATGCCGCCTGCGACGGACCTTGCTCGCCGCGATCAGCACGACCACGACCACCGCCAGCATGATGAGTTCGATCGCGTTGTCACTCATGGCGTCGACCTCCTTCCGTTCCCCCGAAGCGGCCCCCCGTGGGCGCCTCGCCGGTCCCCGCCTCTGGTGCGGTGAGCGAGGGATTCCCGGCCCCCGGCAGACTCAAAGCAGAGTTGAGGAACTCCAGAGGGTTCTCTCGGGGCAACGGCCCCTGACCTCCGTGGAAGGGCAGTTCAGGGGCCGTCAGAGTCCCACTGGGCCGTCTGCGGGCCGTGATCTTTAGTGCAACGAGCCGCCACCTGCCGCCGAGTGGTCCACTTGCGAGTACGCGCGTCTGCACAAACGCTGGAGTGGAGGGAGGGACCCGGACATGAACGCCTTCCTAGGCGTTCAGAATAAGGAGTCGGATCACATGTCCGTTCGAAGCATGACGTCAGCACGGCTCACGGACGGCCGCCCGCAGGTGTTCGCGGGAAGCAACCATGGGCTGTTCACCAGGTGGAAGGTGAGCGAGCTCCCGAGTGCCGCTTGGACCTCCTGGCAGCCGTTCAACTTCGACCACGGCCGTGTGGTGTCGCTCGCTGCGGCCCCGCTCACGGACGCACGGCCGCAGATATTCGCCGTGACCGACGGCGGCGAGCTCTGGACGACCTGGAAGGTGACCACCGACGCGAGCGCTGCCTGGGCCGACTGGACGAAGTTCAACGGCCTGCCGGGATCAGCCCGCAGCGTGGGTGTGGCCACTCTGACGGACGGCCGTCCACAGATCGTGGTCGGCACCGACACCGGTTCGGTGTCCTCGTGGAAGGTGAGCACCAACCCGGACGACGCCTGGACCGACTGGTCCCCCTTCGACGGTCCACCCGCCTGATCCCGAGACATACGACGCTCGGCTGGGGTCTCCCAGCCGAGCGTCTTGCGCGGGAAGGGCCCATCAAAGAAAGGCCCTTGAACTCCGCAGCTAGGCATATCAGGGCCGTCAAAGACTCGTTGGGCTGTGAACTTCCTGGGAAAGGCGCTGAAACACCATGTCGATGGCGCGGCGGGCACGCTCGCGGCTGTCGGGCATCAGGTGTGCATACACCCGCAGCGTCAGTGCCGGGTCGGCATGCCCCAAGTACTCACTGACGGCCTTAATCACACTCTGGCCCGCCAAGGGCCGATGCACCGGACCGAGCCTGATCCCCACCCTTGCCCCACACCACCAGGCCCGACCTGGAAGCGGGCGCTGCCACCCAGGGCCGTGCGCATGATCCGCCACGGATCCGAAAGGCGCTTTGATCCAAAAGCAGGTGCGCGACGGCTCGGGACTCCGCCGGACCGTGGGGGCCGTGGTGGGTGGGATCGTGGGTGGCTGGGGCGGTCGGCTCCACGGACCGCTCTGTAAGGTGCACGGCAGGGGGCGCCATGGTCGATCAAAACTGGGACGACGACACCAAGTACCACCAGGCCAAAGGACGGGCATGGCTCATGGTGGCTATTTCTTCTTGCTGCTCGCTGCTGGTCCTCGCGCTCGTGGCCTTCGCTGTTTTCGGCGTGGGCCTCTTCGTGGCTGTCGTGGAAGTCCTCAGCAGATGACCCGCGGCAGTGCAGCAACGCCCGCAGCCGTCGCCGACCGTCACGGACCGCCAGCGGTTGACTGACCAGCCATGCAGACCCCAGCAACCCTTGTAGCCATAGTTCGGGCCCGGTCCCCGGGCCGTGCCACTTTCGTGCCAGAACGGGCGGGGACTCACGGGGAACTGAGGTTCAGAGGGGTACTTCCGCGGGGATCCAGAGATCTTTAATGGCTGGGGTTACGAAGCATCCCCTTGGACGGGCCATGGGCGCCGCGCCGAACCATCGATCTGGCAAGGTCGACCGCCAAGGTTGGCGGCAGGCTGCTGATCGCTGCGACCGTCGCCCACGACGTCCACGATGTGGCGGCCGCACCGAGCGGACCCAGACGGCCATCCACGACGGTGTCAGCCTGGCGGGCGGCCTCGCGGGCGCGGGTTACGGCGCCAGGTTCGGGGCGGACCTCGGGTCTGCCGGTGGCCCTGTCGGGCCCGTGGTCGACAGGAACTTGGGAGGTGGCGTGGTCGGCAGCGGCAGCGGCATCGGCATCGGCATCGGCATCGGCGAGGGCATTGTGGACGGGATCGAGGATCTGTTGTAGATGAGGACTTGGCTGGAGGGGCTGTTCAGAAAGGGACGGCGACGCACCGCGGATGAGACCTCGCCGGAGAGCCGGGCGGTGACCTCGCCCGAGGATGCGGCGGTGGGCCGGGCGGAGATCTCGCCCGAGGAGCGGGCGGTTCTGCTCGTCGGAATCCTCGACGACCCCGCGGCGCGCGAGGATGAAAAGGACGACGCGGCGATGTATCTGGAGGACTTCTCCGGCCCGCTCGTCGAGTCGGGCCTGATCCGGACCATTCGCGCCGAGGACTTCACCAGCGTGCTGGCCCAGCAGTGCGCGGAGTCCCTCGGCGGAATCTGGGCCAGGACGGGCCACGTGGACCCCGCCTTCATGGCGGAACTGCGGGGGCCGGCGAAGGACGAGGTCTTCGGCATCCTCGGCATCCGCGCCCCGCACCTGCTGCCCCCTAACGCCCTCTAGAAGATCTTTAACGGATGAGGTTGCGGAAGTTGGAAGGCAAGCCCGGTTTTGGCGATGAGGCCCTCGGTCAGCACCCTTCGGGCCGTCTCGGGGCCGTCGGAGAGTGCTCAACGACGACTCCACGGACCTCACGTCGTCGTGGTCTCCCGCGACCGCCGAGCCATCCACACGTAGCCCGCCAGCCCAAGCGAGCCACGCACCATGAAGTCAGCCCACAACTGCATGAGCTCACCGACATCCTCCATACGCAGGGCCACCAGCAAGGCCGAGGCTGTGAGGACTCCCGCAATCGCCAGGGCCGAAGCGTAGGTGATCAAGCCCCCATGGTTGAGGCCCAGCCTCGTACCCAGGAGCCCGGATGGGATGTGCACGAATACGTGAAAGCCCACGCAGTAGACCAGCAACATAGCGAAGATCACGAACGGGGGGATGTCTGCTGAAGGGTCGCTGGCTGGTGCCGCGCCGTAGGCATCGAGAGCCCAGGCCGGAGGGATCACGTAGGTGAACAGCAAGATCACACCACTCAGATGCATAGCGCCG
This sequence comes from Streptomyces sp. NPDC007971, assembly GCF_042958635.1. Taxonomy (NCBI): domain Bacteria; kingdom Bacillati; phylum Actinomycetota; class Actinomycetes; order Kitasatosporales; family Streptomycetaceae; genus Streptomyces; species Streptomyces sp. NPDC007971. Next base: position 72,088 of record NZ_JBIBJK010000010.1, read on the forward strand.
AGGTGGCGTGCGACCTGTCGGAGAGGGCCTCGCGACGGGCCGCTCGGCCCGAGCGGACAAGCCATGCCTGTGTTCACGTGACCCCCTGGTCCCTGACAGCGCCCCTCCATCTGGGCGGCAGAGTACAGCCACCGGTCAGGCTGCTGCTGAGGTGATCCAATCAGCGGCGGCCGCAGTGATCGCCCGTTGGGCCGTCCGTGGGCCGTCCGCGGGCGGCCGACGACGACTGATGACGACAGTTGTCAACGGCTGTGCCCCTGGTCAGAGATGGCGCATTGGATACCACCGCAGGTGTTCATCCGCGAAGCTATGTTGAGGAACTCCAGAGCTTGGGCGCAGGATGACCGGCATGACCTCCAGCGCGCGTCCGCACCTCAACCGCCGTCTCGCCGAGTTCGGGACGACGATCTTCGCCGAGATGTCCGCCCTCGCGGTGTCCACCGGGTCGATCAACCTGGGCCAGGGCTTCCCGGACACCGACGGCCCTCAGGAGGTCCGCGAGGCGGCCGTGCGGGCGCTGCGCGACGGGCGCGGCAACCAGTACCCGCCGGGTCCGGGCATCCCCGAGCTGCGCACCGCGATCGCCGCGCACCAGCTGCGCCGCTACGGGCTGGCGTACGACCCCGAGACCGAGGTTCTGGTGACGGCCGGAGCCACGGAGGCCATCGCCGCCTCCCTGCTGGCGCTGGTGGAGCCGGGCGACGAGGTCGTGGCCCTGGAGCCGTACTACGACTCCTACGCGGCGAGCATCGCGATGGCGGGCGGCCGGCGGGTGCCGGTGACGCTCAGGCCGGACCACGGCGGCTTCCGGCTGGACCTGGACGAGCTGCGCGCGGCGGTCACGGACCGCACCCGGCTGCTGCTGATCAACACCCCGCACAACCCGACGGGCACGGTCCTCACGCGCGCGGAGCTGGCCGCGATCGCCGAGCTGGCGGTGGAGCGCGACCTGCTGGTGGTGACGGACGAGGTCTACGAGCACCTGGTCTTCGACGACGCCGAGCACCTGCCGCTGGCCACCTTCCCCGGGATGCGGGAGCGCACGGTCACCATCGGCTCGGCCGGCAAGACGTTCTCCTTCACCGGCTGGAAGGTCGGCTGGGTGACGGCCGCGCCGGGGCTGGTCAGCGCCGTGCGCGCGGTGAAGCAGTTCCTCACCTACGTCTCCTCGGGGCCCTTCCAGTACGCGGTGGCCGAGGCGCTCGCGCTGCCCGACGCCTATTTCGAGGGCTTCCGCCGCGACATGCTCGCGCGCCGGGACATCCTCGCCGGGGGCCTCGCCGAGGCGGGCTTCGAGGTCTTCCGGCCGGCGGGCACCTACTTCATCACGACCGACATCCGGCCGCTGGGCGAGAAGGACGGCTTCGCCTTCTGCCGCGCCCTGCCCGAGCGGGCGGGCGTGGTGGCCATTCCCAACGCGGTCTTCTACGACGACCGGGAGGCCGGGGCGCCGTTCGTGCGGTTCGCCTTCTGCAAGCGCGCGGAGGTCCTGCGGGAGGCGGCGCAGCGGCTGCGGAACATGTGAGGCGGCAGCGGCACGGCGGCAGCGGACGATCGGCGCGGCGGCTGCGGCCGAGGTGAGAGGGGGCGGCCGCGCTTGATGTGAGGCGGCGGCGCGGCGGCTGCGGACCGGGCGGCGCGGCCTGCCGTGATCCGGGGGCGGACGCCCCCGGACCTCAGATGTGGCAGGGAGCCGGGATCACTCCTCGTCGCCGTCCTGCTCCTGCGTGCCGTCGACCTCCTGCTCCAGGCCCAGCTGTTCCACCAGCCACCGGTCGAACTCGATCGCGGCCCGCACCCAGCTGACCGTGGAGGAGACGAAGTGGTTGAGGTCGACACCGGTGCCGATCAGCATCTGGGCCTCGCCGATGAGGCGGACGGTGCCGTCGTCGTGGGTGTGGGTGTACACCTTGGGCCACAGGGTGCGGCGGTTCCAGTCGTCGATGGACTCCAGCAGCTGCGGCTTCTCGTCGATCTTGTGGGGGCGGTCGTAGAAGGTCCGCACCGAGAAGACCGACTGCTCGGCCTCCCCGCGGAACATGAAGTACGTGCGGAACTGCTCCCACGGCGCAGCGAGGTCACCCTCCTCGTCGACGACGTACTTCAGCTCCATCTGGTCGAGGAGCTGCTTCACGAGGTCCTGATCCGGGACGACGGGGCCCGCCGGCCCTTGGGGCTGCGGCTCGGGCTGGCCCCCGAAGTTCGGAATCGAGGACGGGTCGATGGTCACCGTGTTTTTCCCTTCGTGCGGATTCCGCCATCCTCCCTCATGCGGGGAGGGGGGTGGCAAGCCCCGACCGTGCATGTCAGCCGTCGGCTGACATGATGCGTCCCGCCGGGCAGACGGCCCGCGGACGTGGGGGAGGCGGCGTGGGGGCGCAGGAACGGAGACGACGGAGACGACGGGGCCTGATCGCGGCGCTCGCGGCGGTTGCCTCACTCGGCTTGCTCTGGCTGGCCGTGGCCGTGTGGAGGATCATGACCTGGGATCCGTCCGACGATGCCCGGAAGGTGCCGTGCGCCGAGGCGCTGGCCTTCGGCGGGGCAGAACTGCCCCGGGGGGCGTACGACACCGAGTGCACGGTGCGGGCCTGGATGGACACCGACTACACGGCCCGCTTCCGGATGCCGAAGGACGGCGTGGGCGACTGGCTGAGGAGCACCTATCCGAACGCGCCGGAGCCGAAAGGGGAGCACTGCATCCCGGACTCCGTCGACCTCTGTGTGCACCTGGAGTTCCAGAAGGGCTACGCGGACTACGCCGGCCAGGTCCCGGGCGCGTCCGACCCGGGCTTCGGCGCGTACGCGCTGGACGTCGACGTGACGTACGAGGGCCCGGACCGGGCCCTCGTACGGTTCTCCGCGTTCACCACGTGAGCGTCACAGCGTCTTCCCGATCGCCGGGCCCACGATCAGGCCCTCGCCGAAGCGGTCCACACGGACCGTGTCGCCGTCCTTGATCTCGCCGGAGAGGATCTCCCTGGCGAGGCGGTCGCCGATGGCGCTCTGCACGAGACGGCGCAGCGGGCGGGCGCCGTAGGCCGGGTCGTTGCCCTCGTCGGCGAGCCAGGCAAGGGCCTCGGGCGTGACCTCCAGGGCGAGCCGGCGTTCGGCCAGCCGCCTGGCCAGGCGGTCGATCTGGAGCTGTGCGATCCGGGCCAGCTCGTCCCTGGTCAGCGCCGAGAAGACCACCAGGTCGTCGAGCCGGTTGAGGAACTCGGGCTTGAAGGAGGCCCGGACCACCTCCAGGACCTGCTCCTTCTTCTCGTGCTCGCTGGTCGTCGGCTCGACCAGGAACTGGCTGCCCAGGTTCGACGTCAGCACCAGGATCGTGTTGCGGAAGTCGACCGTGCGGCCCTGACCGTCGGTCAGACGGCCGTCGTCCAGCACCTGGAGGAGGATGTCGAAGACCTCGGGGTGGGCCTTCTCCACCTCGTCCAGCAGCACCACGCTGTACGGGCGGCGGCGGACGGCCTCGGTGAGCTGGCCGCCCTCCTCGTAGCCGACGTAGCCGGGGGGAGCGCCGACCAGGCGGGCGACGCTGTGCTTCTCGCCGTACTCCGACATGTCGATGCGGACCATGGCCCGCTCGTCGTCGAAGAGGAAGTCGGCGAGCGCCTTGGCGAGTTCGGTCTTGCCGACACCGGTCGGGCCGAGGAAGAGGAAGGACCCGGTCGGCCGGTCGGGGTCGGCGATGCCGGCCCGCGAGCGCCGTACCGCGTCCGAGACGGCCCGTACGGCCTCGCTCTGGCCGATGAGCCGCTTGCCGAGTTCGTCCTCCATCCGCAGCAGCTTCTGCGTCTCGCCCTCCATGAGGCGCCCGGCGGGGATGCCGGTCCAGGCGGCGACGACGTCGGCGATGTCGTCGGAGCCGACCTCGTCCTTGACCATGGTGTCCTTCGCGACCTCCTCCTCGGCCTCGGAGGCGGCCTCCAGCTCCTTCTCCAGCTGCGGGATCTCGCCGTAGAGCAGCTTGGCGGCGGTGTCGAAGTCGCCGTCGCGCTGGGCGCGTTCGGCCGTGCCGCGCAGCTCGTCGAGCTTCTCCTTCAGCTCGCCGACCCGGTTGAGGGACTGCTTCTCCTTCTCCCAGCGGGCGGTCAGGCCGCGCAGCTCCTCCTCCTTGTCGGCGAGGTCGCGGCGCAGCTTCTCCAGGCGCTCCAGGGAGGCCGGGTCGGTCTCCTTGGCGATCGCCAGCTCCTCCATCTTCAGCCGGTCGACGGAGCGCTGGAGTTCGTCGATCTCGACGGGCGAGGAGTCGATCTCCATGCGCAGCCGGGAGGCCGCCTCGTCCACGAGGTCGATGGCCTTGTCGGGCAGGAAGCGGGAGGTGATGTAGCGGTCGGACAGGCCGGCGGCGGCCACCAGCGCGCTGTCCGCGATCTGCACCTTGTGGTGGGCCTCGTAGCGGCCCTTGAGCCCGCGCAGGATGGCGATGGTGTCCTCGACGGTCGGCTCGGCGACCAGCACCTGCTGGAAGCGGCGCTCCAGGGCGGGGTCCTTCTCGATCCGCTCCCGGTACTCGTCCAGCGTGGTGGCGCCGACCATGCGCAGTTCGCCGCGGGCCAGCATCGGCTTGAGCATGTTGCCCGCGTCCATGGCGGAGTCCCCGCCGGCGCCGGCGCCCACGACGGTGTGCAGCTCGTCGATGAAGGTGATGATCTGCCCGTCGGAGTCCTTGATCTCCGCGAGCACGGACTTGAGCCGCTCCTCGAACTCACCGCGGTACTTGGCGCCCGCGACCATCGCGCCGAGGTCGAGCGAGACGAGCCGCTTGTCCTTCAGGGACTCGGGCACGTCGCCCTTCACGATCCGCTGGGCGAGCCCCTCGACGACGGCGGTCTTGCCGACGCCGGGCTCGCCGATGAGGACCGGGTTGTTCTTCGTACGGCGGGAGAGCACCTGGACGACGCGCCGGATCTCCTGGTCCCGGCCGATGACCGGGTCGAGGCGGCCCTCGCGGGCGGCGGCGGTGAAGTCGGTGCCGAACTTCTCCAGGGCCTTGTACTGGCCCTCGGGGTCGGCGGTGGTCACGCGGCGTCCTCCCCTGGCCTTCTGGAAGGCCTCCTGCAGCTTCTTGGCGTCGGCGCCCTGCCCCCGGAGCACCTCACCGGCCGCGCCGCCCTTCGCGGCGATGCCGATCAGCAGGTGCTCGGTGGACAGGTACTCGTCACCGAGCGCCTTCGCCCGCTCGGAGGCGTCCGCGATCACGGCGAGCAGCTCGCGGTTGGGCTGCGGCGGCGCCACCGTCGAGCCGGCCACGCTGGGCAGCCCGGCCAGCACCCGCTCGGCACCCGACCGTACGGCGGCCTGGTCGGCCTCGACCGCGGCCAGCAGGTCGGTGATGTTCTCGTTGTCCTGCCCCGCGAGCAGCGCGAGCAGGAGGTGGGCGGGGGTGAGGTCCGGGTGCCCCGCGGTCACGGCCCGGTTGCCGGCCGCGCTGATCGCTTCCCGGCTCTTGTTGGTCAGCTCGGCGTCCACGTTCGCGTTCTCCTCCTCGGCGCCGGCCCGTCGGCCGCGTCTCTCACACGTCTCCCACTGCTGACTTCACCAGCGTACACAAAGTTGAGTCTATTCCACTCAAGGCTGGGGCCGGGAGGTTCTGCGGCTAGGTTGCGGACCATGACTGCCATGACCTCGCACTCCGTGGACCCGGGCACCCCGGACGAGCCGTACCTCGCCTTCTGGCGGGAGCGGCATCTGTGCACGCTGACGACCCTGCGCCCCGACGGCAGCCCGCACGTGGTGCCGGTCGGGGTGACGTACGACCCCGAGGCGGGGCTGGCCAGGGTGATCACGAACGGGACCAGCGCGAAGGTGTCCCACATCCGCGCGGCCGGCCCCGGGGGCGCGCGGGTCGCGGTGTGCCAGGTGGACGGGCGGCGGTGGGCGACGCTGGAGGGCCGGGCGCGGGTGCACGGCGACGCGGATCGGGTCGCGGAGGCGGAGCGGCGCTACGCCGAGCGCTACCACCGCGTGCCCGGCGAGAACCCCTCCCGGGTCGTGATCGAGATCGAGGTGGAGCGGGCGCTCGGGCACGGCTGAGGCGAGGAGGTCAACCGGTCGGTTCCGGCCACTCCCCAGAAGAGGTCAACCGGTTGGTTTCAGCCACCGCCGCAGAAGAGGTCAGCCGGTCGGTTTCGGCCACCACCAAGAAGAGGTCAGCCGGTTGGTTTCGGCCACCGTGAAAGCGCTCCCATACATCGAAATGTCGCCACAAACTGCAGCGGCGTCACCGTGTTCAGGTCACGGTGACGCCGCTGCGGGGGGAAGCACCTGAGCGATTTTTTTACGACGGGGGAATCGCGTCAGGCACTGCGGGGGGTGGCCGAGATGGTCGTCAGGTCCGGTTCCTCCGGCTCCGCAAGCCGATGGTCCCGTTGGTCCAGGTTCACAAAGATCATGCCGTAGCGGATGGCACACCGCACCGGCTGCGGCGCCCCGCGGGGCTTGCGCAGACACCGGTACGCGCGCACGTCCTCGTCGTCGTCCCTGGTGACGACGACCGGCTCGCCGAACACCGTCACCATCAACGAGTCACCGCTGTGGGGGATGGCGGTGACCAGGTCGATGAAGTGCCAGCCCGAGCGGTAGGCGGTGGCCATTTCGCGTCGGAAGGAACGGTCGTCTGGTGGAGTGGTCATAGTCAGTCAGTCCCAGACACTGTCATCCATGCTGACCGGAGTCTTGACGCCGACAGCAACCGTCCCCGTGGTCCGAGTACCACTCGCCTTGTGGCCGTCCCCCTGCATACCGGAGAGGCCAGCCAGTGTTCCGAAGGCCACAACGGCGGAGAAGGCGGCGACAAGCACCGAGCGAAGCATTCTCTTACGCATAGTCGGCTTCGTCCTCACTTGAAGGTCCCCTCTTCCCCCGTCGAGTAAGACGATGGCTCATTCGGGCACGTCATGACCACACGATCGGTGCATCATGTTCCTGCACGTTCAGGACCCTGGGGGGTGGAGATTTGGCAACAAATGGGACTAAGGCGGCACATCCCCATGCGGTGACCGAGTTGTGTGACGAAGGCAACCGCCTCTATGCGACGGCGCTGCGCACCGGCCGCATCGCGCGGTCGGATGCCGAGGCGGCTCCTTGCCTGATGGAGTTCGCCCTGCTCCACCCCGATCCGGACGACGCCGGCTGGCTGCGCCCCGTGCTGCCCTCGGTGGCTCTCGCCCAACGGCTCCACCCCCTGGAACGCGAGATCAGCGACCGGCGCCGGATGTCCGTGGCCCTGGCCGAGGCCTTCGAGCCCTTCATGGCACTCAGTGCCCAGGAAAACGCGCCCACCCACTCGATCACCGTCCTCGAAGGGCTCGACCGGATCAACGCGGCGCTGGACCTGGCCACGGCCCAGTGCCGGACGGAGATGCTCACGGTGCAGCCGAGCGGCCGCCGCCGCCCCGAACACCGGCTCCTCGAGGGCCTGGAGCGGGACAAGCCGCTGATCGAGCGCGGGGTGCGGATACGGACCCTGTACCAGCACACGGCCCGCTACAGTCCCGACCGGCTGGCCTACGTCGACCAGTTCACCAACGGCAAGGTGGAGTACCGCACCATCGACGAACTGGTGGAGCGGCTCATCATCTGCGACGAGACCGTGGCGTTCATCCCCATCCGGGACGACCGTCAGGTGGCCCTCGAACTCCGCCACCCCGGCCTGGTCGGCTACCTGACCAAGGTCTTCGAGTTCATGTGGAACCGCGCGGTGCCGCTGACGGCCGGCGCGCCCTACGAAACAGCCCCCGACGGCATCACCGACATCCAGCACTCCATCGCCAAGCTCCTGGTGGAGGGTCACGTCGACGAGGCCATCGCCCGCAGACTGGGCATGAACGTGCGCACCTGCCGGGCCCACATCGCCAAGCTCGCCCAGGCCCTGGGCAGCGGCAGCCGCGCCCAGCTCGGCTATCTCATCGCCCAGTCGGGGATCCTGGACCGGGACCACTGAGCCGATGACCACGCCTGGAGACATACGGGGAGACAGGCGGGATCACCCTCACCCACCGCTGCCCGTGCATGCGACGGGCGCGCACCGGCGGTCGCGGCCCCGGAGCGGGCAGAGGTTACGGGCCCGGGGCGCCGGCGCCCTCGCGCGCACGGGCGAGGACGGCCTGCCGCGGCCGGACTCGCGGATTCACGGGCAGCAGGGCGCCTCCGCCCCGGCTCCGGCCCCGCCGGGGCTGCTGTACGGTGTCGCGCGAACCGCCGCCGGTGAGTCCGCCGTCCCAGACCGGCACCAGGAGGCCGACCGGTGACGCACCCCATACACGGCGCCGACGAACTGTGCGACGCGGGCAGGGAGTTGTACACACGCGTCCTGCGCGAGGGACACGTGAGCGCCGCCGAGGCGAGGAGCGCGCCCTGCCTCGTGGACCTCGGCCTGCTCCGGCCGGCCGTCGCGGACATGGACCGGCTGGAGCCGGTGGCTCCCGGCGTCGCCCTGCAGGAACTGCTGCGCGCCTCCGAGGAGCGCATCACCGACGAACGCCGCCGCGAGAGCCGGCTCACGGAGGCCTTCGCACCGCTGCTCCGGGTGAGCGCCGGCCTCGCCGGGACCACGGGCGACTCCCCGGCCGTCCGGGTGCGCAGCGGCTTCCCCCAGATCAACCGGGCCATCGACGCCGCCGCCGCGGACGCCCGTGAGGAGTGCCTGACGGTCCAGCCGCACGCGACCGCCCACCTGGCCCCCGAGCTGCGCGCCATCGCCCTGCGGCGCGACCAGGCCATGCTGGACCGGGGCTGCCGTATCCGCGCGCTGTACCAGCACACCATGCTCCACGCGCCCACGATCCAGGACCGCTACGAACAGCTGCGCGGCGACGTCGAGGCCCGCACGCTCGACGAGATCACCGAGCGTCTCGTCATCTTCGACCGGACCGTCGCCTTCATCCCGGCCAGCAAGGACCGCACGCTCGCCCTGGAGATCCGCACCCCCGCCATCGCCGACTACCTGGCGACGTCCTTCGACCGGCTCTGGCACCTGGCCACCCCCATGTACCCCCAGGCCGTCCAGAAGCCCTCCCTCAACGGGATCACACCGCGCCAGCGCGCCATCGCCGCCCTCCTCACCGAGGGCCACACGGACTCCGTCATCGCCGACCGCCTCGGCATGAACGTGCGCACCGCCCGTCTGCACATCGCCAAACTCGCCGCCACCCTCGGCAGCGAGAGCCGCGCTCAGCTCGGCTACCTCATCGGCGAGTCCGGCATCCTGAAGAAGGAAGCGGACAACGACGGGGAGGAGGCGGCCGAGTGACGGCGGGCCCGCACCGGGAACACGCAGCGGACGAACTGTGCACCGCCGGGGCGAAACTGTACGCACAGGCCCTGCGGGACGGTCGCCTGCGCGCCGACCAGGCCCTCCAGGCACCCTGTCTGACCCGCTTCGGCCTGCTGCACCCGGCTGCCGGCGACCCCGCCCGCCTCGAACCCGTCGCCCCCGCGGCGGCCCTGAACCGGCTGCTGCGCGGCTCCAGGACCCGGATCGCCGACGAGTACCGGCGCGAGGAACAGCTGGTGGAGCTGCTGGAGCCGCTGGTGCGGACGGCCGGGCCGCAGGGGGCGGGCGTCGCCGCCGGGACCCCGATGCTGCGCCTGCACAGCGGGACCCAGCGCATCAACCAGGCCCTCACCGAGGCAATGGCGGAGACCCGCGGGGAAGTCCTGTGCGTGCAGCCGCACTCCGGGCTCGCCGGTGCGCGCGGCGAAGCCGCCCACAGCACGGCCTTCCGCCGTGACCAGGCGCTGCTCGACCGCGGCGGCCGCATCCGGACGCTCTTCCAGCACACGGTCGTCCATCTCCCGGCCGTCCACGGCTACAACGAACGGCTCACCGGCGACACCGAGGCCCGCTGTCTGGACGAGCTGACCGACCGGCTCATCGTCATGGACCGGAGGGTGGCCTTCGTCCCGGCCGACGAGGACGGCACGCTCGCGCTGGAGGTCCGCCATCCCGCGCTGGTCGGCTACTTCGCAACCACGTTCGACCGGCTGTGGCGGCTCGCCACCCCGATGTACCCCGAAGCCGTCCAGCGCCCCACCCTGAACGGCGTCACGCCCCGCCAGCGCGCCATCGCCGCCCTCCTCGTCGAGGGCCACACCGACACCGCCATCGCCGACCGCCTCGGCATGAACGTCCGCACCGCCCGCGACCACATCGCCCGGCTGGCGGCGACGCTGGGCAGTCAGAGCCGGGCCCAACTCGGTTACCTGATAGCGAGGTCCGGGATGCTCGAACCGGAGGAGGCGGGCGCATGAGTCACTGCCGGCACGGGATCGAGGAGCTGTGCGACACGGGCGCCAAGCGGTACGAGCAGGCGCTGCGGGACGGTCACCTGCGCGCCGAGGACGCGGTGGACGCCCCCTGTCTGACCGACCTCGGACTGCTGCACCCCTCCCTCGACGACCTCGGCCGCCTCGAACCCGTCGCCCCCGCCGCCCTGCTGAACCACCTCCTGCGCGGCTCCCGCGCCCGCATCGCCGAGGAACGCCGCCGCGAGGACCGCCTGACGGCGCTGTTCGAGCCCCTGCTGCACGGTGCGGCGGAGCACGGGGCGCACGCCGACACCCCCACCCTGCGCATCCTTACCGGAACGGACCGCATCAACGACGCGATCAGCGACGCCATGGCCGAGGCCACCCACGAAGTGCTCTGCGTCCAGCCCAATGTGCACTACCACAACGAGCGCGGCCGGGCCGCCCAGGCGGTCGCCATGGACCGCGACCAGGCGGTGCTCGACCGGGGCGCCCGTATCCGCACCCTCTACCAGCACACCCAGCGCAACGCGCCGCTCGTCCTCGCCCGGTACGAGCAGCTGCGCGGGGACGCTCAGGCGCGCGCCCTGGACGAACTGCCGGACCGGCTCATCCTGATCGACCGCACGGTCGCCTTCGTCCCTGCCGGGGAGGACGGCCGCCTCGCCCTGGAGGTGCGCCACCCGGCGCTGCTCCGGTTCTTCGCGACGGCCTTCGACCGGCTGTGGCGGCTCGCCACCCCCATGTACCCCCAGGCCGTCCAGCGCCCCACCCTGAACGGCGTCACACCGCGCCAGCGCGCCATCGCCGCCCTCCTCACCGAGGGCCACACCGACACCGCCATCGCCGACCGCCTCGGCATGAACGTGCGCACCGCCCGCGTCCACATCGCCAAACTCGCCACCACCCTCGGCAGCGAGAGCCGCGCCCAACTCGGCTACCTCATCGCGCGCTCGGGGATCCTTGATCCGGAATCGTGAGCGCGGCGGGCGTGGCCCCGGGGCCCGAGTGCTGGAGCTGGTCCAGGCCCACCTGGGCGATGCGCACGCCCAGTTGGGTACGGCTCGCCGCGCCGAGGGTGTCCGACAGGCGGGCGATATGGGCCCGGCAGGTACGGACGCTGATGCCGAGGCGCTCGGCGATCACCGCGTCCTGGTGGCCCTCCGCGAGGAGCGCGGCGATGGACCGCTCGCGGTGCGAGATGCCCTCGATGCCGGTGTCGGGAAGGGCGGCCGTCAGGGGCAGCGCCAGGCGCCACAGGCGTTCGAAGACGGTCACCAGGTACTCGACGAGGGCCGGGTGGCGCAGCTCCAGGGCCATCGTGCGCTCGGTGTTGGCGGGGATGAACGCGACGGTGCGGTCGAACAGGATCAGCCGGTCGATGACCTCGTCCAGGGTGCGCGCCTCGACCGTGTCACCCATCAGCTCCAGGTAGTTGAGCAGCCCCTGCCCGTGCCGGGCCACGTGCGTGTACAGGGCGCGCATGTGCACACCCCGGCCGCGCAGGGCCACCGCACGGTGCATCCCCTCGGTCAGCTCGGCCTCCCGCCGGATGCCGCCGGGCTGCACGATCAGCACCTCGCCGGTGCACGCCTCGGTCGCCTCGTCCATCGCGGCCTGGATGCGGGAGAGCCCGTCCAGGACGCGGATGGCCGTGCCCTCGCCCGGTGCGGACAGCGCCTGCAGCTGGCGGCCGAGGCCGGCGTACCACTCGAAGGCGGCCACCGCCGAGCCCACCCGCCGCTGGCTCTCCCGGACTTCGTCGTGCACCCCGCGCAGCAGCCGGGTCATCACCTCCGCCGGGGAGGTCGGCACCAGCCAGTCCATGTCGTCGGGGTCGGGGTGCAGCAGGGCCAGTTCCAGCAGGCAGGGCACCGGTTCCGCGTCCGTGCGTGGCACACGTCCCCGGCGCACGGCCCGGGAATACACGCGATCCCCCGGCCCGCACAGCCGGTCGGCTCCGTGTGGATGCTCCTCCGTCCCGCGCCCGGTCATCGCCCATTCCACCCCCGGCCTGCTGCCACTTCCGCAGCGCAACTATGCGCGGCCGGGACCGGGTCCGCAACACGGCTCGCCCGACCAGGGGCGCCGTTAACTGCTGGTTTGAAGGCTTTTCTCCCGGCCTCCGCCCCTCGCATTGCAACAAGATGATGGTGGTGGCGCGATCGTCACGGAGGCATCGTTGTTCCCGCTTCCCCCGGGTGCATCAGCACCCGGAGCGGCCCCGGCCGGACACCCCCCCGTTCGGCCGGGGCTGTCGTATCGCGCTCACGGGGGTGGTGCGATGCGAGAGGGCCGCTCAGGCACGTGGCGCGGCGACCGTCGAAAACCCGCCGACGGTCGTCGCGTCTCGTGTCGTCTCCCGTGGCCCGCCGGCCGCTCGCCGGCCCGGCCGTCCCGCACGTGCGGGTGACACGGGCCCGGGCCGCGCTTGACCGGGCTGCGGCGGCAACGCCCGTCCGGACCGCCGCCACGCCTGCCCGGACCGCGCCCGCCGCCCCGGTCCCGCCGCGACCGAAGCCGGGCGGGGCTCCTGCTTCAAGCCGATCGCCGTGCAGACCGCCTGCTTCAGGCCGACCGCCGTGCAGGCCGCCTGCTTCAGGCCGATCGCCGTGCAGACCGCCTACTTCAGGCCGACCGCCGTGCAGACCGCCTGGGCCGACCGCCGTGCAGACCGCCTACTTCAGGCCGATCGCCGTGCAGGCCGCCTTGTACTTGGCGGTGCAGATGTCGCCGACGGTGTAGATCCCGTCGTCGATGACCGTTTCCTTGATCTTGCTCTTGGTCAGCTCGGTCACCTGGACCAGCTTGGACGCGATGTCCTTGTCGGTGGGGCTGTCCACCTTGTCCTGGGTGAGGGCGTCGAACTGGATGTCCTTGCCCTGCACCTTGGTGACGGCCATCTGGGCGGCGGCCTCGGCCTCGTCCGGGTAGGACTTGTAGACGCTCATGTACTGCTCGCCGGCCACGACCCGCTGCACCGCGTCCAGTTCGGCGTCCTGGCCGGTGATGGGGGGCAGCTTGGTGACACCGGCCGCCTCCAGGGCCTTGATGACACCGCCGGCCATGCCGTCGTTGGCGGCGTAGACCGCGGCGATGTTGTTCTTGCCGATCTTGTTGATCGCCTCGGTCATTTCGGCCTGGGCGTTCTCCGGCTTCCAGTCCTTGGTGTCGAAGCTGTCCGCGATGTCCACCTTGCCGTTCAGCTCGGAGAGCGCGCCCTGCTTGAACTGCTTGGCGTTCGGGTCGGTGGGCGAGCCGTTCACCATGACGACCTTGTCGGAGGTGTCGACGCCCGACCCCAGGGCCGCCAGCAGCGAGCGGGCCTGCACCTCACCGACCAGCTCGTTGTCGAAGGAGATGTACGCGTCGATCGGGCCCTCGGCCAGCCGGTCGTAGGCGATGACCGGAATGCCCGCGTCCTTGGCCTTCTTGACCTCGCCGGCGATGGCGTGCGAGTCGACCGCGTCGAGCAGGATGATGTCGGCCTTGTCGTCGATCATCTGCTGCATCTGGGCCGCCTGCCGGGCGGCGTCCGCGTTGGCGTTCGCGTACGCAACCTTGCCCTTCTGGTGGGTCAGCTCCTCGACCTTCTTCTTGATGATCGGGTAGTCGAACCTGTCGTAGCGGCTGTTCGCCTTCTCCGGCAGCAGCAGCCCGATGGTGACCTCGTCGCCCTTCGTCGGGCTCGCGCTCGCACCGTCCCCCGTCGCGTTCAGCACGCCGCAGCCGGCAAGCGAGAGGGTCATCGTGGACGCGGCCACGGATATGGCGATACGACGCATTCGGGTGCTCACTTCAGGTGCGTTCCGGACGTGGGTGCTGCTTTACGACCCAGGTGTCTGAAAAGACAACTTGCAGGCGCCACCCGGCGTCAAGACGAACTACTTAACGAGTGCGCAACAGCACGCTCCGCTGCACCTGTGAAGAAGGAGCGGAATCGCCTGCAAACGCTCTTTACGGACCCTCCATCCAAAGGGGGGTCCATGAGATGGCAAAGGAAGTGATTCGATCACACGATCGAACAGAGCTGGCCAACTGCGCGGTGCACGGGAAGCGGTGCACGGGAACAGGGACCCCGCTCCGGGCGTCCGGCGTCCGGCTCGATCCCGGGCAGCCGGCTGCTGCGCGGCAGGAAGAGCCCCGGCGCGTTCTCCGGGCAGCCCGCAGGGGCCCGCACACGGGGGACGTCCGTACACAGGGGACGTCCGCACACGCGAGGTTCCGGGGCGGTCCGGGCGCCCCGCACGGACGCGGGCCCGCGGACGCTGGACGTCCACGGGCCCGGTTGTCGTGAGGCGGCGTCAGTCCGAGGACTGCTGCCGCTTCGGCCGCCACACCACCAGCGCGCTGGTCTGCTGCACCTCCTGGTACGGGACCAGGTCGCGGCGGTAGGAGGCGTGGACGGCGGCCTCGCGCTGCTGCATCGCGGCCGCCGCGCCGTCCAGGGCCGCCTCCATCTCCACGAGGCGGGACTGGAGCGCGGCGACCTGGTTCTCCAGTTCGATGATGCGCTTGATGCCGGCCAGGTTGATGCCCTCGTCCTGCGACAACTGCTGCACCTGGCGGAGCAGTTCGATGTCGCGGGCCGAGTAGCGGCGGCCACGCCCGGCCGTGCGGTCCGGGGAGACCAGACCGAGACGGTCGTACTGGCGCAGCGTCTGCGGGTGGAGTCCGGAGAGCTGGGCCGCCACCGAGATGACGTAGACCGGAGTCTCCTCGGTCAGTTCGTACGGGTTGCGCCGACGGCCGTCCATCTCCCTCAGTCTCCCTTCGCGGCCTCGAACAGCTCCGCCCGCGGGTCCTCGCCCGCGGTCGCCTCGCGATACGCCTCCAGTGCGTCACGAGCCTTCCCCGACACGTCCTTGGGGACACTCACCTCGACGGTGACCAGCAGATCGCCGCGGGTGCCGTCCTTGCGGACCGCGCCCTTGCCCCGGGCGCGCATGGTACGACCGTTGGGCGTGCCGGGGGGGAGCTTCAGGGTGACGGAAGGGCCGCCGAGGGTCGGGACCCGCACCTCGCCGCCGAGAGCCGCCTCGGCGAACGTCACCGGCACGGTGACGGTGAGGTTGTCGCCCTTGCGCCCGAACACCGGGTGCTCGCCGACGTGGACCATCACGTACAGGTCGCCCGCCGGTCCGCCCCGCTCGCCGGGCGCTCCCTTGCCGCGCAGCCGGATGCGCTGGCCGTCGGTCACCCCCGCGGGGATACGGACCTGCATGGTCCGCGACGACTTGGCGCGCCCGCTGCCCTTGCACTCCAGGCAGGGGTGCTCGGCGATCAGGCCGCGGCCCTTGCAGTCGGGGCAGGGGTCGGTGAGCGAGAACCCGCCGCCCGAGCCCCGCGCCACCTGCCCGGTACCGACGCAGGTCGGACACACCCGCGGGGTGCCGTTCTTGTCGCCGGTGCCCGAGCAGGCCTTGCAGGGCGCCTGGGAGGACATCCTCAGGGGCACCGTGGCGCCCTCGATGGCCTCCGTGAAACTCAGCGTGACCTCGGACTCGATGTCCTGGCCGCGCCGGGGCTGGGTACGGGTTCCCGAGCCACCGCCGCGGTTGAACAGGCCCCCGAAGACGTCACCTATACCGCCGCCGAAGCCTCCGCTCTGGGCGGAACCGCCGCCTCCGAAGAGGTCGCCCAGGTCGAAGTTGTAGGAGCCGCCGGCGCCCGGACCGGGGCGGAAGCCGCCGTTGCCGAACAGGGCGCGTGCCTCGTCGTACTCCTTGCGCTTCTTCGGGTCGCCGAGGACGTCGTTCGCCTCGGAGATCTCCTTGAAGCGCTCCTCGGCCTTGGTGTTGCCCTTGTTGGCGTCCGGGTGGAACTCGCGGGCGAGCTTCCGGTACGCCTTCTTGATCTCGGCCTCGGTGGCGTCCTTGGGGACGCCGAGGACCTTGTAGAAGTCCTTCTCGATGAAGTCCTTGGTGCTCATCCCCGACGTCCCTCCTTCCCGTCTGCGGTGATTACGTCAGCCCTCGTCCGGGCCACCGTTCTCCTTGTCGTCGGCCGCCGCGCTCTCCTCGGCCTCCTCGGCCTTGGCCGCCTGCGCGCCGGGCTGCGGCTCGGCCACGGCCACCCGCGCGGGGCGGATGGTGCGCTCGCCGATGCGATACCCGGGCTGCAGGATGGCCACGCAGGTCGTCTCGGTGACGTCCGGCGCGTAGGAGTGCATCAGGGCCTCGTGGATCGTCGGGTCGAAGGGCTCGCCCTCCTTGCCGAACTGCTGCAGGCCCATCTTCGCCGCGACGGTCTCCAGCGACTCGGCCACCGACTTGAAGCCGCCGACCAGTTCGCCGTGCTCCCGCGCGCGGCCGATGTCGTCGAGCACGGGCAGGAGCTCGGTCAGGAGGTTCGCGATGGCGATCTCCTTGACCGCGATCCGGTCACGCTCGACCCGGCGGCGGTAGTTCTGGTACTCGGCCTGGAGCCGCTGGAGGTCCAGGGTGCGCTCGTTGAGCGCCGTGCGCACCTGGTCCAGCTGAGCCACCAGACCTGCGTCTGCTGCTGCGTCCCCGGCCGGGGCCGCCCCCTCCTCGGGGGCGGCCTTCGACTCGGCGTCGTCGGGGGTGGCGCCGGAGGGGACGTCGGGCTTCTCCTCGAAGCCCGGGGTCTCCTCCGTCACGCGGCACCGTCCTTGCGCTCGTCGTCGACGATCTCGGCGTCCACCACGTCGTCGTCGGCCTTCGGGGCCTCGGCACCGGCGGCGCCGCCGGCGGCCTGCGCACCCTGGGCGTCGGCGTACATGGCCTGGCCCAGCTTCTGCGAGACGGCCGCGACCTTCTCGGTGGCGGTGCGGATCTCGGCGGTGTCCTCGCCCTTGAGCGCGGCCTTGAGCTCCTCGACGGAGGCCTCGACCTCGGTCTTGATCTCGCCGGGGACCTTGTCCTCGTTGTCCTTGAGGAACTTCTCGGTCTGGTAGACCAGCTGCTCGCCCTGGTTGCGGGTCTCGGCGGCCTCGCGGCGGGCGTGGTCCTCCTCCGCGTACTTCTCGGCCTCCTGGCGCATCCGGTCGACCTCGTCCTTCGGCAGCGAGGAGCCGCCGGTGACGGTCATCTTCTGCTCCTTGCCCGTGCCCAGGTCCTTGGCGGTCACGTGCATGATGCCGTTGGCGTCGATGTCGAAGGCGACCTCGATCTGCGGGACGCCGCGCGGCGCCGGCGGCAGACCGGTCAGCTCGAACATGCCGAGCTTCTTGTTGTAGGCCGCGATCTCGCGCTCGCCCTGGTAGACCTGGATCTGCACGGACGGCTGGTTGTCCTCGGCCGTCGTGAAGATCTCGGACCGCTTGGTCGGGATCGTGGTGTTGCGCTCGATCAGCTTGGTCATGATGCCGCCCTTGGTCTCGATACCGAGGGACAGCGGGGTGACGTCGAGCAGCAGGACGTCCTTGACCTCACCCTTGAGGACACCGGCCTGCAGGGCGGCGCCGATGGCGACGACCTCGTCCGGGTTGACGCCCTTGTTGGCCTCGTTGCCGCCGGTCAGCTCCTTGACGAGCTCGGCGACGGCGGGCATACGGGTGGAGCCGCCGACGAGGACGACGTGGTCGATCTCGCCGAGCGCGATACCGGCGTCCTTGATGACGTTGTGGAACGGCGTCTTGCAGCGCTCCAGCAGGTCGGCGGTCAGCTGCTGGAACTGGGCGCGGGTCAGCTTCTCGTCCAGGTGCAGCGGGCCCTCGGCGGACGCCGTGATGTAGGGCAGGTTGATCGAGGTCTCGCTGGACGAGGACAGCTCGATCTTGGCCTTCTCGGCGGCCTCGCGCAGGCGCTGGAGGGCCATCTTGTCCTTGGACAGGTCCACGCCGTGGCCGGACTGGAACTGCTTGACCAGGTAGTCGACGACGCGCTGGTCCCAGTCGTCACCACCGAGGTGGTTGTCACCGTTGGTGGCCTTCACCTCGACGACGCCGTCGCCGATCTCCAGGAGGGACACGTCGAAGGTGCCGCCACCGAGGTCGAAGACGAGGATCGTCTGGTCGTCCTTGTCGAGGCCGTAGGCGAGCGCCGCCGCGGTGGGCTCGTTGACGATGCGCAGGACGTTCAGACCGGCGATCTCGCCGGCCTCCTTCGTCGCCTGGCGCTCGGAGTCGTTGAAGTAGGCCGGGACGGTGATGACCGCGTCCGTGACCTTCTCGCCCAGGTAGGCCTCGGCGTCGCGCTTCAGCTTCTGCAGGATGAACGCGGAGATCTGCTGCGGGTTGAAGTCCTTCCCGTCCAGCTGGATCTTCCAGTCGGTGCCCATGTGACGCTTCACCGAGCGGATGGTCCGGTCCACGTTCGTGACCGCCTGGCGCTTGGCGACCTCGCCGACGAGCACCTCACCGTTCTTGGCGAAGGCGACGACGGACGGCGTGGTCCTGGCACCCTCGGCGTTGGTGATGACGGTGGGCTCGCCGCCCTCCAGAACGCTGACGACGGAGTTAGTCGTGCCCAGGTCGATGCCGACCGCACGTGCCATTTTTGTTTCCTCCAACTGACTTGAGTGGAACAGGCTCAAGTGTGCACGAGGAGAATCGCTCGGTCAACAGACCTGAGTCAGACGGACTCAACTCTTATCCGTTCCTTACACGCAACCGGCCGCTGACCTGCGTAGATGTGTCCCGGCGCGGCGGCTGCGGCGGTTGAACAGGCACCCGAAGGAGTACGAGCACGGCGAAGAGCGCCCCGCCCGCCACCCACAGCACGGCCCCCCTGCCCGTCCACCCGGTGTGCACGAGCACCCCCACGAGGACCGCGGAGAAGGAGCCGGCCCCGAGCAGCACGACGGCCCCCTGGGGCGTGAGGCCGAGCCGCCGCAGCCGGTGCGCGAGGTGGTCCGGGCCGCGCCGGAGCAGCGGCCGGCGGGCCGCCCCGCGCGCGAGGACGACCAGCAGGAAGTCGGCGGCGACGACGGCGCCGAGGCAGAACAGCACGCCCGCGGTGGGCCCAAGCGCATAGCCCGCGCGCGTGAAGACGGCGGCCGAGGAGAGCAGGAACCCGGTGAACAGCGAGCCGCAGGCCCCGAGCCCGACCCGCGCGGGGTGCCAGTTGTGCATCAGGAAGCCGGTGAGAGCGGCGGCGAAGACGCTGAGCAGCACGGCGAGCCCGTCCATCACCTCGGCGGCGGCGCAGACCCCGGCGCCGAAGGCGGTGATCACCCCCACCGTGCCGGCCAGCCCGTCGGCGTGGTCGAGCCCCTTGAAGGCGAGCGAGACGAAGACGATCCAGCCCACGGCCAGGATCCCGCCCCAGATGCCGGTCTCGTCGTAGGGCACGACGAAGGCCGCGGCGACGGCCGTACCGGCGACCAGGACCCGCGCCCGCAGCCGCCACACGTCGGCGACCAGCCCCAGCAGGGCGATCCCGGCCCCGGCGACGAGCAGTTTCCCGACCCCGTCACCCAGCCGGGCCACTCCCGTCCACTCCCCCGCCCAGGAGACCAGACAGGTGACGGCCACGACGGCCAGGCCCCCGACCACCGGCACCGGCCGCTGCCGCCGCCGGTCGACGAGCCCCGCCCGCCGGGCGGGCACCCTGAGCAGCGCCGCGAGCACGGCGGTCAGAAGCAGGGCGGCGGTGGCGGCTGCGATCCCGTAGAGCACGGCTCTAAGTTAGGCGCGAAAGTAGCAATTCGGTACGAATAACACGATCGGAATGCCGGTCCCCTCAGGCTCACCTCAGCGACCCAGATCACCCCACTCCTGGCTACAGTGCGAGGAGGGATGCGGGTAGTCTCGAACGGACTGCATAAGTTACCGCTTAGTAATGTCCCCTCGCAGGCCCGAGGAGCCCCGAAATGCAACTCGCCGCGATCATCGTGTCGCTGGTTCTGATCGTGGTCGGCGTGGCCCTCTTCGCCCGCGCCCTCCTGCAGATCTACACCTTCATGCGGCTCGGCCAGAACGTGCCCGCAGGCACCCGAACCGACGAGCCGGTCCAGCGCACCCTCACCGTGGCCAGGGAGTTCCTCGGCCACACCCGGATGAACCGCTGGGGCATCGTCGGTGTCGCGCACTGGTTCGTGGCGGTGGGCTTCTTCTCGCTGCTGCTGACGATCGTCAACGCCATCGGCCAGCTGTTCCAGGCCGACTGGATCCTGCCGATCATCGGCGACTGGACGCCGTACAACATCTTCGTCGAGTTCATCGGCACGATGACCGTGCTCGGCATCGCGGTCCTGATCGTGATCCGCCAGTTGAGCAAGCCGAACAGGCCGGGCCGCAAGTCCCGCTTCGCCGGCTCCAACTTCGGCCAGGCGTACTTCGTCGAGGCCGTCATCCTCATCGTCGGCGTCTGCATCTTCATGCTGCACGCGCTGGAGGGCGCCCAGCACCACGTGGACGGCTACGAGGCCTCGTTCTTCATCTCGTACCCGGTGGTCCACTGGCTGGAGGGCATGGACGTCTCCACGCTCCAGAACCTCACGTACTTCTTCGCGGGCGTGAAGATCGCGACCTCCTTCATCTGGATGATCACGGTCGCCCTGAAGACCGACATGGGTGTCGCCTGGCACCGCTTCCTCGCCTTCCCCAACATCTGGTTCAAGCGGAACGCGGACGGTGGGACCTCCCTGGGCGCCCTGCTCCCGATGACCTCCGGCGGCAAGCCGATCAACTTCGAGGACCCGGGCGAGGACGACGTCTTCGGCGTCTCCCAGGTCGAGCAGTTCTCTTGGAAGGGTCTGCTCGACTTCTCCACCTGCACCGAGTGCGGCCGCTGCCAGTCGCAGTGCCCCGCCTGGAACACGGGCAAGCCTCTCTCCCCGAAGCTGCTGATCATGTCGCTGCGCGACAACGCCCACGCCAAGGCGCCCTACCTGCTCGCGGGTGGCGGCAAGACCGTGGAGGGCGAGGAGAAGGCGTCCGAGGAGCAGCTGAAGGACGTTCCCGCGGCCGCTCTCGCCGAGGCCGAGCGCCCGCTGATCGGCACCGCCGAGGAGAACGGCGTCATCGACCCGGACGTCCTGTGGTCCTGCACCACCTGCGGCGCCTGCGTCGAGCAGTGCCCGGTGGACATCGAGCACATCGACCACATCGTCGACATGCGCCGCTACCAGGTGATGATCGAGTCCGCGTTCCCGTCCGAGGCGGGCACGATGCTCAAGAACCTGGAGAAGAAGGGCAACCCCTGGGGCCTGGCGAAGAAGCAGCGCCTGGAGTGGCTCAAGGAGGTCGACTTCGAGATCCCGGTCGTCGGCAAGGACATCGAGGACCTCACCGAGATCGAGTACCTGTACTGGGTCGGCTGCGCCGGCGCCCTGGAGGACCGCGCGAAGAAGACCACCAAGGCCTTCGCCGAACTGCTGCACATCGCGGGCGTCAAGTTCGCGATCATGGGCGGGGACGAGAAGTGCACCGGTGACTCCGCCCGCCGCCTCGGCAACGAGCCCCTGTTCCAGGAGCTCGGCATGGAGAACGTGATGGCCCTGAACACGGCGTTCGGCGAGGAGCTGGACGACGAGGGCAAGGTCACGGCCGAGTCGAAGAAGCCGAAGTCGGCGAAGAAGATCGTCGCCACCTGCCCGCACTGCCTCAACACCCTCGGCAACGAGTACCCGCAGCTCGGCGGCGACTACGAGGTCATCCACCACACCCAGCTGCTCCAGCACCTGGTGGACGAGGGCAAGCTGGTCCCGGTCACCCCGGTCGAGGGCATCATCACCTACCACGACCCGTGCTACCTGGGCCGCCACAACAAGATCTACACGCCCCCGCGCGAGATCATCGGCAAGGTCCCCGGTCTGCGCAACGAGGAGATGCACCGCCACAAGGAGCGCGGCTTCTGCTGCGGCGCCGGCGGCGCCCGCATGTGGATGGAGGAGCGGATCGGCAAGCGCATCAACAACGAGCGCGTCGACGAGGCCCTCTCCCTCAACCCGGACATCGTCTCCACGGCCTGCCCGTTCTGCCTCGTCATGCTCACGGACTCCGTGAACGGCAAGAAGAACGACGGCAAGGCGAAGGAGTCCATCCAGGTCGTGGACGTGGCCCAGCTGCTCCTGGACTCCGTCAGGACGCCGGTCGACCCGGCGGGCGAGGCGGAGACCGAGAGCGAGCCGGAGCCGGAGCCGGTGAAGTGACCGGTTCGCCGACCGGTTGAAGCCACCGGTCGGCGAAAAGCCCGACGGCGCCCCCTGACCCGCACAGGCAGGGGGCGCCGTCGTCTTTGCGCTAGGCCCCCTTCGGACCCGCCTGCTGCACCACCTCGAAGGACCACAGCGTGGAACCGGAGGCCGCCGGGCGCGGCCGTTCGCCCTCCGCGCCGCCCTGGTGCGCCGCCTTCATCGGCCCCTCCATCCACGCCTGGAACGACTCCTCGTCCCGCCAGCGCGTGTAGACGAGGTAGGTGTCGGTGCCCTCGACGGGCCGCAGCAGCTCGAACCACTCGAAGCCGTCGGAGTTCTCCACGGCGTGGGCCCGCGAGGCGAACCGCTTCTCCAGCGTCTCCCGCTGCTCGGCGGGCACGGTCAGCACATTGATCTTGACTACGCTAGGCACATGACACCTCTCGTCAAACGGGGCCCCGACTGGACCCCTCACCTGGACCATGTGCGCGCAGTGTCCTACATCCGGCAGTGAAAGAAGCGTGAGGACGACTCCGCGTCGTCCCCCGAAGCGCAGCGAACCAAGTGCGAGGCACTGATCACGGCCAAAGGCTGGGACAACGCGGGTCACTTCGCCGACGTCGGTAAATCCGGCTGGGACCCCAAGGTCGTCCGGCCGGAGTTCGAGGAGATGATGTCCGCCGTTCGCGCCGGGCACGTAGACGCAGTGGTCGTGTTCTCGCTGTCCCGCCTCACTCGACAGGGCGCCCTTGAGGCCATGCTGATCAATGAGGAGTTGGCCAAACACGGCGTGCTGCTCGTCAGCGTCGAAGAGCCCTACCTGGACACTTCCACCCCCATGGGCGTCGCGATCTTCGGCCTTATCGCTGCGCTGGCCCAGCAGGAGAGCGACCTCAAGTCCGCGTACATCACGGCGACGAAAGAGACTCTGCGCGCTGCCGGCTCCCACGTGTCCGGCATGGCCCCGTATGGCTTCCAGTCGACGCGTGAGCCGCGTGGAGAACTGGTGGTGGTCAAGCTGATCTCCGATCCCGCTGAGGCCCCGTACGTGCGCGACATGGTGTCCTGGGCCCTGGGCGGCATGACCGCATCGGCCATCGCTCGCAAGCTGAACACTGAGGGAGTGCCGACCAAAGCAGCGGACATGTCAGCGCGTGTGACCGCCCGCCGGGCCCGAGGCACAAGCCAGCCGTTGGAGCGTACGACGTGGGTGTCGTCCACTGTGCTCCGCATCCTCCGTGACCCGCGCCTTGCTGGCTACGCCGCCGAACGCCAGGGGACCAAACGCGTCATCCTGCGCGACGACTCAGGGGCC
Source organism: Streptomyces sp. NPDC007971 (assembly GCF_042958635.1). Lineage (NCBI taxonomy): Bacteria > Bacillati > Actinomycetota > Actinomycetes > Kitasatosporales > Streptomycetaceae > Streptomyces > Streptomyces sp. NPDC007971. The sequence continues at coordinate 95,705 of NZ_JBIBJK010000010.1, forward strand.
CCGCTGGCTGCGCATGAGCCGATCATTCCGCCGGATGACTGGTGGCGCCTTCAAGACGTACTCGACGGCCGTGCGCCCCAGGCGGCTCGCCAGGGTGGGCGCTCCGTGCCGTCGCTGCTGGGTGGCGCCGGGATGCTCTTCTGCGGCGTCTGCCGGTCGTCCATGGTGACCGACCGGAGGAACGGCAAGCAGCTCTATCGCTGCAACCGGGCCCAGTCCGGCGCCGTACCGGGACACGGGGGTCTGGCCATCAACATGGACGATGCCGATGACGTGGTGGCCCGTACCGTGTGGTCCCGCCTGACAGCCCTGGACCCCGAAGACCCGGAAGACCTCGAATGGCTCGCCGAGGCCGCACGCCGGTTTGCAGCGCAAGCGGACACGGGCGAGCGACAGGCCGAACTAGCAGCTGCACGCGCCGAGTTGGAACACGTACGGGAAGCGCTCCGCACCCTGTATGTCGACAGGCAGGCAGCAGGCTTGTACGTGGGTGGCGTAGGTGACCAGGTGTTCCGTGAGTCCGTGGAGCGGTTGACAGCGCACGAGGCGCGAACGGCCGGACGCGTGGAAGAACTGGGGACCGCCGAGGCTGGCACGGTGGCGATCCCCTCGGAGTGGACGGACCCGGAGGGTGACCCGCTGGGGCCGGAGTCGACGTGGGCCGGTTGGACCCTTTCCGAACGACGGGAGTTCCTTGCGCTGTTCGTTGACCGTGTGAACGTGGCACGCAGTGTGGGTAGGGGCCGGAACGCGAACACGGCGGAACGGGTGGCCGTGCACTGGGCGCAGACGCCAGCCAAGTAGGCGCTTGAGCTCCCCTATGAGCCCCGCTCGGGAATCCCTGGTCTGGGGATCGGGCGAGGCCTTCTCGTGCCCGCAGACAGCCGTACAGCGCACTGGGAAGCCTTTGCGCTCCTGGCTAGAGGTGCGTGGCGCGTCGGCGTAGGTGACGGCAGTGACGATCAGGGCATGGCGACGAAGAACACCGGAACCTTGAGCGAGACATGATCGTTGAGCGGACGCGCGCCGGGCCGGACGCTGCCAAGGCTCAGGGCCGGACCGGCGGCCGGCCCACCGTCATGGATGCTGACAAGCTCGCTGCGGCCAAGGCGCGTAAGGCCAAGGGGGAGAGCGTCACAACCATTGCCAAGGCGCTCCATGCCTCCCGCGCGACGCTGTACTGGGCGCTTGCCGACACGGAGTCCCACGCCCCGGCCCGGGCGCCCTGCCGCGGCGGCCCCGCTGACGTGGCCGGGCCCCGCCCCACCCTTGGCGAAAAATAACCGAACTCACGTACAACCCTTACGCGGCGGCGCCGGTCTCCTGTTCGCCGACCGTTTGGTTAACCGTTGGACAACTCACGGCGAACACGGACGGTCCGCACCCCATCGACTGCGGATGCCCGCCAGGCATCCCCCGCATGCCGCAGGAGAACAGCATGCACACGCACCGCCGACTCGCCCTCGCAACGGCCACCGCGGCCGCGCTGACGGGCGGTCTGCTCACGTTCACCGCCTCGCCCGCCACGGCCGCCGACTCCTTCAAGGTCGCCAAGGCCGACTTCAACGGCGACGGCATCGGCGACGTCGCCACCAGCGCGGCCACCGCCTACGTCAGCGGCCACAAGGGCGCCGGCCAGGTCGTCGTCCTCTACGGCACCACCACCGGCGTCACCTCCGCCAAGCGCTCCACCCTGAGCCAGAACACCTCCGGCGTCCCGGGCACGGCCGAGGCCGGCGACGCCTTCGGCGCCGAGCTGGCGTACGCCGACTTCAACAACGACGGCTACGACGACCTCGTCGTCGGCAGCCCGGACGAGAAGGTCGGCACCGACACCAACGGCGGCGGCGTCGCCATCCTGTGGGGCTCCAAGAGCGGCCTCACCGGCCAGGCCTCCGACGTGCCCGACCCGGCCCCCTCCTCCCACGACTTCTGGGGCAAGGACCTGGCCGCCGGCGACTTCGACGGCGACGGCAAGGCCGACCTGGCCGTCGGCAGCTCCTCCGCCACCCTCTACCTCTACAAGGGCGGCTTCAGCACCACCGGCGCCTACGGCAGCCGCACCACCGTCAAGCCGCCCATCCAGCCGGGCACCAACGACTACCCGTTCGGCCCGATGAGCCTGACCGCCGGTGACATCAACGGCGACGGCCGCACCGACCTCGTCGTGGACGGCTACGAGACCACGACGAAGTACGGCTGGAACACCAACTACTGGCTGCCCGGCACCGCGAGCGGTCTGAGCGGCTCCTCCGCCAAGGCCCTCAAGCCCGGCATCGTCACCGCCATCGGCGACATCAACGGCGACGGCTTCGGCGACATCGTCAGCGGCGCCGGCTGGGACGCCACCACCGAGGACGGCACCCCCGTCCCGGACGCCTCCAACGGCGGCCGCGTGAACGTCACCTACGGCTCCGCCTCCGGCCCGGCCTCCACCACCGGCATCACCCAGAACACCGGCAGCGTGCCCGGCACCTCCGAGAAGGGCGACGCCTTCGGCTGGGACCTCGACCTCGGCGACATCAACGGCGACGGCTACCAGGACCTCGTCGTCAGCAGCCCGGACGAGGACATCGACGGCGTCAGCAACACCGGCATGGTCACCGTCCTGTACGGCTCGGCCTCCGGCGTGAACACCTCCACCGGCGTCCAGTCCTTCGAGCAGAACACCCCGGGCGTCCCCGGCACCAGCGAGAAGAGCGACCTGTTCGGCGCCGACGTCAAGCTGGACGACGTCACCGGCGACGGCAAGGCCGACCTGGTCGTGGGGTCGTACGAGAACAGCGCCAACGGCGCGGTCACCTACCTGCCGTCCGACGGCACGAAGATCACCGCGAGCGGTTCGCGTTCCTTCGGCCCGAGCAACGTGGGCGTCTCGACGACCGGCACCCCGCAGTTCGGCGCCCTGTTCGCCGACTGATCCGCCGCACCCCCGTCGCACCGTACGGCCGGACCCGCACCCCCGCGGGCCCGGCCGTACGGCCGCCGCCTCGTGAACCCGGCAGCGCCCCCACGACACCTGCCACCTCCCGCCCGACCGCCCCGTGCCCCCCGCTCTCCCGCCCGGCCGCCCCGTGCCCCCTGCCCGGCCCTCCCATGACCTCCCGGAGGAACCCCCGATGTCCCGTCCGCGCAAGGCCGCTCCCGCCGCCCTCGCGGCCGCCCTCCTCGCCGCCGGCCTGACCCCGCTGGTCCTGGCCGCACCGGCTGCCTCGGCCGCCCCCGCGCGCTTCTACGACGACTTCAACGGCGACGGCTACCGCGACCTCGTCACCGCCGCGCCCTCGGCCACCGTCGGCGGAAAGGCCCGGGCGGGTGCCGTGGTCGTGAACTACGGCTCCGGATCCGGGATCAGCGGGTCCCGGCACACGGTGATCACCCAGAACACCGCGGGCGTCCCGGGCACGGCGGAGCAGGGCGACGAGTTCGGCTCGGCCCTCGCCTCCGGCGACCTCGACCGCGACGGCTACGCCGACCTCGTCGTCGGCGTCCCGGACGAGAACGGCGAATCCGGCACCGCGGTCGTCGTCCGAGGCGGCAAGAACGGCCTCTCGGGCGCCTGGACCGTCCCCGACCCGGCGCCCTCGGCCCACGACGACTACGGCCAGTCCCTGGCGGTCGGCGACTTCACCGGCGACGGCCGCGCCGACCTCGCCGTCGGCAGCACCGGCAAGGACGTGTGGATCTTCCGGGGCGGCTTCACGAAGGCCTCCGGGGCCGCGTCCCGGTTCGTCCTCGACACCGATCTGGAGACGGGTGCCATTTACGGCGCCGAGGCCCTGTCCGCCGCCGACGTCAACGGCGACGGCACCGACGACCTGGTGATCACCGGCACGTACCACCCGGACGACTTCACGTACGACGACGGCCAGCTCGTCTACACGGGCTCGGCGGGCCCCTCGCCGCTCACCCTGCAGACGGTGCTGCGCTCCGGCGGCTACGAGACGGCCGCCGTGGGCGACCTCAACGGCGACGGCTACGACGACGTGATCGCGGCCGTTCCCCCCGGCACCGGCTCCGCGAACCTCGGCGGCGCGGTCCGCGCCTACCTGGGCAGCGCGAGCGGCGTCCGCTCCACCCCGCAGACCACGATCACCCAGGACAGCCCCGGTGTGCCCGGCTCCGACGAGAAGAGCGACTGGTTCGGCCACTCCCTCTCCGTCGGCGACGTCAACGGCGACGGCCACGCGGACGTGGCGGTCGGCGCGATCTACGAGGCGATCGGACCCGACTGGCAGACCGGTTCCGTCACCGTGCTGCGCGGCTCGGCCGCGGGCCTGACCGGCACCGGCGCCCAGTCCTTCTCCCAGGACACGGCCGGTGTCCCGGGCAGCTCCGAGGACAACGACTTCTTCGGCTCGGCGGTCCGTCTGTCCGACCTGAACGGCGACCACAAGGCCGACCTGTCCGTCGGCGCCTTCGGTGAGAACGACTCCGACGGCGCGGTGTGGAGCCTGCGTGGCTCCGCCTCCGGCATCCGTACGACGGGCGCGGTCTCCTTCGGACCGGCGACCACCGGTGTGCCGACCACGGGCTACCCGGGCCTGGGCCGTCTGATGAGCCAGTGACACCGCGGCCGGTCCCACCGTCGCAAGAGGCGCCGTGGGAGCGCCCTGTGCCTGGCGGCCGCGGGCGCATGAGGCTCTGATCACGTCGCCCCACGGGAACGGTGCCCGGCGTCTAGGGTCTCCTTCCGTGTGTCGAAGGCGATCTGCGAACCGCGGACTGCCGGCGTCGACACGTACGAGGACGTGGACGGCCCGTTGGGGGAAACGCGGTGGAGTACAGGACGCTGGGGCAGCGGTACGAGCTGGTGGAGCAGCTCGGCCACGGTGGGATGGGCACGGTGTACCGGGCCGTCGACCACCGCCTGCGCCGTACCGTCGCGGTCAAGACGCTCTCCGCCGAGCTGGTGCGGCAGCCGCAGTTCCTCGCCCGTTTCCAGCGCGAGGCACACGCGGCCGCCGCGCTCAACCACTCCGGCGTGGCGACCGTGTACGACGTGGGCGAGGACGCGGTGGACGGCTCCGCCGTGCCCTACCTGGTCATGGAGTACGTCGAGGGCCGGACCCTCGCCCAGGCACTGGGGGACGGACCGCTGCCGGCCGAGCAGGCGGTGGACGCGGCGGGGCAGGTGCTCGACGCCCTGCAGCACAGCCACGGCCACGGCATAGTGCACCGGGACATCAAGCCGGCGAACGTCATGCTCACCCGGGCCGGGACGGCCAAGGTCCTCGACTTCGGCATCGCGAAGGCGCTCAGCGAGACGGCGACCCGGCTGACCGGGACGGGCGTGGCGGTCGGCACGCCCGCCTATCTGGCACCGGAGCAGATCGAAGGCCGCGACACGGACCACCGGACGGACCTGTACGCGGTGGGCTGCCTGCTGTACGAGTTGCTGACCGGCCGCCCTCCGTACACCGGGGAGTCGCCGTTCTCGGTGATGCACCAGCACTTGGTGCAGGAGCCTGTGCCGCCGTCGCGGCTGCGCCCGGGGCTGCCGCCGGCCGTGGACGCGGTCGTGCTGCGGGCGCTGCACAAGCGCCGGGAGGGCCGGTTCGCCGACGCGGCGGAGATGAAGGCGGAACTGGACCGGGCCGCGCGGATACCCACGGCGCCCACGATGCCGGCCCCGACCGCCATGGATCCCCGTGCCCGGGCGGACCGGCCGCCCGTGCCGGTTCAGGCCGCGCGGCCCGACCGGCCCGCGACGGGACGGGACCGGATCCGGTCCCTGGGCCGGGTGGCGTTCCAGCCCACGCCGGAGGGGATGGTCGCGCTTCTCGGCAGCACCCTCGCGGTGGTGGTGTCGCGGTCCGAGATGATCACCACCGAGCACTTCCCTCTCGTCGCGCTGCTCAGTGGCCTCGCGGGCTGTGTACTGCTGCTGTGGTCGGCGCGCCTGGCGTGCGCCGTGGCCTGGGCTCCGGTGGCGGAGGCCGTGGCGGTGTGGTCGGCGTTCTCCCGCGCCAACACGGGCTGGGAGACGGAGTACGTCGTCATCGCCCTGCTGCTGGGGCTCGTCGCCGGGTTGTGCCTGACCGCCGGCTACCGGGACGAGCGCTCGGGCGGGATCGCGCTGGTGGCGTTCTGGTTCACGGGGCTGACGTCGGTGTGGTACTTCCTCGACGACCTGCGCAAGATCGGCGTGTTCTACGTCCTGCTGCTCGGCGTCTGCCTCGCCCTCGGCGCCCAGACCCTGAAGACCCGTCTCACCGAGTCCCGCAACCCCGCCGCCCCGGCCCGGGAGCCGGCCATCCGCTGAGCCGGCCGCCCCTGCCCGCCACATGCCGCGACGACGAAGGAAGGCCCCCGGCGCTGTGCCGGGGGCCCTTCCTGTCGTCCTGCCGGTGTTCGGCCGATCTCAGAACGTGCCCAGCTTCACGATCGACAGCAGTGCGACCAGCTGGATCGCCGATGCGCCCAGCGCCTTCGGCCAGGGCAGGTCGTGGGAGCGGGAGACCATCAGCGTCAGCAGCGCGCCCGCGCCGATCCAGGTGGCCCAGCCGAGCAGCTGGACGAAGCCGGCGTCCCCGCCGAAGAACATGGCGAACAGCAGGCGGGGGGCGTCCGTGAGGGACATGATCAGCATGGACAGGCCCACGGTGGGCTGCCAGGCGCCGTCGCCGCCGAGCTGGCGGGCCAGGGTGTGGGTGACCACCCCCAGGACGAAGGCGCTCAGCACCATCGCGACGGCCGTGATCAGGACGATCGGGACCGCGTTGGAGAGCGTCGCGTGGATCGCGTCCGAGCGGGCCGTGTCGAAGCCGAAGACGGCGAGCAGGCCGTAGAGGAAGCTGACGATCAGGGCCGGGGCCCACATCGTGTAGTCCCGCATGCGCAGGAAGGTCGGGCTGGGGGCGAACACGATGCCCCGCAGGAGTTCCTTCCAGTGCAGGGGCGGGCCGGTGGGGCCGGAGGGCGCGGCGGAACCTGCGTGGTAGGTCTCGCCCCGGGTGTAGCCGGCGGCCTCGTCGACGGAGAAGGCCTGGGTGTGGCCCGGGTTGTTCGCCGCGTACGGGTCGTGGCCGCCGCCCGGCCCCTGGCCCGGGTAGCCGCCGTCGCCGAAGTACTCCGGGCCGTCGTCGGCCGGGCCCGGGTAGCCGTAGGACGGCCCGGGCTGCGGGTAGCCGCCCTGCTGTCTCTGCGACCCCTGGTGCGGGTACGGCGGCTGCGGCGCCTGCGGACGGCCGTACGACGGTCCCCGCTGCCCGTTGGAGGGCCCCCCGGGCTGTCCCTGCCCGTACGACGGTCCCGAGGGCCGCCCGTGTCCGTGCGACGATCCCTGCGGCGCCTGCTGTCCTTGGGGGGTGCGGTTGTCACGGCCCCCACGTCCGATCCTGAATCCAGCCACGTCAACGAACGTACCCGGTCCCGCGGAGTGGCGTGCCCGGCCCGGGCGTCCGGGCCGGGCTTTGCGGCCGACCTGTGACATCCCCTAAGGGACCGTCAGGGGGGCCGGTCCGGGACATCCCCCCGTTTCACCGCGGGCGACGCGGCCCGCGGCACGTTTGTTCGGCCCCTGAGCTACCGTCCGGGTCTCCCGGATCTCGAAGTCCATCGCATCCCCTTGCCAGCATCTAAGATCTCCGTTTGCCACTACAGAGATCTCAGATGGCTTCACACTGACAGTGAGCCGCTGCCACATGGCCGAGAAATCCCTGCATGTGACCCGCAAGGGGTTGAGCGATGACCGTCTTCGAACCGATCACTGGCCGCTATGTCGCGGTCAACGGTGCACGCACCCACTTCGACGAGGCCGGCGAAGGCGGCTGCAGCGAGACGGGCTGGTCGATGTGCTCCCCCGCTCGGGATACCGGATCCTGCCTGTGACCTTGAAGGGGGCACGCGATCTGTGCGCCTTCCGCCGGCTTCTGGAGACGGAGGCCGCCGCCCTCGCGGCAGAGCGCGGCTGCCCGCAGGATGATCTCGCCCGGATGGAAGAACTCCTCGGCCAGTCCGACGAGCATCGCGATACGGAGAGCATCGAGGCATTCCTCCGCGCCACTCTGGAGTTCGATGCGATCATCGCCGACAACTGCGGTGACGACAGGCTGGCCCGGTCGGTCATCCAGGTCTTCGACGCTGGAACGAGTTCTGCGGATCACCTTGGCATCGCTTCCGTTCTCGGCATCAGCCGCACATCAACGACGCATGGTCTGGGAAAAGATCCGCGACCGCGATCCGGTCGCGGCCCGAACCGCCATGGACGACCGCACGCGAACCTCTCAGCAGCAGATCATCGACGCGCTCACGGCCAGCCCGTCGATCGCCGAGGCCGACATCACCCTCTCCCGTTGAGACGTCTGCTTCCCGACGGGACGTCTTCGTTGACTGCGGATCCCCCCTTTTCTTCAGGGGGCGGATTCAACGGGCCCTTGCCGTGGTCGTGCCGTGGTCGTGCCGCACTAGGCGTCGAGAACCTGCCCCTCGCGCTTCACCACGGGAGGCAGGACGCTCCAAGGGAAGTTGATCCACTCATCGGTCCGCTTCCACACGTACTCGCACTTCACGAGGGAGTGGGACTTCTCGTAGATCACGGCGGAGCGCACCTCGGCGACGGTGTCGAGGCAGAAGTCGCGCACCAGCTTGAGCGTCTTGCCGGTGTCCGCGACGTCGTCCGTGATCAGCACCTTCTTGTCGGAGAAGTCGATCACGTTGGGGACGGGCGCCAGCATGACGGGCATCTCCAGCGTCGTCCCGACGCCCGTGTAGAACTCCACGTTCACCAGGTGGATGTTCTTGCAGTCCAGGGCGTAGGCGAGCCCGCCGGCGACGAAGACGCCGCCACGGGCGATGCTGAGCACGATGTCGGGCTCGTACCCGTCGTCGGCGATGGTCTGCGCCAGCTCGCGGATGGCGGCACCGAACCGCTCGTAGGTCAGGTTCTCCCGCACCACGTCACTCATGTCGTCGTCGCCCTCACACCTGGGTCCGATGGAAACTCTGGAAGGACCGCGATGCGGTCGGCCCGCGCTGCCCCTGGTACCGGGAGCCGTAGCGCTCGCTGCCGTACGGGAACTCGGCGGGCGAGCTGAGCCGGAACATGCACAGCTGGCCGATCTTCATCCCCGGCCAGAGCTTGATCGGCAGGGTGGCGAGGTTGGACAGCTCCAGGGTCACGTGTCCGCTGAAGCCCGGGTCGATGAACCCGGCAGTGGAGTGCGTGACGAGCCCGAGCCGCCCGAGCGAGCTCTTCCCCTCCAGCCGCGAGGCGAGATCGTCGGGAAGCGAGATGACCTCGTAGGTGCTCGCCAGCACGAACTCGCCGGGGTGCAGGATGAAGGGCTCGTCCCCCTCGGGCTCGACCAGCCTGGTCAGGTCGGCCTGCTCGATCGAGGGGTCGATGTGCGGGTACCGGTGGTTCTCGAACACCCGGAAGTACCGGTCCAGCCGGACGTCGATGCTCGACGGCTGCACCATGGTTTCGTCGTAGGGATCGATCCGTACCCGCCCGGCGTCGATCTCGGCCCGGATGTCCTTGTCTGAGAGAAGCACGTCCCGAGGATACGCAAGGCGCGCGGAGCCGTGACAATCGTGACGACCCGCGCGCCTTTCGATCTTCCTGGTCCGGTCCCGCCGGAGCGGTCGACCGCTCCGTCCGCTACCGCTTCTCCAGGGTGACCGGCACCACACTGCGGAGCCGGGCACACCGGGGACACCTCAGCAGCCGACCGGGGCCGAGCCGCTCGGCCTGCTGCATCGGGAACGAAGCGGTGCTGAAGACATGCCCGTCCGCACAGCGAACGACGGTGCGTTGCATCAAATCCCTCAAGTCCCTTCCCCAAGAGCCGTGTCCGGCTTACTGCCCTGACGACAAAAGCCACATTACGGGATCAAAGAGACAACTCTCCAGGAGGCTCTCCGGCTCCGCACGGACCCTCTCCGGGGCCCCCACGGTACGCCCCAACTCCACTCCCCCGCACGGGGATCCCCCGCCTCCGCCCGACCCGCCACCCATGCTCCCCACACGGGCGGTCGGCGATGAGGTACAGTGAGCGAGCGTTCGGACATCAACTCCTCCAGAGTCGATCTGTCCATATTACGCGGGTGTAGTTTAATGGTAGAACATCAGCTTCCCAAGCTGAGAGCGCGAGTTCGATTCTCGTCACCCGCTCCATGAAGAAGGCCCAGGTCAGCGACCCGGGCCTTTTTGCTGTCCATCGTGATCAGTCGTCGCGTGCCAGATCCGTGCCAGAAGGCCTGTCAGGCGCCTTCTTGGCTGCGACGGCCCGTGCCTTCCGGACGGTGGCGTCGAGGCCGGCGGCGACCTCTTCCTGCCGCTCGTCGTCGGAGTGCTGATAGATCAGCGCCGCCTTCTCGGAGGACTGCCCGGCGCGAACCATCGTGTCCTTGAGCGTGGCACCGGATCGGGTGGAGAGCGTGTGCCCGGTGTGCCGGAGGTCGTAGAACCGGAAGCCCTCGGGCATACCGACGATCTCGCGCGCCTTGCGCCACTTCCGGCCGAAGGTGCTACGGCGGAAGGGCGCCCCCTTCTCCCCCACGAAGAGCAGTCCATCGGGTCCCGGCTCGGCGTACGACCCCAGGTGCCAGCGGAGCTCCCGGCGGAGGAACGCGGGAAGAATCACAGTCCTCGTTCCGGCCTCACTCTTGGTCTCGCCCTGGACGCGTCGCCCGTTCATCCGCTCCGGCTCGGCGAGACGAACGCGGATGCGGAGGGTGTCCGGGTCGACGTCCCGGCGGCGGAGGCCCGCCAGCTCTTCCGGCCGCATCGGGCCGTAGGCGCCGAGGTAGACCATGAGCCGCCACCGCATCCCCACGGCTTCGGCGAGGGCGTCGACCTGAGCGACGGTGGCGATACGGCGCTCGGCGGCCTTCTCCTTACCGGCCCCCTTGATCCGGCACGGGTTGCGCTGGATCAGCTCGTCGTCGACGGCCGTTTCCATGACGCCCTTGAGGAACCGGTACGCCTTGGCAATCATCGTCTTGGCACCCGTGACGCGGAGCTGCTCGGCTCTCCATTCGCGGACGCGCGGGGCGGTGATCTCGTCCAGGTCCGAGTCGGCGAAAGCAGTCAGGTGCTTGTCGAGGAGGTAGCGGTAGAGGTCCTGAGTGAGCGGGGCCAACTCGCGTTCTTCCACCCACTTGTCGGCGTAGGCACGGAAGCTCACCGCTCCGGCCTCGAGGTCTCGCCACTCTCCCCGGCGGATCTCGGTCTGTTTCTCCGCGAGCCAGTCGTCGGCGTCTGCCGTCGTCTCGAAGGTGAACGGTGCCGGACGCATGACGCCGTCCGGGCCCGGATAACGCGCCTGGTACCGACCGGAGGGGAGCCGTCTGATGGCTCCGAAGCGACGCCGCCTGCCCTTGCCGTTGGCCATCAGGCAGCCCTCCCATAGCGCGGACGAGGCCGCCTCAGCGGCTCCACCGTGCGGGACTTGATGAACTCCTCGACCGCAGTTTCGGGGATACGGACGTGCCGGCCGACCTTCACGTACTGGATACGCCGCTCCTCGATGAGCCGCCGGGGAAAGCGGGCGGTCGTGCCGAGCAGCTCGGCCACCTGGTCGACTGACAGGTAGCGGTCGTTCATGCGGTGGGCTCTCCTTCCGTTCCGGGGGCAGGTTCAAGGGATGCGGCGAGCCAGGCTTCGGCGTCGGACAAGCCGGTTCCGGCGAAGACCCAGTGCGCAAGGACGTAAGTCGTGCCTGGCGTCGGGGCGTTCGCCGTTGCTGCCTGCGCTCGACGCCATTCGGCACGGGCGTCTCGGAGGGTGCCGAGGGTGGTCGAGTAGCGGCGGCTCCGAGGTATGGGTCAGTCAGTGGCGGGCCGCGGCTGGACAGTCGGGCCCGTGGATTCGATGGGCCTTGCGGGAACGTCCGGCCGGAAGGGCGTGAGCGAGGGCAGGTCGGGCACCAGGTGAGCCCACTCCCGGCAGATGTCGGCGGCTTCACCGAGGGAGAGGTACGGGGTGCGGATGCGGGACCAGCCGCCTGAGGTGTCCCCCGCAACGGCGAGGCCGGGACGTTCGGGGGCGATGGCGCAGGCAGCCAGGACGGCTTCCGGTGCGATGTCGCCAAGGGCCATCTTGGCGGAGGCTTCATCGTTGACCCGGTGGCAGACACGGCCGGTGAGCTGGGCGCGGAGCATGGTGGCGCCCTTGCCGAGTTCGGCGCCGAAGCGCTGCCCGCAGACTTCCAGATAGATGCCGGCCGCGCGGCCGAGCTGGGCAAGTCGGATGAGCTGGGTGACCATCTCGTCCCGGCGCTCCTCGTCCTTCTTCGTGGCGACGAGGAACAGCTCGGCGACTTCGTCCACGAACAGCACGATGGGCACGGGCCGTTCGCTTCTGGGCAGGCCCCAGATGTCGGAGGTGATCTCCTCCTCAGGTGTGTCCGGTGCGATGCCCTGCCGGGCCTTGATCAGGTCGTATCGGTCCTCCATTTCCTTCACGAGCACTGGCAGCAGATCTGCGGCTTCGGCCGGGTCGGTGGCGAGCGCGGACAGGCGCGGGGCGAAGGGCGCCAGCTCCACACCCCGTTTGCAGTCGATGCCGACCAGGGCGACGCACTGAGGGGCGAGCCCGGAGATGAGGTGGCGCAGGTACATGGACTTGCCCGACAGCGTTGCGCCGAGGGTGAGCTGGTGGGGAACGGTCCGGTAGTCGCGTACGAAGGGCATGGCGTCCTCCCGCAGCGCAACCGGGACCTTGAGGAACCCTGCTTCGGTCTTGCGTGGCATGCGCACCTTGCGCAGGACGTCGAAGCCGACCAGGCGCAGTTCCACGACACCCGGCTTGACGGTGGTGACATAGACGGCGTGTACGCCCCAGGCGTGCCGAAGGCGCTCGGCCGAGGCGGCGAGGTCGGCGGGTTCCTGTCCGGGCGCGAGGCGGAGCCGGAGCCGTAAGCCGGTCGTGGTGGGCCGGATGATGCCCCGGCGGGGTGGTACCGGCCGCACTTCACGTCGGGTGGTGGCCTTCATGGCAAGGACGCGCAGCCGCGAGGGCGCCACAGTCAGGCCGCACGCCTCCATGACCGAGGCGTACGAGCTGAGCAGCCGGGCGGTGGACGCCGGGCCGCCGACCGTGCACCAGAAGAGGACGGGGTGCTTGGCCCGGGCATAGGCGGCCCCAGCGCCGAGCGCGGCGACAGGACCACCCACTCCCAGGAGCGTTGTCAGGTCGGACATCAGGCAGCGTTCCCCATGGCGTTCGGGAAGGCGGCCGGGGTGACGGCGGCGGCGCGGTAGGCGATTCCGTGACGCTGCTGCCCGTTGAAGACGCTCTCCCACGGCCGGGCGATGAGCCCCGGCAGCGAGACCGGCGAGCCGAGCACCAGCCCCTCGGAGACACCGCCCTCGGGGATGGTGACCTTGATGAGCGAGGACTCTCCTTCCTCGATGTAGACGACGCCGATAGTCATCAGCGCCTCGCCGCTGGTGGCGTCCTTGGCGATCTCGCCGGTCTGCCGGTCGCGGACCTTCGGCTCCGGTGCCTCGGTGAGGAGGATCGTGGCGGCGGCGGTCTCAACACGGATGGTGCGCAAGGCACACACTCCTATCCACTCGTCTATACAAGATGCAATCTGCGAACCCGATCTCCCGGGGTCGCGCGATCACCTTGCCACACAACTTGCCCACTCGTCTATACGAGTATGCCTGTTGGGATGTACGAGTTCGGAGAAGTGCCCTGAGCCCCTGTCAGACCCACCCGCCAGAATCCACCCATGCTGATTGCGACCAACGGCCGAGGCCACGTGGTGAAGCGGCCCTCGAAGCCAGCCATAGGAACCATGCTCGCCAACCTGCGACGCGGGAACGAGTACTTGATCCTTGAGCGGCAGGACGAGGCCATCGAGGGCGACTGGTACATCCAGGTCTGGTTCCGCGAGAACAACACCTACCAGTTGGAACACCGCGACGGCGTCCCCACGGAGCACTACCAGACACAGACGGTGTCCCAGGAGAAGGTCCTGCAAGCACTCCTCGCCTGGGTGGCCGACAAGCCCGACTGGCGGGAGAGCTTCATGTGGAACAACATCGGCCGCATGTTCACGCCTCGCACCCCCGACGACGAGGGCGAACCGACCGCCTAGAGCCGTGCCGCCGCTCATCCGGTCACGTCGCCGGAAGCTGGTACGACAAGACGTACGCGTCCGCCGCCATGACCGTGTCGCAGACCTCGACCGCTCGCCCCTCGGTGTCGAAGGCGGTACGGATCAGGTGGATGACGGGCACGCCGGCCGCCAGGTGCAGCGTCTTGACCTCGGCGGGCGAGGGCATCCGGGCACGGATCTCTTCTTCGAAGTGGTCGAGCTGATGACCCAGCTCTTCGAGGCGGGCGTAAATGCCGCCGGGGCCGGGGTTCGGCTCGGCAATCGGGGTCCCGCGGGCGATGTCGAGTGGGAGGTAGGAGGCGGCGAACTCCACCGGCTTCCCGTCGAGCAGGTACCGGCGCCGACGGGCGAGGACTCTCCGCACGGACCCGAGCCGGGTGGAGATGTCCTGGCTCGGCTTCTCCTCCTTGACCTCCAGGCTGTCGACCTTGGGGTGACCGCCGGCCGCGTCGGCCTCCACGATGAAGGCGGACTTGCCCTGCTCCCGGTGCCGCCGGGCGAACCGGTCGGAGGCGAGGCGTCGCACGGGCGGACGGGGCCGGACGAAGACGCCCTTGCCGTGCTCGGCGTGCACCAGGCCCTCGCCCGTGAGGACGGAGAAGGAGTTGCGGACGGTCATCCGGGACACCCCGTAGTGATCCACAAGCTCGGCTTCCGAGGGCAGCTTTTCACCCTCGCGGAATCGCCCACGGTCGATGGCCTCACGCAGCTGGTCGGCGATCTGCCGGAAGACCGCACGATCGCTCGTGGGATCGAGATCACCGAGAAGGCCCGAAGGGAGAGGGCTCACGTTGAGTACTCCTTTAGGTATCTAGACGAGTGGGCGAGTGGTGTTGCTACGGTGGAGAGCCTAGCCAGCCGAGAGGGCCGAGGAACGTGAGCACAGAACGCCCGCACTCCGTGAGCGTGGCCGGAGTCGTCGTCGACGACCATGGCCGGGCCCTCCTGATCCAGCGCCGGGACAACGGTCACTGGGAGCCGCCGGGCGGCGTCCTCGAACGCGAGGAAACCATCCCCGAGGCCCTCCAGCGCGAAGTCCTCGAAGAGACCGGCATCAAAATCGCCCTTCCGGCGACCCTGACCGGCGTCTACAAGAACATGACGGGCCTGATCGTCTCGCTGGTGTTCCGCTGCGAGGCCGCAGACGGCACGCCCACCACTGGCGACGAGACCCGCGCACTGCGCTGGGCCACCCGCGAAGAGGTATCCGAACTTGCCGACGAGGCGTACGCGATCCGCGTCCTGGACGCACTCGACGCGGCGTCTCCGCCGGCCATCCGCGCCCACGACGGCGTGAAACTCGTCTAGCCCGAACCCGCTGCACATGGCGGCCTACCAGCATGAAGGAACTTGTATGCACGAGTATACGAGTACGGCGAAGGTCTGGGGGCTCAGTTGCCCAGGATTCCCGGAAGAGGTGAGCCGGGCCCGCCGATGGACCCGCGACATCCTGCGAGACTCCCCCTTAGCGGAAGACGCCGAACTGATCGTGAGCGAGCTGAGCGCGAACGCGATCCTCCACACGGCCAGCGGCTACGAGTCCGGCAGCTTCCACCTGGCCGTCGCCGTCTCGGCACAGGTGGTCGCAGTGTCGGTGACGGACGACGGGGGCGCGGCTAGCGCTCCGAAGGTCGAGCACCAGGACCAGGACGCCGAGCACGGCCGAGGCCTGGGAATGGTCAGCGCGATCGCCCATCGAGTGGTCGTCCACGACAGCGACCAGGGCCACACGGTCACCGCGGAGTTGTTCGCGGGTACTCACGGAGGAGGCCACCCGTGCTGATGGGCAACACCCGACGCGGCTTCTGGTGCGAGTGCTGGACGGAAGACCTCACTGAGCAGCGGGGGCCGGCGCTACTGGCATCCTTCGACGCCTACTCAGCTCCACAGGCTGATCGCTGGGTCGCGGTTGCGCTGCGCACGATCTCGCCAGCGCTGGATGCGGACGCTTCGGACGAGGCGTGGGAGTGGCTGTACGACGACCGGACCGAGACCAGACGAGCCCTGCTGCGTTCCGAGTCCTGCACGGTGTCCGTCACCCATGCTGACACCCGCATCACCTGGACGATCCGACCGGTGACCTACCTGCCGCTCGCCCATCGCGAGGGCATCGAACTCCCAGCCTGCGCTTACGACTTCAAGCCCCGGCCCACAGAGTGAGTTACAACTTTCTCTACTAGTTCAAGGCGGCTCGCTCCGCTCACCGCGCGCGGCCCGGCCCCCGGCCGGACCTACGCTCCTGTCTCCGCCCCGCTCCAGCCCGGCCGGCGCCCGTGCCGCGCGCACAGCAACCAGCCGCCTGATGCCAGAGAAGGGGTACACCGTGGCTGGGGCGGTCGGCTCCGCGGCTTTACGGAGCCACTTTGGCGCGAGCCTCGCAGATCATGGCCCCAACGTCGTGCTTTACCGGGCAGGTCCACAGACTGCCCGACACGCCGCAAGCTTACGGGGCCATGATCACTCGCGCCATAGCAGCGCCACCCCAAAGCCGCTGCACCGACCTTGCGTAAGACCGCCCAGCAGCCCGTCGCGTCCGGTTCGCGCAGTGTTTTGCGGGGTTGTGGATCGTATCGCGGGCCGCCGATGGGTAGGGGGCAATGAGGCCATTCCAGGCGTAGGGGGCCCTGGGGTGCTCTAGCGTGTGGTCGGCGTGAATACCAGTTGCCGGGGCGCTCACCTGGTGCAGGGGCGCCCGGTTCGGGGGGTGCGGTGTGGCTGAGGTTGATCGGTTCGACGCGTTCGTGTCGTATGCGCATGAGGATGAGCCGTGGGCGAAGACCCTGGCGGAGAATCTGCATCGGCTGGGTCTTGATGTGTGGCTGGATCAGTGGGAGCTGGTCGGGGGCGAGCGGGTGGCGTCGCGGTTGCAGGACGGGCTGGCGACAGCTGGTGCTGTGGTGACTGTCGTCAGCCGGCACTGGGTGGAGTCCGGGTGGTGCGGTGAGGAGTTCGATGCCGCCGTGGCCGCCGCAGTGAAGCGAGGACAGCGCCTGATCCCGGTCCTGTTGGGCGAGGTGGAGCTGCCGCCTTTCATCGCAGCGCGGCTGTACATCGACTTCCGTTACGTGGCTTCCCCGGCCCAGTACGTGGAGCGGGTGAGGCAGGTGGAGCGGGCGGTGCGGGGGCTGTCGTCGGCGCAGCGCCCGGAGCGGGGCGGGGCGCTGGTGGTGCCCGATGCGGTGGCCTACCGGCCGGACGGGCCCACGCATGCGGAGTTACGGGTCGGCACGGGGGCGGTGGCGTTCTCCACCGTGGGCGGTGAGATGTCCTGTGTGCCGCGCGGGGTGGATCGCGGTCTTGAGCAGCAGTTATGGATGCTGCAGCGAGCCCGTACTCGGGCCACCAGCGGCCTGGCCACGCGGCGATCGCCGTCCCTGGTGGAGACAGCCGCTCCCGGAGGGGTGGCAGGGGCGCTGGTTGCCGTGGGTGGGGCGCTGGGTGAGCGGTTCGTGTGCGGTGAGGTGGCGGCGGCTCTGGCCCGGGAGGAGCAGCTGGCCCAGGCGCGTCATGCGTCGTTGCGGATCGGGCTGGCAGTGGATGACCCGGGGTGGGTAGATCTGCCGTGGGAGACCCTGACTGTTCCGGGTGCGGTACGGCCGTTGGTGCTGTCGGAGCAGGTGGAGCTGTACCGCACGGTGCGGCGCCAGAGTCCGCCGGTCGCGGTGCAGGTGCCGGGTCCGTTGCGGATTCTGGCGGTGGTGGCCAGCCCGGAATCCGGCGGGGGTGAACTTCTTGACTACGAGCGGGAGCTGGGCCGGATCCTGGACGCCGTAGACCCGGCACGGTCCGAGCACGGCGCCTACGTGCGGGTGCTGAATTGGGGCAGCCTCGCCGAGATCCGCAGGATTCTGGAGCGGGAACGCTTCCACATCCTGCACCTGTCCTGCCATGCCAAGCCGGGCATCCTGCTGCTGGAAGGCGAGCAGGGCCAGGTCGACGAGGTCGATGCGCAGCGGTTCATGGCAGAGGGCCTGCCCACCGATCGAGGGGTTCCGTTGGTGGTGCTGGCCGGCTGTTCCACCGCCCGCACCCCCGTGACACAGGATGCGGAGGAACCGGAAGAGCTGCCCTCAGGTGACGAGGGGGGCTCCGACTCCGACGCTGAAGGGCCCGGTGCTGATGTTGTGAGTGAGGTGGGGCGGGTCCGGGCCGGGCTGGCGCGCGCCTTGCTGGAGCGCGGGGTGCCGGCGGTGCTGGCGATGACCGATTCCGTCACGGACCACTACGCCACCGAACTGGCTGCAGAGATGTACGAGGCGCTGGCGCGGGCCGAGCACCCCAACCCGCTGACCGCTCTCTCCCAGGCCCGCCGCACCCTGGAGACCCGGCGCCGGCAGCTGCCGGAGAACGATCCGCGCGCCGCGTGGCCGGAGTGGGCGACCCCGGCGCTGTTCCTGGCGGGCCCCCCGCTGCCCTTATTCGACCGCGCCCCCGGCGCCGACCGGGTGCCAGTCGTGCCAGAGACAGTGCTGGACGAGGGCATGGTGGTGCGCAAGGCCGGTGAGTTCGTGGGCCGGCGCGCCGAGCTACGCCGGCTGCTGTCAGCCCTGCGGGATCCCCAGCAGGCGGGGGTGCTGGTGCATGGCATCGGTGGGGTCGGCAAATCCACGCTGGCCGCCGAACTCCTGCACCACTACGGCGCCCAGGACCGGCTGATCGTGCCGGTTGCGGCCAGCACGACCCGTACCGTCGACGCCGTCCTGGAAACCCTGCGACAGCGCCTGAACACTCACTGCGTGACCGAGGATCTGGCGGAGACCGACGCTTTGCGGCGCGCCGCACTGGCCCTGATGGACGCCCGTTCGCCATGGCGGGACCGGTGGGAGCTGGTCCGCCAGACCGTGCTGCCGCGGCTTCCGGTGCTGATGGTCGTGGACAATGCCGAAGATCTGCTTGTTCGGTCAGGCGATGGTTGGGAGCTGTCCGACCCGGCGTTGGCGGCTTTCCTGGCGACGTGGGCGGCGGCGAGCTCGCAGACGAAGCTGCTGGTCACCAGCCGCTACCCCTTCAGCCTCCCTCAGCGCGCCCACAAACGGCTCACCACCCATCACCTGGGACCGCTGTCGCTGGCCGAGACCCGCAAACTCATCTGGCGCCTGCCCGGCCTCGACACCCTCACCCCCGCCGACCAGCACCGCGCGTACACCGACGTCGGAGGCCACCCGCGCGCCCTGGAGTACCTCGACGCCCTGCTGCGCGGCGGCCAAGCGCGTTTCCCCGACATCGCCAACCGCATGGAAGCCGTTCTGGAGAACCGCGGCATTCCCGATCCCGAACGCTGGCTGGCAGACGTTAAGGGTGACCTGGACACGGCACTGGCCGAGACCGTCACCCTCGCGGTCGACGACATCCTTCTCGACACCCTCCTCGACCAGCTCGAAGACGTGCCCGGCGCACGGCGGCTGCTGGACGGGATGGCCATCTACCGCACCCCGGTCGACTCCACCGGGGCCGCCTGGCAGCTGTCCCAGCTGACCACACCCCCCGAACCCGACCCCGCCCTCCTGCAAAGTCTGGAGACGATCGGCGCGCGCATTGCCGAGGCCCACGCGGCCGGAGCAGGACCGGACAACAACTTCGGCCTGACACCCGAGACGATCACCGAATACACAGCAATTGTGAAGGAGCTCCGGCGCCCTCCGGTCGACCTGAACGGCCAGGGCAGGAACGCGTTGAAGCGGCTGTGCAAACTCGGGCTGGTCTCCCCAGCCCCCGCACCCCAGGACGAACCGGGCAGCCCGCCCACCGGCGTGACGGTGCACCACTGGACCGCCGACGCACTCCGCAGGCGCGCCCACTCCGACGCACTCAAAGCCGCTCACCAGCGGGCCGCCGCCTACTGGCAGTGGCGCGTCAGCATGTGGCCCCAACCTCTCACCGACGACATCACCCAGCTCATCGAGGTACGCCATCACCACCACCAGGGAGGCGACCTCGACCAAGCCGACACTGTCACCCAGGGGGTGTGCTCCCAGCTGCACACCTGGGGAGCCTGGGACTGGGAACAACGCCTGGTAGAGGAATCCCTCACCTGGGTCCCGGCCGGCTCCCGCACTGCTGCCGCTTATATCCACCAGCTGGGCATCATCGCGCAGGTGCGGGGGGACTACCAGCAGGCCGAGGAGCACTACCGCGCCTCCCTCACCATCGACGAGGAGTTGGGCAACCGCTCCGGCATCGCCGGCAGCTACCACCAGCTCGGCAGGCTCGCGCAGGAGCGGGGGGACTACCAGCAGGCCGAGGAACACTACCGCGCCTCCCTCACCATCGCCGAGGAGCTGAGCGACCGCTCCGGCATCGCCACCAGCTCCCACCAGCTCGGCATCATCGCGCAGCTGCGGGGGGACTACCAGCAGGCCGAGGAACGCTACCGTGCCTCCCTCACCATCAAGGAGGAGTTGGGCGACCGCTCCGGCATCGCCACCAGCTCCCACCAGCTCGGCATCATCGCGCAGCTGCGGGGGGACTACCAGCAGGCCGAGGAACGCTACCGTGCCTCCCTCACCGTCATGGAGGAGTTGGGCGACCGCTCCGGCATCGCCACCAGCTACCACCAGCTCGGCAGGCTCGCGCAGCTGCGGGGGGACTACCAGCAGGCCGAGCAACGCTACCGTGCCTCCCTCACCATCAAGGAGGAGCTCGGCGACCGCTCCGGCATCGCCACCAGCTCCCACCAGCTCGGCACCATCGCGCAGGAGCGGGGGGACTACCAGCAGGCCGAGGAGCACTACCGCGCCTCCCTCACCATCAGCGAGGAGCTCGGCGACCGCTCCGGCATCGCCAGCAGCTCCCACCAGCTCGGCACCATCGCGCAGGAGCGGGGGGACTACCAGCAGGCCGAGGAACACTACCGCGCCTCCCTCACCATCAGCGAGGAGTTGGGCAACCGCTCCGGCATCGCCACCAGCTCCCACCAGCTCGGCATCATCGCGCAGCTGCGGGGGGACTACCAGCAGGCCGAGGAACGCTACCGTGCCTCCCTCACCATCGAGGAGGAGTTGGGTAACCGCTCCGGCATCGCCAGCAGCTACCACCAGCTCGGCATCATCGCGCAGCTGCGGGGGGACTACCAGCAGGCCGAGGAACGCTACCGTGCCTCCCTCACCATCGAGGAGGAGTTGGGTAACC